>NZ_JCAMOT010000013.1:0-186106 GCF_059512425.1 Bradyrhizobium sp. Leo78
TGCAGCCTACGCCTCAAGACAATCAACTGATGTCTGAGCGCCGCATTCTCTGCTTCAAGTCGGCTCTTCGACTTGAGGGGCGAAGCCAAGACGGCCAGTACGAAACAGAGCAGCCCGATCATTCCGCCAGCTTAGGCGACTCCATTACGTCATCAACCCGGATAAGGTTTTCGGTACACACAGATGGATAGTTTGCGACGGGGCGGGCATCTCGGAAAGGTCGTCCTGACATTTGATTGATGGGTGACGAGAAGTGATGCGCGATTCAGGGCCCGGTCCGCTTTTCTGCGCGGATCCTAGCGAGCAGATTTTGGTGCAAACCGGACATTCGGCCGGACCGGAGAGTCTCAGAAGGGAGAGAAGCGGTCATTCTGAACCGCTACCGCCCTCGATGTGTGGCGGTCTTTCAACGCGCCGCCTCGCGAGTAAAGCTACCCTCCGGTAGGAAAACAGGCTTCCGAAATAGTGGGTTTAGCGACGTGGCGGACGGACCTCTGCTACATCCTCTGCCAAACGACGATGTTCTGCCATCCGGCGTGCTCAGTGCAAGGCGTGCTCCGAGGCGAGTGGCGCGGGCAATATCCCGATGCGTCCCTCTACGAATTACTAAGTGGTAAGGAGATCTGGTTGCGGAAAGAATTCCTCGGGCGAAAGCTGTCTGGAGATCAGGCCATCCTCGAACATGTAGCGGCTGACAACGTCGAGCGTTGAGCGATTCTTTGCGAGGCCAACCGGCCAGTAGTCGCTGCCGAGCTGCTGCTCAGTGAACATCAGGTTCTCGAGCTGCCACGGCAGCATCGTACTCAGCGCCGCCGAATCGAACAGTCGCTCCCTGGCGATCGCTTGAGCCTTGGCGAAACCATCGAACACGGCCATCGCCAGGCCCGGGTTGGACTCGGCGATGGTTCGCTTGATGGCGATGAGGTGCATAGGTGGAAAAATCCCGGTCTTGGAGAAATACGCGAGCTCTGCCTCCATGGGATTTTCGAACAGGCGGGTCACCATAGGAGTGCGCCAGGTGCTCGGTGCCCGCGCGGTGTATAAAGCGTCGATCTCGCCCTCCGCCAGCAAGACGGCGAGGCTCTTGTCGTTCCTTTGCTCGTGCTTGAAGCGGTCGGGATAGAATTGCGGATGCTCGTCGCCACTGCGGGCGCTTTCCAGGCCACCCGACACGTAGATCGGCGAGGTGCGCGGCAGTCCGAAATAATCCTGAAAGATGCCGCGCAGCCAGACGGCGGCGGCCATGTCGAACACGGGCACGCCGATGCGCTTGCCGGCGAGATCGGCTGGTGTCCTGATCCGCTTTGACGTGTTGACGAAGACGTTCGAGAAGCGGAAGTGTCGCGAGGGAAACACCGGCACCGCCACATAAGGCCACTCCGGGCGTTCGAGCGACCTCAGATAGGAAGTGATCGGAAATTCGCAGCAGTCGAAGGTATGTTCCGTCAACTGCTTGTTGAACAGCGCTTGCACGCCCATCAACGTCACGTCGGCTTCGACGCCGGCGATCGATACTTCACCGTTCGCGATCGGTCGGGTGCGATCGGAATCGCTGAGCCCTATTTTAAGAGACAAGGCTGCCATATTTTTTTGCTTTCTTCGACGTCGAGGTGGTTGGAGGCCAGCCGTTTGACGAGAACGTCCAGCAGCTCCGGCAATGCGAGCGGCGTCGCATTGGCGCCGCCGCGTGCGTAGATGGCGGTTGCCTTCGAGATGTCGATCCCCAGCCGCTGCGACAGGCGCTGAACGGCCAGCTTGCAGTCGTCCGGCATCGGCAGGCAGGCGATCTTCTGCCCTGCGGCAAGATGATCGTTGGCACCGATCAGTTCGAGGCGCCTGCTTCCGACGTTGCGCGAGGTCGTGACGTGGTGAGCGGCGCGCTCGCCGCGCGACAGAACGAAGCTGCGATGGGTGAGGCCCGGCGCGACCCATGAAATAATGTCGCTATAGTGATGGCCGATCCGCGCGACGACGTCAGCCAGGATGCGTGCCATTTCGTTGTGCATCATGACATAGTGCCGGCGCTCTTCGTCGCCCCATTTCCAGCGGGTCGCCGTGACTTGCACTGCGGTCGAGTCCGCCCTCCAGGGCGACACGGCGTTGCCCCTGTTCTCGAACAGGCCGGGATCATCATAGGCTACCGCCGGCGAAGGTTTTTCGCGATATTCGACGATATGCTCGTAGGGGACGACGGCCATGGGCTCCGAGATCACCATTCGGTGCAGCACCGTGCCGCTGTCATTGGCGAGCGGCGAGAGATTCAAGACTTCCGGCGAAAATGGAGATTCGAGGCGAGCCTGCAATTCCTGCGGAAGATATGTGCGCTTCGTCGGACGGAAGCCTTCATCCAGCAGCCGCTGGTTGATCGCCATATGTTCGGTCGAGAACGGATACGGCTTGGTCTTGGTGCAGGGCATGAACAGCAGCACGTGACGGCGCGCCGACGGCAGCTCAGGCTCATATTCGTTCTGGATGAACTGCAGCCACTCGGCGATGCGCGGATGCTTCAGCGAGTCGACATTGTCCTGCGGGCTGTAAAGACAAAGCGTTCGGTCGAGCTCGAAGGGGCTCTGTATCTTCAGCGTTGACTCCAGGATGCGCTTGGATCGGTCCTCGACGCTCACCATGGCAATGTATTCCTTGTAGTCTTGCAGGGGCGGATATCACTCAAACGACGTTTTCCCGAGTTTCGCGCTTAAGCAGAGCGGTGGGGTCAAGCTCTTGTTCGTTGTAGTCGAGAAGCGACTGAAGATAGGCGTCGGCGTCTTCGACGAACAGGCCGCGGCTGATGCCCGCTGCTATACGATCGAGGCCGAATTTGAGGGCGGAGATGCCGGCGGAGCAGGCAAGGCTCGGCATCGCCGCAAACGTGTAGCTGAAGATGTTGGCGAGATACGGCGCCGATCCCGCGACCTTCTCGGTGAATTGGAAGCTGGGTGACAGATAAGGGTAGGCGCCGAGTTGCGGATGCTCGTCGCCGGCCGGCGGCTGATAGCGATCGGACCAGCGCGCGATCTTGTCATGGAAGCGGGCCAATTCCGGCCGCGTGGCGAGATCGACGGTGAATCCGGTGCCAACGATCAGGAAATCAAAGCGCTCCGTTCGCCCAGAATTGTTCAGCGAAATCTTCCCGGCATCGAAGCCGACGCGCTCAAGCTGATAGCCGAGTTGCACGAAGAAATTGCCGTGGCGAACGCAGCGGTCGAACGTGTCCTGCGGAGGCGGCTGGTTCATGTCGAAGATGATCTTCATGAAGCGCCATTTGCGAGCATCATCGAGGTCGCCGAAATGGCGCAGAAAGCCAGCGAACTCCATCCAGCGATTGGGATTGACGGTCGGAAGCTTTTTTCTCCGAGCGAGCAGATGGACCGAGGCCGCGCCGTTCTCGAGCGCCATGGCGGCGTTGTCGAACGCCGAGGCGCCGGCGCCGATCACGGCGACGTTCTTTCCCGCCAGTGCGGCAAAATCGATCGGCTCCGCTGTATGGGCGTAGCGCTCTCGCGGCAATGCCTTCGCGATCACGTCGGGCACGGCCCATCGCCCAGACCCTTCGATCCCGGTGGCGAGCACGACGTTGCGGGCAAGCAGCCTCTCGGCCGCCCCGTTGACGCGCGCGTGGACCGCGAGCAGACCATTGGCGAGTGGTTCGATATCGGTTACCTCGGCCCCGTTGCTCACTTCCATGCCGACGGCGTTCCGCACCCAGGTCAAATAGGCCTGCCAGAGTTCGCGCGGGATCTTGTTCAATTCCTCCCAGGAGGTCTTGCCGTAGAGCGCTTCCCACCAGGCGCGGACCGAGAGGCTGGGAAGACCGAGATCCGGGCCGGTCACGGTTTTTGGTGTTCGCAGTGTGTGCATGCGGGCAAATGTCAGCCACGGGCCTTCGAGACCTGCAGGATTTTTGTCGAGCACGCGAACGTTGGTCACCCGCTCGCGCAGAAGGCGGAAGGCGATCGAAGTTCCGCTTTGGCCTCCGCCGACAATGACCGCGTCGTGCACGGGCTCGCCCACGTGGCTATGGGGAATCGTCCATTGCCGGGCCGGGTAGGCGAGGCAATCCAGATCAAAGCGAACGCGCCGTTCAAGTTCGAGCAGGGCGCCACTTGCTTGGTTCGTCGCAAGCATCAGGCTATCTCGCCTCCAGTGGAATACGCCGTTCGATCGGAAGCGGCTCCTGCGCCATCGAATGGGCGAAGGCTACGACATGGGGTTCGAGCCGGCTGGCAAGGGTGCGGGCGTCGCGCGTTGCGGCCGAGAGCTTCGCGAGGCTTTCGGCGACCCGGCTACGCAGTTCTCCCGCGTCGACCGAAACGATCTTCCGATCGACGACCTTGAATTCGCCGCCGACCATGACGTCCGTCACAGCGGCGGAGTCCGCGCTCGTCACCAACTGGTTGACGAGATCGGTGGCGGGAATGAAATCGATGTGGTTCAGATCAAGCAGGGCGAGGTCGGCGCACGCTCCTTGTTCCATCCGGCCACATGCCGCGAGGCCGAGGATCTGCGCGCCACCTCGGGTCGCGAGCCGGACGACTTCGCTGGCTTGCAGCCACTCGTCGCGCGGGCCGGCGAAAACCTGCGCTGAGAAGGAGGCAAGCCGCATCGCCTGTAGCATGCTCAGGGAGTCGGAGGAGTTTGCGCCATCGGTCGCCAGCCCGACATTGATGCCGCGCGCCAGCATCGGCCTGACATGAGCGATGCCAGAGCCGAGCCGGAAATTGCTTGCGGGAATGTGTGCAACCGAGCAGCCGTGCTCTGCGAGCAGGTCGAGGTCGTCATCGTCGAGCCAGACGCCGTGCGCTGCCGTGAATTTGGGCCTGAGCATGCCGAGGTCGGCAAGATAGCGGACTTGGGAGCGGCCATAGATCTTGCGGGCGGCGACCGCCTGCAGCCGCGACTCTGCGATATGCATGTGGATTGGCAGCCCGTGGCGTTCGGCGATCTCCATGCAGCGTTGCAGGAAAGGCTCCGAGCAGTGATGCGGGATCGTCGGTGCGATGGCGATCGAGATGCTCTTGGGGAGCTGCGCTTGCGCGGCCATGATTTCTTCCATGGCCGCAAGCGTCCTATCGCCGCTTGCAAGCGAGAAGTTGCCGACCGACGCGCGTAAATCCGGCGGCAGCGCGTCCGCCAGCCCCGGGATCGACTGGAACAGGGTCTGGTCGGCGATCATCGGCGCGAGCGCGGCGCGCATCCCGGCATCGGCGTAGGCTCGCGCGGCCGCCATGAAGCCTTCTACGGTCGGCCGCGGAAACTCGTAGACGAGATCGAAGCAGGCGGTGCAGCCCTTCGTCAGCATGTCGATGGCGCCGACCAGCGTCGACAGATAGATCGTCTCCGGATCGCGCGGGCCGGCGAGCCATGGTCCGTTCGTCAGCGACGCCTCGAGTGTCCACCTTTCGGCGATGCCCTTCATCAGATTGGCGTGGCCATGCGTGTGGGAGTTGACGAGACCGGGGACGATCAGCCGATCGCTGACATCGCGCCGCGTTGCTGAACGCGCAGGTGTCGCGCCGGTTGTTCCGATCCAGGCAAGCCTGCCGTCTTCGATCAGCAGATCCTTTCGATCGACCGTTCCGGATGCCGGATCGACGACGAGGCCTCCCGATAGCAAGAGACGTTCCTGCGCCGTCATTGACCTTGTCCTGGGGGATGGGTCGCAATCCAGTGCCGGGCGATGTCGCTACGGCCGGCGAACCAGACCGCTTCATGCTTCGCCGCAAAATCGAGAAACCGGGTGATGGCCTCGAACCGGGCCGGCTGGCCGGAAATTCTGCTGTGCAGGCTGATCGTCATCATGCGCGGATGACTGCGGCCTTCCTCATGGAGGACACGCATGGCCGACGAAAGATGGTCGAAGAAATCGTTCGCCGTACCGAGTTTTGCAGTCGCAAGCCGATTGTCGTTGTTGGTGAAGCTGTGTGGAATGACGAGATGGGGACGTTTGCCGACTCTTACCCAGTAAGGCCAGTCGTCAGCATAGCTGTCGGAATCGTAGAGAAAGCCGCCATGCTCGACCAGAAGCGCGCGGGTATGTCGGCTCGGCGAATAACGGCTCTGCCAGCCGAGCGGACGGCGTCCAACCGCCTGTTCGAAGCCGGCCACGGCGCGGCCAAGGACGCTTCGTTCTTCGGCTTCGCTCATCAGAAAATGCCGGACGAAACGGTCGCCATGGCAGCACAGGTCGAAACCGTGTGCCTTGATCGCCTCCGCGGCCTCGGGGTTGCGCAACAAGGCCTGCGCGCAGGCGTTGACGGTGAGCGGGATGCTGCGTTCGGCCATGGTGTCGACGATCCGCCAGAAGCCGACCCTCGAACCATATTCGAACAGCGATTCGGCGACGAAATCCCGCATTCCTGTCGGGACCTCCTGCGCGATGCCGTCGGTCAGCGCCAGTTCCGTTGCGCCGTCGCCATCGGGAATCGATGGTTCGGCGCCTTCTTCGATGTTGAGGACGATCACGATTGCCAGCCGTGCGTCGTTCGGCCAGCGCGGCCTCGGCGGCCCTCTGCCGTAACCGACGAAATCCCGGTCGTCGTGGGCTTTCATTGTCCGCCCGAAGCTGCCGGCAAGGCATCGCCGATCTTGGCGGCAAGATCGAGCAAGAACTGATCACCGCGCGGACCTGCGATGAACGATAGTCCGACCGGACAGCCATCGACGGTGATCGCCGGGATGTTGAGCTGTGGCAGCCGGCACAGGCTGGCGACACAGGTGAGGGCCAGCGTCCTTTCCCGGAATTCGATCTGTGCCGAAACGGGCGCCTCGCGAAGTGGCGGAAGAGCGTGCGCGGTCGGAATCATCAGCACGCCGTCGTTTCCGAGCAGCGATACCAGCCGGTCCGTCAGTTGTTCGCGGCGCGCCACCGCGACTGCGAACTTTGCGGAATCGACGCGCGATGAAAGCTCGATCCGGTCGGCCACTGCGGGACTCAAGGCTCGGCGCGGCATTGTGGCCCACGCGCCGAGCGTCGACCAGAGATCTTGGAGTTGCAGTGGCCTGAACGTGTCAAGCCAGAACTCGGCACCTTCCTCGAACAACGTAACTTCAGTCGCCTCGCCAAGCGACTTTGCCACGGGCAGAAGCGCCTCGCCGATCTCGCGCACGGGGACGTCGAACGCGTCGCGCGCGAGCAGCAGGCGGGCCGGCTTGAACGGTCCGCTCGCTCCGAAGTAGATCTCGCCGACGCGTTTTATCGTCGCCGCATCGCGCGCGAGCCAGCCGACGGAATCAAAACTCGGCGCCATCGCCATGATGCCGGCGACCGACAAACGGCCGTAAGTTGTCCGCAGGCCATAGAGGCCGCAGAAGCTTGCGGGCACACGGATCGAACCGCCCGTGTCGGTGCCAAGCGCGAAGTCGCAAAAGCCGGCTGCGACGGCAGACGCCGAACCACTGGAAGATCCGCCGGGTACGCGCGCCGGTGCCTTTGGATTGATCGGTATCCCGAAATGCGGATTCATTCCGAACATGCCGCAGGCGAGTTCGTCGGTGTGGGTCTTTCCAACGAGGTGCGCGCCAGCCATCAACGGGGCCAGCACGGCCGGCGCGGTCGCGACGGCCGGATCGGCGTCCCGCAGCCGATCCGGATTTCCCCACGCCGTCTTGTATCCGGCGACATCCATCAGATCCTTGGCCGCAAAAGACAGGTCCGAGAGCGGTCCATGCTGAACCAGCTTGAGCGAAGAGGGGCCATGCTCCACGAATGCCAGACGCCTGATCTCTTCCATGCTGACCATCGATCGCACTGCCCGGCTACTCTGCGGCATCCGAAAGCTTCAAATCGCCTTTCGGCAGATCATAGGAACTCATGAACCGGTCGACGGGGCCCTTGACACTATCCCAGTCGAAAAACCGGAAGCTGTTTCCGCGCGTCACGAACGGCGCGCCGGAATAGAACATTTCATATTGCAGATGGCGCGAGCCGAATTCGGACCCGACCGCATCCCAGGCAAGCTTCATCAGCTTGACGCGCTGCTCCGACGTCGTGATGGGCGAACGCTGCGTCTTGTGAATGATGGCATTGGTTTCAGGGGTCGCGAAATCGGCGTAGGAAGAAGGCACCATGATCATGCCGCCGCCCGAGAGCGAGCGGATCGCTTCTATGATCTCCGGATAGGTGTTCTGCGCGATGACCTGCGCCGTGCAGAGCAGGGATCGGTCCGGCACGTAGAACTCGCCGAAAGTCTCGCCCTTCATCTCCATCGCGATCACGAGCGCTTCGATGTTACTCACCTTGGCCGCCATCAAACCCAACGTGTCGCGCACCTGCGGAAAGTTGATGATGTTGTTGGTCTCGGCGATCTTGCGCGCCACTCCCAGCAGGAACCGCAGCTTCACCATCAGGCGGACCATGCATTGATAGTTCTGGAAGACATGCGCGCGGGTGTCGTGCCACTGGGCCTGGGCCATCTTCAGGTCCTTGAACACGAAGACGCGGTCCCAGGGTATCTTGACGTCGTCGAAATGGACGACGGCGTCATTCTCGTCGAACCTGGAAGAGAGTGGATAGTCGAACGTCGAAGTGGCATTCTGCTCGTAGCTGCGGCGGGACATCAGCGTCAATCCCTTGACGCCCAATGGCACGACAGCCGTGAAAGCGTAGGCTTCGTCGCCGGCCTGCAGCGCCTGAAAGCCCGAGATCAGAAGCTCGTTCGCCATCACGCCGCTGGTCGCCAGCATCTTGGCGCCACGGATGGTGATGCCTCCGCTGTCCTCGTCGACGATGGAAGCCACGAGATGTGGATCCGGCTGCTCGCCTGCTGATTTTCCTTTGTCCGATTGTGGATTGATGATGACGTAGGACAGGAAAAGATCGTTGTCCCGGGCGTACTGGAAATACGCTTCCATTGCGGCCGCGCGGGCGGGATGATGGTCGCGGAAGGCGGCAAGTCCCATCCGGAAGCCTGCGAGCGTGGACGCCACGTGGTCGGGCGATCGGCCGATCATGCCGCAGGACAGTGTCGACCATGTTTCGATGGCGTGTCGCCGCCTCACGAGGTCGCCATAGGTCTTCGGAAGCTGCCAGGCCAGATTCACCCGCTCGCCGCTGGTCGGTGACTGGAACGTCATCAGATCAAGGTTCTCCGGCGCGGCCTGGAAATCGTACAGTCCGGCGACCGTCTCGATGACGTTGCGAAAGCTGAGGTCGGTCGTGATATCCGCGACCTTCCGCCCGTCGATGTAGATCGAGCGATCGTCGCGCAAACTTGAAAGATAGGCGTTTCCGTCTTTGGCCATGCAAGGACTCCGCAAAATTGTGCTGGAATCCGACGCCAGGCATTTACCCATTGCAGCCGGAAGCGTCGTTGACACTAGTGTTCGCGAAGATCGGTGGTCAAGCTGAACCGTTGGGCAGTGCGATAGCTGACTCTTCCAGAGTTTTTCGCGCGCTATCGAATGGTGTGGTCAGGAATTGAGCATGAAGACGCGAAATTGTGTGCAGTTGCGTGCGGCCAGCTCCCTCATGCGTCGCTATTCCACAGCTAGATTTTGGTCAGAAATGCCGCCGCAGCCCTGCCATGCTCGTATCTGAGCTGAGCGATATCGATCCCGACCGGTGCTCCGTCCGTGACGCGCCATTTGCCCTTGATCATGACGCGATCCGCCCGATGCGCGCCGCAGAGAACCAGAGCCGCGATCGGGTCGCCGGCTCCTGAAAATCTCAGTTCTTCGAGCGTGAAGCAGGCAAGGTCGGCCTGACGGCCAACTTCGATCTTGCCGATATCACTGCGTCCAAGGCATCGGGCGGAGCCTTCTGTCGCCCACCTGAACGCATCGAGGTGGGTGACCGCGGATGCGTCGTAGGCGAGCCGTCCAAGCAGGAATGCGTGGCGCACCGACTCCATCAGGTTTGAGCTGTCGTTCGAGGCAGAGCCGTCGACGCCGAGGCCGACGGTCGCGCCCGCAGCTTCGAGATCCCTGGTCCGGCAAATGCCTGATGACAGCACCATGTTGGAGGTCGGGCAGTGACAGATGCCCATGGCGTGTGCGCCCAGTCGCGAGATTTCGGCGTCATTGAAGTGGATGCCGTGTGCGAGCCAGACGCGTTCATTCATCCAGCCGACCTGTTCGAGATAATCGAGCGGACGGCAGCCATAATGGTGGAGGCAGTAATCATCCTCATCATGCGTTTCGCCGAGATGGGTGTGGAGCAGGCAGTGATGCTTCGAAGCCAGTGTAGCCGTGTCGATCATCATCTGGCGCGTGACGTTGAACGGCGCACACGGCGCCAGTGCAACGCGCAGCAGCGAGCCTTCGCGAGAATCGTGATACTTGGCCAGCACCCGCTCACAATCGGCGATCGCCGTATCGTGATCCTGCATCAATCGTTCGTCGGCAATGCCCCCTTTCGCAAAGCCGAGATTGATGGCGCCGCGCGTCAGCGTCATCCGCATTCCAAGCCGGGAGGCTTCTTCGGCTTCGATGTCGACGGCGTCAGCCATGTCTTGTGGGAAAACGAACAGATGGTCGGACGCGGTGGTGCAGCCGGACATCAACAGTTCGGTCAGCGCCACACGAACCGCGAGCCGGAAGCGGTCGCGGTCGAGATAGGACCCCCAGATCGGGTAGAGCTGCTTCAGCCACGGAAACAGCGGCTTGTTGATCGCCTGAGGATGGGCGCGCGTCAGTGTCTGGAAGAAGTGGTGGTGCGCATTGACGAGGCCAGGAATGATCACGTGCCGGCGTGCATCGAATATCTCATCGCATGGCGTTGTCGGGCCGTCCGGTCCGACCAGTTCGATGATCTTTCCGTCCTCAATGACAAGCCCGCGCTTGCCGCCATCCGCCAGCATGGCAATCGGATCGCGAATCCAGGTTTTCATCGGGTCTGCACCGCTAGACCGGCTTCTTGTGCGCGAGCGAGCGGTTTGATTCCGTTGCAAGAAACAGCTCGGCGTTCGACACAGGGCATTCTTGACCTCCGCAAATCCGATTGGTCGGAGAGCAAGACGGATGCCAGACACTATCGAGCTCATTCCGCGGTAAGGCACCGCCGCGACATCGCTCAGCGAAATGTGGTGCCGGCCGTCAACCTCGCGGCGGCGGTGGGTAAGCGAGGCGCCTGTCGGTTGTCGATCCGCCGTTCTCCGGACTGCCCCTTGCGGCGACTTGGCGCGCGGCTTGCTTGTGCTCACTAGGAGCGCGGCCACCCCCGTGCTTTTACCGGATCGAGGCTCATTGGAGACATGGACCAGTCTGGATTTGCTGATCTGAAGCCGCGTCTGGTGCTGACTGGTATCACCAAGCGCTATCCCAGTGTCGTCGCCAACGACGATGTCTCGCTAAGCATCCGTCCCGGCGAGATCCACGCCGTGCTCGGCGAGAACGGTGCCGGTAAAAGCACGCTCATGAAGATGATCTACGGCGTCACCAAGCCGGACGCCGGCACCATCATGTGGAACGGGCAGTATGAAACCATCGCCGCGCCGGCACAGGCGCGGCGGATGGGCATCGGCATGGTGTTCCAGCATTTCTCGCTGTTCGAGACGCTGACGGTCTGGGAAAACATCGCGCTTGCGCTGGATGAGGCCGTTCCGACCGCGAAGCTGGCGTCGCAGATAACAGAAGTATCGGAGAAATACGGACTGCCCATCGACCCCTACCGGCTGGTTCACAGCATGTCGGTGGGCGAAAGACAGCGGGTTGAGATCGTTCGCTGCCTGCTTCAGGAGCCGAAGCTCCTGATCATGGACGAGCCGACTTCAGTGTTGACGCCGCAGGCCGTCCTCATCCTGTTCAAGACGCTTCGCCGTCTGGCGGCGGAAGGATGCAGCATCCTCTATATCAGCCACAAGCTCGATGAAATCCGCGCGCTCTGTGATACCGCAACTGTGCTGCGCGGCGGACGGGTCAGCGGCACGGCCATTCCGCGCAACGAGACCAATGAAAGCTTGGCGCGAATGATGATCGGCGGCGAACTGGCGGAATGTCGCCTTGCGCCGCGCGAAGCCAAAGAAGAAAGGCTGAAGGTCGAACGTCTGTCGCTGACTTCGCCGGATCCTTTCGGGACGTCGCTCAAGGATGTCAGCCTGACGGTGCGCAGCGGTGAGATCCTCGGGATCGCGGGTGTCTCGGGCAACGGCCAGAAGGAATTGATGACGGCGCTCTCGGGCGAGCGCTTGAGCCCGGCTTCCATGATCAAGCTGTTGGGGCAGCCGGCCGGCAACCTCAATCCGGCGCAGCGGCGCGCGGTTGGTCTGACCTTTGTTCCGGAAGAGCGGCTTGGACGTGGCGCGGTGCCTCCGATGAGCTTGGCTCAGAACGCGCTCCTGACCGGAGCGCGAAAGGGCATGGTGCAGAGGGGCATCATCCATCCGTCGGTCATGAAGACTTTTTCAAAGAACGTGATCGAGCGTTTCAAGGTCAAATGCGGCGGCGACCAATCGGTCGCCTCCAGCCTGTCCGGCGGCAATCTGCAGAAGTTCATCGTCGGCAGGGAGACGATGCTGCAGCCCAGGATGATGATCGTGGCGCAACCGACCTGGGGCGTGGATGTCGGCGCGGCGCAATTGATCAGGCAGGCCCTGATCGATCTGCGCGATCAGGGCGTGGCGATTCTGGTGATTTCAGAAGAACTCGACGAGCTCTTCGCCATCAGCGACCGCCTCGCGGTGATCGCCGACGGACGTCTTTCGCCGTCGGTCAAGCCTGCGGAGACATCGATCGAGCAGATCGGGACATGGATGAGCGGCAAGTTCGGCGATCGGGCGGACGACCGCGCGGCTTCCGCAAACGCACATCTGGAGACGGCCAATGCTCAAGCTTGAGCGGCGCGCGACGCCGTCGTCCATCATGAGCGTCGCTTCGCCGCTGCTGGCGGCGGTCGGTATGCTCATAACCGGATTCGTGCTGTTCAAGGTGTTAGGCAAGGATCCGGTGGAGGCATTCTATCTGTTCTTCGTCAAGCCGGTGTCGACCACCTACGGCATCGGGGAATTGCTCCTGAAAACGACGCCCTTGCTGCTCTGCGGATTGGGCCTCGCCTTGGGCTTCAGGGCCAATGTCTGGAACATCGGCGCCGAAGGACAGCTCACCATGGGGGCGATCGCCGGCGGCGGCGTCGCGCTCTGGTCCGGCGACAGCGAATCTGCGTTTGCGTTGCCATTGATGCTACTGGCCGGAGTGCTCGGCGGGATGGCCTGGGCCGCGATTCCCGCCTTTCTTCGAACCCGGTTCAACACCAACGAAATTCTCGTCACGTTGATGCTGGTCTACATTTCCCAGTTGGTGCTGTCGTGGCTCGTGCACGGGCCATGGCGCGATCCGCAGGGGCTGAACTATCCGCAATCGCAAGGCTTCGGCGATGCCGAGACGATGTCGATCCTCATCAGCGGAACGCGGGTGACCTGGGGCATTGTCTATGCGCTCGGGCTGGCACTGGTGGCCTGGATATTCTCGCAGAAGACCTTTGCCGGCTTCCGCATGCAGGTCGCGGGGCTGGCTCCTGCCGCGGCGGCCTATGCCGGCTTCTCGGAAAAGCGCAACATCTGGATTGCGCTGATGATCTGTGGCGCCACCGCCGGGCTCGCGGGCGTGTGCGAAGTCGCCGGTCCCATCGGCCGGCTGCAACAGCAGATATCGCCCGGCTACGGCTTCGCCGCCATCATCGTGGCCTGGATCGGCCGCCTGCATCCGATCGGCGTTGTGTTCGGCGCGCTGCTCATGTCGCTGCTTTATCTCGGCGGCGAGGCGGCACAGATGGGCATGGGCTTGCCGTCCGCGATCACCGGGCTGTTCCAAGGCTTGTTGCTGTTCTACCTCCTGGCCGCCGATCTGTTTATCACGTTCCGGCTGAAACGCGTTGCGCCGGTCGAGGCCAATACCTTGAAACCACCGGTACAGGCGGAGACCGCCGCATGAATCCCATTGTCCCGATGATCGCCAGCACCGTGGTCGCGGCCACGCCGCTGATCTACGCGGCTCTTGGCGAAACCGTCGTCGAACGGTCCGGCGTCCTCAATCTCGGCATCGAGGGCATGATGCTGATCGGTGCGGTGACCGGCTTCGCCACGACATATGCGACCGGCAGCGCTGCGCTTGGTTTCCTCGCTGCGGCCTGCGCCGCCGTCGCGTTGTCCCTGCTTTTCGGCTTTCTCACGCTCAACCTGCAGACCAATCAGGTCGCTACCGGCCTCGCGCTCACCTTGTTCGGCATCGGCCTGTCAGCCTTCGTTGGTTACAACTACGCCGGCCTGCCGGTGAACCGGCTGACGCCGATCACCATTCCCGGGCTGAGCGCCATTCCCGTGGTGGGCGATCTCCTGTTTCACTACGACATCATGGTCTATCTCTCCATTGCACTGTTCGTGGGCGTGCAGTGGTTTCTGACGAAGTCGCGCACCGGCCTGACGCTGCGGGCGATCGGCGAGTCGCCGAGTGTCGCGCATTCGATCGGCAAGTCCGTCCTGAAGACTCGCTACCTGGCTGTGATGTTCGGCGGGGCGATGGCTGGGATCGCGGGTGCGTATCTGTCGCTGGTCCAGACCCCGATGTGGGTCGAGGGCATGTCCGCCGGCAAGGGCTGGATCGCGCTTGCGCTCGTGGTTTTCGGCACGTGGAAGCCGACACGCATCGTTGTCGGTGCGTATCTCTTTGGTGGTGTCACGCAATTCCAACTGTTCGCGCAGGGCTTCGGTCTGCCGATCCCGACCGAGTTCCTGTCGATGCTGCCTTACGCGGCGACGATCATCGTGCTGGTGATCATCTGCCGCGATCCCAAGACCATCTTGTTGAACCAACCGGCTTCCCTTGGCCGGAGTTTCCATTCGGCCGCGTGATCAGGGGCCTCGCGGTGCGGTTTCAACAATTCAAGCTCCAGACATAGGTAGGCGTTATGCAACGAAGAACGTTTCTGAAAGTGTGGTCCATGTCGATCGCGGTGGGCTTGGGAGTGGCCGCACCGGCCGCGGCTCCTGCTGCCGAGCCGCTGAAGGTCGCTTTCGTCTATTTGGGACCGCGTAGCGACGGAGGCTGGACGCAGCAGCACGATCTGGCCCGGCTGGCGCTTGAGAAGGCGATGGGTTCTGCGATCAAGACCACCTTCGTGGAAAACGTCCCGGAAACCGCGGATTCCGAACGCGTCTTCCGCCAGCTCGCAGCCGACGGCAACAAGCTGATCTTTGCGACTTCGTTCGGCTACATGGAGCCGCTTCAGAAGGTCGCCAAGCTGTTTCCGGACGTCAAGTTCGAGCACGTCAACGGCTTCAAGACAGCGGCCAATATCACGGTCTACGAGCCGCGCTTCGAGGAAGGCTTCTACCTGATCGGCACGATCGCCGGGCTGATGACGAAGACGAACACGCTTGGCTTCATCGGTTCGTTCCCGATCCCGAGCGTCATGCGCAATATCAACGCGATGGCCCTTGGTGCTCAAGCCGTGAATCCGAAGATCAAGGTGAAGCCGATCTGGGTCAACACCTGGTATGATCCCGGCAAGGAGCGCCAGGCGGCAGACACGTTGATTGCGCAGGGTGCGGACAACGTTGCCCAGAACACGGACTCGCCGGCCTCGATCCAGGCGGCGCAGGAGAAGGGCACCTATGCGTTCAGCATCGATGCCGATATGTCGAGCTTCGGCAAGAAAGCCCAGCTCTCTGGTTCGACGGAGGACTGGAGCGGTTATTACATCGACGAGACCAAGAAGGTGCTCGATGGCACCTGGACCGGTAATCGGCGCATCCGTTGGGGACTCAAGGAAGGATTGGTGGTGATGGCTCCGCTCAATCCCAATATCCCGCCAGAAGTCGTCAAGGTGTTTGAGGAAAAGAAGGCGGCGATCATCGCGGGCACGCTTAATCCATTTGCCGGACCGATCAAGGACAACACCGGCAAGGAGATGGTTCCCGCCGGCGGTAAGATGTCCGAGGCCACTTTCAGCTCGCTCAACTGGTACGTTGAAGGGGTCGAGGGTACCGTTCCAAAATAAGGCCTTAACCATCGGTCGGGCGAGAGGTCAGCGAACGAAGTGCAGGTGTCTCGCGGCGAGACCACCTGCACTTCGCGCTGTAGGGCGGCCGATAGGGCCAACTCGTCCTCGATGGGCCGGCGTAGACAGCCTTCATCCGCTCGCCTCGCGCATCATCGTCTTGAGCAATTCCGCCAGCACGCTTGCGATCGCGCTGCTTCCCCGTTCGTGACCGATCAGCATCAAGGTCTGGGACTCATGCGACAGTTCGCGGACCGGCAGGTAGACGAGGCGTCCCGCCCGCCGCTCAAACTCGATATCGAACGGCGTGAGAAAGGTAATCCCGTTGTCGACCATCGCGGAGTGCCTCATGATCTCGATGGCATTGGTCTCGATGATCGGCTGCAGATCCAGTGAGACGCGCGTAAACGCGGTGTTCAAGTAAGGCCTGATCGCGCTCGTGTCGTCGGCAACGACAAGTGGATAGTCGATGCAGTCGCTCAGCCGGATGCCGGTTCGCTTCGCAAGCGGATGGTTCGGCGCCATGACGGCACCGAGCTTGGCGCCGGCGCGCGCCAGGACCTTCAGATTGCCGTCCTTGGTAAAGTCGAATCCGATGCCGAGATCGGCTTCGCCGTTGGCGACAGCGAACTGAATCTCCTCGCCCGTGTTGAACAGCGTCAGGTTGAGCTTGACCCTTGGATTGGCGATCCGGAACGCCTTTACCGTTCCGGGGACCAGGTTCGACGCGAGCCCGCTCATCATCGCCATGGTGATCTCGCCGCGCCGCAGCCCCTTGAGCTCCTCGATCTTGGTTTGCGCGCGCGTCAGTTCTTTCAGGGTCTGCCTGACGTGGCCGATCAGAATCTCTCCGGCAGCGGTCAGGACCAGCTTCTTTGGGAGCCGTTGAAAAATTGGCGTTCCCAATTGGCTTTCCAGCGCCAGGATCTGGCGGCTGATGGCGGAAGCGGCAACGTTCAGATGATTGGCGGCCTTCCGGATCGAGCCCGTCCGCGCAACCTCGTCGATATAGTTCAACAGCCGACCGTGAAGCATTTCCCTTCTACCTTGTTGCGCCTTCGGAGCAGATGACTCGCGTTGCCCAAAAGGCAACGGACTTGCCGAATTAAAGCGCTTTCAAGTGATCGTGGCGCGTGCACAATCGCAAGCCTGAATAGCAGGCAAACGGCGCCGGGCTCTTTTGCAGGCCGCCGGCGCAATCAGCCGTTGGAGCCGAATGAAAGAATGGAGCTGAAGTCGCATTGGTGGTGGGATCTGAGCACGAAGGATTTCGCCGAGCTGGACGCGGAGAGGGTGGTTGCGATCCTGCCCGTCGGCGCCGTCGAGCAGCATGGGCCGCATCTGCCCGTCAGGGTCGATGCCGCCATCAATGCGGGCATCGTGGCCCGAACCGTTGGACTGATGCCGCCGGATCTGATGGCGCTGGTGTTGCCGATGATGCCGGTCGGCAAATCCGACGAGCACCTGGCATTTCCGGGCACGCTGACATTGTCGCACGAAACGCTCGGGCGCGTCTGGTACGAACTGGGCGAGTGCGTCCATCGCGCTGGCGTCCGCAAGATTCTGTTCCTGAATTCGCATGGCGGTCAGCCGCAGCTACTCGAGATCGTCTGCCGCGATCTGCGCGTCAAGCTCGGCATGTTCGCCGTCAGCGTGATGTGGCCGCGGCTGATCGATCTGGATGCGTTGTTTCCGCCCGAGGAAAATCGGCATGGCATTCATGGCGGTCAGAGCGAGACCAGTGTGATGCTGCATCTGCATCCCGAGCTCGTGGAGATGCATCACGCGGAGAACTTCGTCCCGCTGTCGGTCGAGATCGAACGCGAGTCGCAAATGCTCGGTCCGGAAGCTGGCGCCAGGTTCGGCTGGCAGGCGCAGGATCTGCATCCAAAGGGCGCCTGCGGCGACGCCACCAAGGCTACTGCCGAGCTTGGCCGGCTCGCCGTCGAGCGCTCTGCCGCGCGGCTTATCAAGCTGATCGAGGAGATCAGCCGCTATCCATTGTCGCGTATCGCGACCCACACGGCGTTCGATGGATCGCGGCGCGGATGACGATAAGGAGCTCTAACATATGGCATTCAGTGCCGTAGACCTTGCACAGGCGACAGCTTTCCGGATTTCACCGAAGGACACCAATTACTTCGTAATGCTGTTCGATCAGGAGACCGACCGGATCGACAACATTTTCGTCATCGAGATATTCAAGGTCGGTGGAGCGACGCCGCCGAACGAGCACAGCCGGGCGCACGAATTCTTCCACGTCCTGCACGGGGAGGGCGTCGCGTATTGCGACGGCAAGAGGCTGCCGATCAAGAAGGGCGACTCGCTGCTGCTGCATCCGGGCTCCGAGCACGTGATCGAGAACACCGGCGCCGGAAAGCTGTACACGCTCACGGTGATGACCCCGAACGAGGGCTTCGCCGAACTGATCCGTGGCGGCGAGCGCGTTGCGCTCGAGCCCGACGATATCTGCATCCTGCAGGGGCAATAGCCGATGAGTTCGGTGCCACGCCACACCGGCGAGGACGACGCGCTTTGGCCGCTCGGATCGAGCGCGCGCAATCGCTGGCGCGTGTCAGCGGCCCGCGCCGACCTGGTGCGCGATCCGATACCGCCAGAGCCGGTCACCCTGCAGGCAGACGGCAAGCTGATCACTGTCGATCTCGCTCGCACGGCGATGATCGTGATCGATATGCAGAACGACTTCTGCCATCCGAACGGCTGGCTCGCACATGTTGGCGTGGATGTCGCGCCGGCACGGCGGCCGATCGCGCCGCTACGTCGGCTGCTTCCCGTGCTGCGGGCTCATAGTGTACCGGTCATCTGGGTGAACTGGGGTAACCGACCAGATAGACTCAATCTCAGCCCGGCGCTTCTGCACGTTTATAATCCCGATGGCCGCAGCGTCGGTCTCGGCGATCCCTTGCCTGGCTCCGGCGCAAGGGTGCTCGAGCGCGGAAGCTGGTCGGCCGCGATCGTCGACGAGCTCAAGGTCGATCCGTCCGATATCCAGGTTGCCAAGTATCGGATGTCAGGTTTCCAGGACACCGAGCTTGAGAGTATCCTCCGCAATCTCGGCGTCACCACGGTGATGTTCGCCGGCGTCAATGCCGACCAGTGCGTGTTGTGTACCCTACAGGACGCCAACTTCCGCGGCTATGACTGCCTGCTGCTGGGAGATTGCGTGGCCACCACATCGCCGGACTATTGCCTCGCGGCGACCCTCTACAATGTGCGCCAATGCTTCGGCTTCGTCCTGAGCTCGCAGACGATCGTCGCGGGGCTCGGCGAAGGCGGGCAGCAAGCAGCGAAGATTATGCCATGAACGAGCTTTCGTCCGAAACCCTCGCACGGCTCATCGACGATTTGGGCGACGTTCCTGTCGTTACCGATCCCAAGGTCGTGCGCCGGCGCTCGCGCGATTTCTTCTGGTACAGCCCGGTGCTGAACGAGCAGTTGAACGGCATGTCGGCCGATCTCGTCGCCTCGCCGCGGGACGAAGCCGACGTCATCCGCGTTGCCGCCGCCTGCGCGCGGCATCGCGTGCCGATCACAGTGCGCGCGGGTGGCACCGGCAATTACGGCCAGGCTGTGCCGCTGCGCGGTGGCGTGCTGCTGGACGTTCTGGCGCTCGACAGTACCAAATGGGTCAAGCCCGGCCTGATCCGGGTCGGTGTCGGCGCGAAGCTAAACACGATAGATGCCGAGCTGCAGCCCCGCGGCTGGGAGCTGCGCATGCACCCCTCCACCAAGCGCACGGCGACGATCGGCGGCTTCGTGGCGGGCGGATCGGGCGGCATCGGCTCGGTCGTTCATGGCGGCCTGCGCGAGCCCGGCAATATCCTCGCCGCGCGCGTGGTCACGGTCGAGGAAGAGCCGCGCGTCATCGAGTTGCGTGGCGACGCGGCGCAGAAGATCAACCGCGCCTACGGCACCACCGGCATCATCACCGAACTCGAAATGCCGCTCGCGCCCGCCTGGCGATGGATCGATGTCGTCGTGGCGTTCGACGATTTCGTCGACGCTGCGGCGTTCGGCTACGAGGCCGCGCTGGCGGACGGGATCGTCAAGAAGCTGCTGTCGCCGATTACCGCTCCGTTGCCGTCCTATTTCGGTGCGCTGAAGCCGTACTGTCCCGACGGCAAGAGCATCCTGATCGCGATGATCGCAGAGCCCTCGCTCGAGAGTTTCAAGTCGCTGCTGGCCGGCCGCGGCACCATCACGCTGGAGACGCCGACCGACGAGAGCCCGGGCCAGGTGCCGCTCTACGAGTACACCTGGAACCACACCACGCTGCAGGTCCTGAAGACCGACCGTTCGGTCACCTATCTGCAATGCCTCTATCCGGATGATCGGCTGATGGAGAAGGTGGTCGAGATGCGCAAGTTGTTTCCAGACGAAGTGTTGCAGCATCTGGAGTTCATCCGCTTCGGCGGCCGCGTCACCTGCAGCGGGCTGCCCGTCGTGCGCTATACCAATGCAGACAGGCTGAACGAGATCATCAGCCTGCACGAGGCGCACGGCGTCCATATCGCCAATCCGCATGTCTTCACGGTGGAGGACGGCAGCCGCTATAAGCGCGCCGATGCCGATCAGCTCGGTTTCAAGCACGAGGTCGATCCGTACGGGCTGCTCAACCCCGGCAAAATGCGCAGCTTCGTGCCGGAGCGACCGTGAGATGCGGGTGCTCTATGTCTATTGCCATCCGCTGAGCGAAAGCTTTCACGCCGCGATCCGGAAAGAGGCGCTGGCCGGGCTGGCTGAAGCGGGGCACACCGTCGACCTGCTCGATCTCTACGCGGAGGGCTTCGATCCGGTGCTGACGGCCGAGCGCCGGCGCGACTATCACGACCCCGCGCGCAACCGCGCCAACAACCAGGCCTATGCCGACCGGCTGATGGCCGCGGACGCGCTGGTCGTGCAGTTCCCCACCTGGTCCTTCGGTCCGCCGGCGATGCTGAAGGGATGGTTCGACCGGATGTTCGGCCCCGGCATTGCGCTGGATCTGTCGGATCCGTCGCATGCCAAACCAATGCTGATGCATATCCGCCGTATCACCGGCATCTCGACCTATGGCCGCCCGCGCTGGCAGGCGATCGGCATGGCTGACCCGCCGCGGCGGATCATCAAGCGCTACCTGCGCTGGTTCACTGGCTCGAAAGCGTCGGTCAATTACTACGCGCTCTATCACATGAATGTCGCGACGGATGCACAGCGCGGCCGGTTCCTCGCCAAGATACGGCGTGAGATGGCGCGGTTTTAACCGCGCTCGGGCGCCGCGGCCATCGCCTCGATCTCGACGAAGAATTCCGGACGCGTGAAGCCGGACACGATCACCAGCGTTGAAGCCGGCGGGGTTCCCTGAAAGTGCCGGTCGCGTGAGCGCATATAGCCCTGCATATGCTCGCGGGCAGTCACGTAAGCATTGAGCCGAATGACATTTGCGAGCGTCATGCCGTCTTCGGCGAGGATGGCGGCGATACTGGCAAAGCACAGATCGGCCTGCTGCTCGCATTGCTCGGGGATCGTTTCATCGGCAGCGATGCCGAGCTGCCCCGAGGTCACGACGAGCCGGTGATTCGCCGGAACCGCGATGCCGTGGCTGTAGCGCGCAAAGGGCGCCCTGATCGAAGCTGGAGAAAGCGCACGCAACGTCACCCCCGACGACTGATATGAAAACGCAAAACGTAACGCCGATCGTCCGCCACTTCCACTACACACACTGGAAAAATTCGGATCGCTGCTGTTGCTTCAAAGGCAACGGATTGCTCGAATAAAAATGCTTTCAGGCGACAAGGCGGTGTGCATCCTTGGTGCTACTGGGGACGAATTGTCACCTTGCAATTCCGTTCCCGGATTGTGGGGCCGGGCGCAACGCCGGCCATAACGGGGAAGCCGCAATGGCCACCAAATTCCTGCCGCGAACGATCGCGGTGACCCTGGTCAGCGTCGGTGCGCTGCTCTGTTCAATGGCGTCGACGTTCGCTGCCGATAAGGTGACGTTCCTGACGAGCTGGTTCGCGCAGGCCGAACATGGCGGCTTCTATGAGGCAAAGGCGACTGGGCTGTACGAGAAGGCCGGCCTCGACGTGACCATCAAGATGGGTGGTCCGCAGGTCAACGGCTCGCAGCTCCTGCTCGCCGGCGAGACCGATTTCCTGATGGGCTACGACATCCAGGTGCTGAAGGGGCGGGAGCAGAACCTGCCGTTGGTCACAGTCGCCTCGTCCTTCCAGTTCGACCTGCAGGGGGTGATGACTCACGACGATGTCGCCAACATCGCGGCGCTCAAGGGCAGGCCGATCCTGATTGCAGGTTCCTCCCGCGTTACGTTCTGGCCTTGGCTCAAGGCCAAATACGGATTCACCGACGACCAGATCCGACCTTACACGTTCAACCTGCAGCCTTTCTTCGCCGACAAGAGCATGGCCCAGCAGGCCTATCCGTCCTCCGAGCCCTACCAGGCCGAGCAGCAGCACGAGAAGGTGAAGTTCTTCTTGCTCGCCGACGGCGGCTATCCGCCCTATGGTTCGACAATCGTCACCACCGAGAAGATGATCGCCGAGAAGCCCGACGTCGTAGCGCGCTTCGTCAAGGCCTCGCTCGAGGGCTGGCGCGACTATCTGAAGAATCCGGCGCCGGCCAATGCGCTGATCAAGGCCGACAACCCGAAGATGACTGACGGGCAGATCGCGTTCGCGATCGAGAAGCTGAAGGAGAACAAGGCGGTCGACGGCGGTGACGCCGCAAAGCGCGGCATCGGCGTGATCACGGAGGATCGCTACAAGCAGATCTACGACTTCCTGGTCGCGGGTGGTCTGCTCGATCCGAAGGTGAACTGGCACAAGGCCTACGATGATCGCTTCGTCAAGGACCTGAAGATCGGAGTGCAATAGCGGGCCGATGAACGCTCTCTTGCCGGGCACCCCGCTTGATGAAGGCGGACAGCGGATGGTGACGGGCGGCGAACGTCCGCCGGCGGTCGAAGTGTTGTCGGCCGAGAAAGTGTTCTCGAACGGCACGCGCGGACTGGCGCCGATCAATCTGTCGATCGCCGACGGCGAGTTCCTGACGCTGATCGGCCCATCCGGTTGCGGCAAGAGTACGCTGCTGAAACTGATCGCGAACCTGATCGAGCCATCGGACGGCCGGCTGTTGTGGTGGCGCGGAGATTTCTCGCAGGTCGGGCAGGAGGGCAGGCGGTTCGCCTTTGTCTTTCAGGAGCCGACCTTGATGCCCTGGGCGCGGGTCGAGGCCAATGTCCGGCTTCCGCTGGAGCTGTCCAACATTGCTAAGACCAAGGCGGGGCCGCGGGTGGCCGAGGCGCTCGAACGGGTGGGCCTGTCCGCTTTCAGCAGGCATTTCCCGCGCCAGCTCTCCGGCGGCATGAAGATGCGGGTCTCGATCGCGCGTGCGCTGGTGACGAAGCCAAATCTGCTGCTGATGGATGAGCCGTTCGGCGCACTGGATGAGTTCACGCGCAACAAGCTCGACGCCGACCTGATCCGCCTGTGGTGGGAAGGCAAGTTGACGACGGTGTTCGTCACCCACTCGATCTATGAAGCCGTGTTCCTGTCGACGCGTATCATCGTGATGGCGGCAAACCCCGGCCGCATCTTTCGCACCATGACCATCGACGAGCCGCAGCCGCGCGGCGATGGCTTTCGCGACAGCCCGAAATTTGCGGCGTATTGTCGGGAGCTTTCGACCTGGCTCGCGGAGGCGTCGCTGCCTTCCGCATCGGCAGGTGTCTCATGAAGCCGTTGCTGCAGTCGGAGGCTTTTGTGCGGATCGCCGCTCCGCTTGGGGTGGGGATCGCGCTGTTCGTATTGTGGGAGGTCGGTTTTCGGCTGGCCTCGGTGCCGGTCTATCTGTTTCCGAAGCCGAGCGACATCTTCACAAGCTTCGTCAACAATGGACCGTCGCTGTTCCGCGCATTGCTGGTCACGTTGCGCGTGACATTGCAGGCGTTTGCCGCGGCGGTCATCATCGGAACGCTGGTTGCGTTCATGTTCGTGCAAAGCCGCGCGATCGAGATCAGCCTGTTTCCCTATGCGGTGCTGCTGCAGGTGACGCCGGTCGTCGCGATCGCGCCGCTCATCATCATTCTCGTCAAGAACACGCAGCTCTCGCTTACGATCTGCGCCACGCTGGTGGCACTGTTTCCGATCATCTCCAACACCACGCTCGGCTTGCGCAGCGTCGATCCAGGGCTCGCCAATTATTTCCGGATGAACCGCGCGAGCCGGCTCAAGACCCTGGTCAAGCTGCGAATCCCCGGGGCCTTGCCCTATTTCTTTGGCGGCCTGCGGATTTCCAGCGGGCTCGCCTTGATCGGCGCCGTGGTCGCCGAATTCGTCGCCGGCACCGGCGGCCGCTCGTCGGGGCTTGCTTACGAAATCCTCGATGCCGGCTTCACGCTCGATATTCCCCGCATGTTCGCGGCGCTGTTCCTGATCACGCTGACCGGCGTTGCGCTGTTCGCCGCGATGGTGGTGCTCTCCAGGCTCGCTTTGTCGAACTGGCACGAAAGCGAAATAAGGACCGAGACATGACTGCGATGCTGATCGAGAACGCCGTCGGGATCTTCACCGGCTTGCCGGGTGCCGCGATGCGCGCGACGGGCGCCGTCCGCATCCGCGACGGCGTTATTGCCGAGATCGGCGCGCTCGAGCCGCAGCCGGATGAGCAGCGGATCGACGCGCGCGGTTGCGTCATCTATCCGGGCCTGATCTCCACCCATCATCACATGTTCCAGAGCGTGATGAAGGGCGTCACCGCCGGCATCAACCTTCCGCTCGCGGGCTGGCTGCGCGCGGCGCCTTACAGGCTCTGGTCGAAGCTTGACGAGGAGGCGCTGGCGGTCGCCGCAAGAATTGCGCTGTCCGAACTGCTGCTGTCGGGAACGACGACGGCCGCCGATCACCACTATCTCTTCAGCGACACCTTCAGGTTCGATCCCGCGCATGTGATCTTCGAGGTCGCGCGCAGCCTGGGCATCCGCCTGGTGTTCTGCCGCGGCGGCGCCACCAAGGACCGTCACATGAACGCTGACGACTTTCCGCCGATGCCGGTGGAAACGCTCGACTCCATGCTGAAGTCGGTCGAGGCCAGCGCGCAGCGCTTCCATGATCCGTCGCCAAGAAGCCTGACACGTGTTGCGCTGGCGCCGACCACGCCGACCTGGTCGCTCGACCCGGGCGAGTTGAAGGAAGTGATCGCGGCAGCGCGGCGGATGAAGCTCAGGCTGCACAGCCATCTCTCCGAGACCGCTGACTATGTCGATTTCTGCCTCTCGGTCCACGGCAAGCGACCGGTGGAATGGCTCGCCGACCACGACTGGCTCGGGCCCGACATCTGGTTTGCGCATCTCGTCCATCTCGATCCGGGGGAGGTCGAGATACTCGCAAGCACGGGTACCGGCATGGCGCATTGCCCGCAATCCAACTGCCGCCTCGGCTCCGGTGTCGCGCCGGCCGATCACATGGCGCGGCTCGGCGGCGCGGTGTCGCTCGGTGTCGACGGCGCGGCCTCCAACGAGGCGGCTGACATGATCAGCGAGATGCATAGCTGCTGGCACACCCATCGCGCCGTAAAGGGCGCGCATGCGGTGACAGCCGAAGACGTCGTGCACTGGGCAACGGCCGGCGGTGCCCGCGTTCTCGGTTTCCCCGAGATCGGCACGCTTGCGCCTGGACAGCAGGCCGACATCGCGATCTTCGACCTGAACCAGCCGCGGCACTTCGGCATGCACGATCCGCTGATCGCGCCGGTCACATGCGCCGGCAGCGTGCATTTGCGCTACCTTTTGGTCGGCGGTCGCATCGTGGTCGAGGACGGCGCTATTCCGGGCCTCGATATCGCAAAACTCAGATCCGATGCCCTCCGCGTGGTCGAGCGGATGGCGGCCTGACAGCGGAGGAAATCGTGCTTAGCACCAAACAACCGGTACTTCGCCGCTTCTGGTATGCGACCGTGCCGCTCGAGCATCTGAAGGATGGTCCAAGACCATTCACCCTGCTCGGTGAACCGATCGTGCTGTTCCTCGATGCAGAGGGACAGCCGGCGGCGCTTGAAGACCGCTGCTGTCATCGCACCGCGAAACTATCGAAGGGCTGGTGCAACAACGGCAACATCGTCTGCGGCTATCATGGTTGGGAGTATGATCGTGACGGCAAGCTCGTGATGATCCCGCAATTTCCGTTCGAGCAACCCGTACCCGACGCTAAGGCGCGCTCATTCCGGGCCCAGGCAAAATACGGCTATGTCTGGGTCGCGCTCGACGAACCATTGCGCGACATCCCGGAAATCCCCGAGGAGACCCGGCCGGGCTATCGCCGTATCCATCAATTCTACGAAAAATGGAACACAGCCGCGCTCAGGTTAATGGAAAACTCGTTCGATAACGCCCATTTCGCCTTCGTGCATAAGGGTACTTTCGGCGACATCAATCAGCCGAAGCCGGAGAAATACGAGATCGTCGAGACCGACGACGGTTTCGACGCCGAGACCATCATCACCGTCCGCAATCCGCCGAATGCGTATCGGATCAGCGGCACGACCGATCCGAGCACGAAGCGGCACCAGCGCAACAAATGGTTCATGCCGTTCTGTCGGCGGCTCGACATGGAGTATCCATCGGGCATCCGGCATATTATCTTTAATTGCGCGACGCCGATCTCCGACGGCCAAATACAGGTCATTCAGATCCTCTTCCGTAACGATACCGAGACCGACTGCTCAACCCAGGAATTGATCGACTGGGACGCCGCGATCATCGCCGAGGACCGCGACATGCTCGAATCGACCGATCCTGATGCCATCGTGGACATGAGCCGGAAGATCGAGATGCACATGCCGTCGGACCGGCCAGGCATGATCATGCGCAAGCGACTACTTGAACTCCTCCGCGCGCATGATGAGGAGGAGCAGCCTAAGACCCAACTGTCTTAGAGCAAGACTCGGAAGGCACGGGTATTTACCGCTGTCCGTGCATGACATAAGTGCCGGGCTCCCCATCGCTACGACGGGCTTAAACTAGCGGCCAGCCCGTGTTTGTCAGGCGTCAGCAGCGACCTTCAGGGCCTCGGTGCGTATCTCTTCCACGAGCCGTTCCTTCAGTCTGATGAATTCGGGCGTGGTTTTGATTTTGTAGGAACGCGGGTGGGGCAGGTCGATCGCAATCGCTGCCTTGATGCGGCCGGGACGCGCGCTCATGACGATGACTCGACTGCCGAGAAAGATCGCCTCCTCGATATCGTGCGTGACAAACAGCACGGTCTTCTGGTCGCGTTCCCAAATCGCAAGCAGCATCTCCTGCATCAGCGCCCGGGTCTGGTTGTCCAGGGCGCCGAACGGCTCATCCAGCAACAGGATCTTCGGATCGTTGGCGAGGGCACGTGCGATCGCCGTGCGCTGTTGCATGCCGCCGGAGAGCTGTTTCGGCCAATGATTTTCAAAGCCCGACAGTCCGACTCGGTGGATGAAACCGTCCGCGATCTTGTACCGTTCCGCTTGAGAAATTCCGCGCTCGCGCAGGCCGAATGCGATGTTCTCCCGCACCGTCAGCCAGGGAAAGAGCGTATAGGACTGGAACACCATGCCGCGATCCGCGCCAGGTCCGGTGACCTCGCACCCGTCGAGCATGACGCGCCCGCTGGTCGGCCGATCGAGCCCGGCGATGATGCGGAGCAGGGTGGACTTTCCGCAGCCCGAGGGACCAAGGATGGTGACAAAATCATTGTCGCCGACACTGAGATCGGTCGGTTCGAGAGCCCGCGTCGGCGCATGGCCCGGGCGCGCAGGAAAGATACGTGAAACCTGATCGATCTTCAGCGCGGTCATGCCAATTTCCAGGGAAACAGCCATGCGTTGAAGGCCTTGAAGAGGAAATCGGAGATCAGGCCGATGAGCCCGATAACGATGATGCCGAAGATGATCTGGCCTGTGTTGAGCAAGGCCTGGCTGTCCGTAATCATGTGGCCGATCCCTGACGAGGACCCGATGAGTTCGGCGACGATGACATAGGTCCATGCCCACCCTAGAACCAATCGAAGAATTTCCGCGATCTCGGGAGCGGATGAGGGCAGCAGCACGCGGCGGATGATGCCGCCGTCGCCGGCTCCCAGCGTGTACGCCGCTTCGACCAGATCGCGTCTCGTGCTGCCCACGGTCACGGCGATCATCAGGATGATCTGGAACACCGAGCCGATGAAAATCACCATGAGCTTCTGCAGTTCGCCGATGCCGGCCCACAGGATCAAAAGGGGAATGAAGGCAGAGGCTGGGAGATAACGCGCGAACGAAACGAACGGCTCGAGAAAGGCTTCAATCGGCTTGTAAGCGCCCATGAGAACACCTAGCGGCACGGCAACGAGAGCCGCCAGCACGAAGCCACCGACAACACGCCAGATCGTCATGCCGATATCAAACAGAAATCCATGCCTGGTGAGCAGCTCGAAGCCTTCCTGCACCATGATCAGTGGGTTGGCGAGAAATGTCTTCGAAACATAGCCGCCGAAGGTCGCCCAGGCCCACAGGGCAACGAACAGCACGAAGGATGCCAGGCCATAGGCCACGCGTTGCTTCGACGTTACAGGACTTAGAGGACGCATCACGGCGGTATTTCCAGGCGACGTGTCGATCCTGCGCCAGTTTTGCTCCACAAGCGACGAAGCGGAACTGGCGCGGGCGCGCAGCGGTTCTATTTGATGAAGCTCGCGTCAAAAAGATCTTCGATCTTCGGGGCAGACTTGATGATGCCGATCTCGAGCAGCAGGTCTGCCGCCTCTTTGTTGAAGGTCAGGAACTCGCCCGTGAAGAATTTCTGGTTCGCTGCTTTGTCCTGCCAGCGCAGATATTTTGCCGAGTTGCCGAACTGCTCGCCCGATTGTTTCACGTCGGCCCCCATGATCTCGTACGCCTTCGCTTGATCCCTTGCGATCATGTCGAGGGCTTCGAAATAGCTGTCGGCCAGGGCCTGTGCGGCTTTCGGATTGTCGGTCAGGAATTTCGGTGTGCAGCCGAACGTGTCCATCACCATCGGGTAGTCGAGCGTGGTGGCGATGATCTTGCCCTTATCCGGCGCGGCACGCACCGTCGAGAGGTAGGGTTCATAGGTCATTGCCGCATCGTTCTGGCCGGAAACGAACGCCTGTGCCGCCGCGGCTGGCTCCAGATTCACGATCGTGACGTCCTTGACCGAGAGGCCGTTCTTTCGAAGCATCCAAGCCAGTGCGAAGTAGGGTGAGGTGCCCGGCGCGGACGCCGCGACTGTCTTGCCTTTCAGATCCTTGATCGAGGCAATGTCGTTGCGCACGGCCATGCCGTCGGCGCCAAAGCTCTTGTCAAGCTGAAAGATCTGCTTGGTCGCGACGCCGTTCGCATTCCAGGAGATCCAGGTCTCGACTGTGGTCGCCGCACATTGAATGTCTCCGGACGCGATGGCGAGATGCCGATCCTTCTGCGGAATTTTCCTCAGCGTGACGTCGAGCCCGTTTTTCTTGAAAATGCCGGCCTGGCTTGCAAGCGTGAGCGGCGCAAAGCCGGTCCATCCCGAGATGCCGATGCCGACCTTCACATCGTCGGCAACCGCCGGTGCGGATACCAGCAGGGCAAAAACTGCTGTGAATGCTCTTAAACTACGCATGATGCTCTTCCCTCCTGCCGTACTATGGATTGCGTCCCGTTGGTTGCTTCACGTCCGCTGCGACGAGCTCCCGCACCAGTCACGTGTGCATCGCGTTGCATGAATTGTGCCGTGCCGGACATTCTTTCAGCCGCCCTTGAAACGGGCTACCAGCCGATGGGTATCCCCCGGATAGAGCAGGCGCACGGCGGTGACCGTTCGTGCGCTGCGCCATGTGTATCGATCGATCACTAAGCAGGGCGCGCCGACGGCAATGTCCAGTTCGGCTGCAGTGCCCTTATCGGCCACCGTGGCGCTGATGGTGTGCTCGGCTTCGGTCCAAGGAACATGGTGCAACAGCCATGAGCCGGGTGGCTCGGTCGTAAAGTCCGCCGCGGCGGCTTCCGGCACTGTGTCGAGATCGATCAGCCTGTCTTCAATGGCAAACGGCACGTCGTCGGCGCTGTGACGACAAGCGATCGCGATCACCTTGCCGGTCCTACGAACGCCAAGACGCGCGCGATCGGCGGCGTTCGCGGCGCGGCGGGAGCAATGGATAAGCTGATAAGCATAGCTGCGGCCAAGCGCGGTAATCTCCGCGCGAATGTCGGCGATCTTGAGCACCGCCGACAGATGCTGCGGGCGACGTACAAATGTGCCGGCCCGCCGTCTTCGCTCGATCAGATCGGCTTGCGCCAATTCCGACAGCGCCTTGTTCACGGTCATTCGCGAGCAGCGATAACGCGCCATCAGCTCGTGCTCGAAGGGAATGCGATGACCCGGAGGCCATTCACCAGTCAGGATCCGACGTTCTATATCGTGTCGGATCTGCCTGTAGAGTGTTAGCTTGTCCGCGGCCGGAAGCTCGTTGTCGTGAGCGTGGAGACTCATGCCAGAAGCCTCCGAACGGTCGCGTTGAACTGCGCGCGCGCTCGCTCGCGGAGCCGATGACGTCCGCCCTCGACGAGCTTGTTTCCTCCTGCCCAGACACAATCGATGGCTCCGCCGCCGGTCGCAAAAATCCAGCCGTCGAGGATGGCATCGCCGCGGCGTCCGGCCAGAGATGGATGCGTGATGTCGAGGGTCACGATATCGGCGCGCGCGCCTCGTTCTATTCCCGCGCCGGTCTGCGCCAGCGCCTGCGCACCGCCCGCGAGCGCGCTCTCGAATAACGCACGGCCAGTCGAGTTGCCGAGTCTGCCGGAGAGCACATTGCGTTCGCGGTGCTTCAGGCGCTGACCATATTCGAGCTGGCGCAATTCATCGGTAACGCCAACCAGGACATTGGAATCGGTGCCGACGCCGAACCGGCCCCCGGAATCGACAAATTCGCGCGCGGGGAAAATGCCGTCGCCGAGGCTCGCTTCGGTCACCGGGCAGAGGCCGGCGACTGCGCCGATACTCGCGAGCGAGGCGACTTCCGTCGGCGATGTGTGGGTCGCATGGATCAGGCACCAGCGTCGATCGACGGGCGCGTGGTCAAGCAGCCATTCGACCGGCCGCTGGCCCGACCAGGCAACACAATCCTCGACCTCCCTGACTTGCTCGGCGGCGTGGATATGGATCGGCGCGCCTTGGGCCATCGGCACAATCGCAGATAGTTCGGTTGGGGTCACGGCGCGCAGGCTGTGCGGGGCAATGCCGACATTAGCTCCGGGTAACGTACTGACCGCCTTGCGCGTGGCGTCAAGCAGCGTAGCAAACTGGTCGATTGAACAGATGAATCGGCGCTGGCCTGCATGCGGCGCGGCGCCGCCAAAGGCGCTGTGCGCATAGAAACTCGGCAAGAGCGTGAGGCCGATGCCTGCGCCCTCGGCAGCCTGAGCAATTCGTGTCGCCATCTCGGAGAGGTCGGCATAGGGCGTGCCGTCACGATCATGATGAAGATAGTGGAACTCGCCGACCCGCGTATAGCCCTGCTCGAGCATCTCGACATAAAGCAGGGTCGCGACGCTCTCGACGTCTTCCGGAGTCATTTCGAGCGCAAAGCGATACATCGTCTCACGCCATGTCCAGAAGGTATCCGACGTGTTGCCACGCGTCTCGGCAAGCCCCGCCATGGCGCGCTGGAACGCGTGACTGTGCAGGCTCGCTATCCCCGGAACTGCCAGCCGATGCTGCTCATCCCGCGCTCCCGGCGCCACGCCGACCGCAATCTTGGCGACGAGCCCATCCGTGATGACCACCTGCACGTCATCGGCCCAGCCCGACGGCAGCAGCGCGGATGCGAAGTGCAGATTTGTCATGTTTCGTGCCGGCTGGACAGAGCGTCAACACGATTATATGTCTAGACATATATGTCAAGCTTCCGGCACCCGGGGGAAGGCACATGGCAGAACGCTACGATCGTATCTGGCACAATGCGCGGCTCGCCACGATGCGCGAGGATCTGCCGGATCTCGGCGTCATCGAGCACGGCCTGATCGCGGCTCGCGATGGCCGGATCGTCTATGCCGGCACGCAATCCGATTTCCCGCGTGATGCCGACGCGACCGAGCGGATCGACTGCGCCGGTCGATGGATCACGCCGGGGTTGGTGGATTGTCACACCCACCTCGTTTTCGGCGGCAACCGCGCCCACGAATTCGAATTGCGGCTTAAGGGCGCAAGCTATGAAGAGATCGCGCGTGCCGGCGGCGGCATCGTGTCCACCGTGGCGGCGACTCGCAACGCGAGCGAGGCCGAGCTTGTCGCCGGTGCGCTGCCGAGGCTCGACGCGCTGATCCGCGAGGGTGTCACGACGATCGAAATCAAGTCCGGCTACGGCCTCAACACCGAGACCGAGATGCGGCAGCTTTTGGCCGCGCGTGCGCTTGGCCGTGTCCGACCGATCGCGGTCCGGACGTCTTTTCTTGGTGCACATGCACTTCCGCCGGAAGCTTCCGGCGACAAGGATCGTTACATCGATCTCGTGTGCCAGGAAATGCTGCCTGCGGTGGCGGAGGCGGGGCTTGCAGACGCCGTGGATGCTTTCATGGAAGGCATCGCGTTCTCGCGCGATCAAACGGCGCGCGTCTTCGAGGCGGCCAAAGCCCTGGGTTTGCCGATCAAGCTTCACGCCGATCAATTGTCGAATCTCGGCGGTGCATCGCTTGCGGCCGAGTATTCAGCTATGTCCGCCGATCATCTGGAGCATGCCGATGAGGCCGGCGCTCAAGCGATGGCGGCGGCGGGCACGGTCGCGGTCCTGTTGCCAGGGGCCTTCTATTTCATTCGCGAGACAACGAAACCACCAATCGAGCATTTCCGTGCCCACGGAGTCAAAATGGCCTTGGCGACCGATTGCAATCCCGGCAGCTCGCCGCTGACGTCGCTCCTGCTCACGATGAACATGGGTGCGACGCTGTTCCGGATGACCGTTGCCGAATGTCTTGCCGGCGTGACGCGGGAGGGAGCGCGCGCGCTGCACCTCCTGGGTGAAACGGGCACGCTCGAGGCTGGCAAATGGTGTGATCTCGCGATCTGGGACATCGAACGGCCTGCCGAGCTCGTCTACCGGATCGGCTTTAACCCGCTGCATGGCCGGGTCTGGAGGGGGCAATGAGCGATCCTGCTGCGCCGATCGTCGTTACGCCCGGAAAGGTCACGCTCGATGATTGCGCAGAGGTGCTCGCAGGTTCCGCAGTCGTGCTCGAGCCATCGTTCTGGGCGCGGGTCGAAGCAGCGTCCGCTATTGTTGCGCGGGCCGCTCGCGCGGACGTGCCGGCGTACGGCATCAACACCGGATTTGGAAAACTGGCATCGACACGCATTGCGCCCGATCAGACGGCGCTGCTTCAGCGCAATCTCATCGTCTCTCATTGCTGCGGGGTAGGGCGACCCACGTCCGAGCCGATCGTTCGTCTGATGATGGCCTTGAAGATCGTCTCGCTCGGGCGAGGTGCTTCGGGCGTGCGCCGCGAGGTCATCGAACAATTGCAGATGATGCTGGCACGCAGCGTTTGTCCGCTGGTGCCGCAGCAGGGTTCGGTCGGCGCATCCGGCGATCTGGCGCCACTTGCGCATATGACGGCCGTCATGATCGGGGAGGGGCAGGCGATCCTCGATGGACGGCTTGTTCCGGGCCGCGACGCGCTCGCCGCCGCCGGTCTTGCGCCGCTGACGCTCGGGCCGAAGGAGGGGCTCGCCCTCATCAACGGCACCCAGTTCTCGACGGCTTACGCCATCTCCGGCGTGCTGCGCGCCCATCGCCTCGCCTGCGCGGCTTTGGTGACAGGCGCTCTTTCGGTCGATGCCGCCATGGCCTCGACCGCGCCGTTCCGGCCGGAGGTGCAGCAGTTGCGCGGACATGCCGGCCAAACTGCTGCCGGCGCCGCCCTGACGGCGCTGCTTGCCGGCAGCGACATTCGCCAGTCGCATCTCGAGGGCGATGAGCGGGTGCAGGATCCCTATTGTCTGCGCTGTCAGCCGCAGGTTGCTGGCGCCGCGCTCGACTTGCTTACGCAAGCGGCGCGAACGTTGCAGATCGAGGCCAATGCCGTCACCGACAATCCGTTGGTATTGGTCGAGACTGGCGAGATCGTCTCGGGCGGCAACTTCCACGCCGAACCGGTGGCCTTTGCCGCGGACCAAATTGCGCTCGCGCTTTCGGAGATCGGCGCGATCAGCGAACGGCGAATTGCGACGCTGGTCGATCCCGCGCTGAATTTCGGCTTGCCGCCGTTCCTCACGCCGGAGCCGGGTATCAACTCCGGCTTCATGATCGCCGAAGTGACGGCGGCCGCGCTCTATGCCGAGAACAAGCAGCGTGCGTCGGCCTGCTCGATCGACTCAACCCCCACCAGCGCCAATCAGGAAGATCACGTCTCGATGGCTGCGCACGCCGCGCGCCGGCTGTCCGATATGGCGGACAATTTGGCGACGATCTTAGGTATCGAGCTCTCGGTCGCAGCGCAAGGCATCACGCTTCGCACGCCGCATTCGACCAGTGCCCCGCTCGCAGCGGTCATTGCTGAATTGCGCGCGCATGTGCCGGCTTTGAGCGCTGATCGTTACATGGCCGATGATCTTGCGAAGGCGACCGCGCTGGTCGAATCCGGTGCGTTGCCGGCTGCGGCGCTCTCCGCGCTGCCCGACATCCCGTTCCCGATCCTTGTTTCGAATCTTGCCGATAAGGGCGATCTGTCATGAATCGTCGAGTAGACAACGACCGTACGATCCGCGCCCCCCGGGGCGGCGAGATCAGTGCCAAGAGCTGGTTGACGGAGGCACCGCTCCGCATGCTCATGAACAATCTCGATCCGGAAGTCGCGGAACGTCCAAGCGAACTCGTCGTCTACGGCGGAATCGGTCGTGCCGCGCGCGACTGGGATAGCTTCGACCGGATCGTCACCTCCTTGCGCAAGCTGGAAGCCGACCAGACCTTGCTGGTTCAGTCGGGCAAGCCGGTCGGGATCTTCCGCACGCATCCGGACGCGCCGCGCGTTCTGATCGCGAACTCGAACCTGGTGCCGCATTGGGCGACGCTCGATCACTTCAACGCGCTCGACCGGCAAGGCCTGATGATGTTCGGGCAAATGACGGCCGGGTCCTGGATCTATATCGGCAGCCAGGGCATCGTGCAGGGAACCTATGAGACGTTTGTCGAGGTCGGACGACGACACTACGGCGGCAGTCTTGCAGGCAAGTGGATCCTTACGGCGGGGCTCGGCGGCATGGGCGGCGCGCAGCCGCTCGCCGCGACCATGGCGGGCGCCTCGCTGCTGGCGATCGAATGCCAGCCGAGCCGCATCGAGATGCGGCTGCGCACGGGTTATCTCGATCGACAGGCGAGCACGCTCGATGAGGCGCTGGCGATCGTGGCGGAAAGTGCGCAGAGCAAGAAGCCTTTGTCGGTCGGCCTGCTCGGCAATGCGGCCGAGATTTTTCCGGAACTGGTGCGGCGTGGTGTGAGGCCCGACATCGTCACCGACCAGACCAGCGCGCACGATCCCATCAATGGCTACCTGCCCAAGGGATGGTCGCTTGCCGAGTGGGAGACAAGACGCTCCAGCGATCCGAAAGCGGTCGAAACCGCGGCCAAGACGTCCATGGTCGACCACGTCAGGGCTATGCTGGATTTCCATGCCCAAGGCATTCCCACGCTCGACTACGGCAACAACATTCGGCAGATGGCGAAGGATATGGGACTTAAGAACGCATTCGATTTTCCCGGCTTCGTCCCTGCCTATATCCGTCCGCTGTTTTGCCGGGGCGTTGGGCCGTTTCGGTGGGCCGCGCTGTCAGGCGATCCGGATGACATCTTCAGGACGGATGCCAAGGTCAAGGAGCTGCTGCCCGACGATAAACACCTGCACAACTGGCTCGATATGGCGAGAGCCCGGATCAAGTTTCAGGGGCTGCCGGCGCGGATTTGCTGGGTAGGTCTCGGCGACCGCCACCGGCTGGGTCTCGCCTTCAACGAGATGGTGGCGCGCGGCGAACTGAAGGCGCCGATCGTGATCGGCCGCGACCATCTCGACAGCGGCTCGGTTGCGAGTCCGAACCGCGAAACGGAAGCTATGCGCGACGGTTCCGATGCGGTGTCAGACTGGCCGCTGCTCAATGCGCTTCTGAATTGTGCCAGCGGCGCGACATGGGTCTCACTGCATCACGGCGGGGGCGTCGGCATCGGTTATTCGCAACACGCCGGAATGGTGATTGTTGCAGACGGAACCCCGCAGGCCGCCCGCCGCATTGAACGCGTGCTCTGGAACGATCCGGCGAGCGGCGTCATGCGGCACGCGGACGCGGGCTATGAGAGCGCGATTGCATGTGCCCGCTCGAATGGGCTCGATCTGCCGAGCGTGACGCCATAAGGGCATCATTGGTGCTGACTGAACAGTCAGCGCGACCGCAGCCGTCGTGCACCTCACGCTAGGTGGCAAATCCGCTTGCCTGCGCCGTAGGCGAACCGCTCACCAAGAGGCAGTATCTCGTTCAGGCTCATCGCAGCCGAGACGTATCTGCTGTCAAATCGGTCAAAATCCACACGTGGATAGTCAGAAATAGCTCGAAAAGCGCATGGCACGCCTTCTGCATGACCGTTGTGACCGGTTTGTCGGTTCATGCGGAAAAGGGGAACGTCGATGCATCCGAAATTTGACCGTCGCCACTTTCTAAAGGGGACGGCGGGAGCTGCGGTCGCCGCAGGCTACATGCAGATCAATCCAGACTTTTTCATCTCACAGGCCCACGCGCAGGCCGGGAAGACCATGACCTTCCTGTCGGCCGAGAACATCACGGGCAATTGGGATCCGACCGCTCACACCACGCTTTCGCAGAAAAACATCGAAGGCTTCGTGATGGGTTTTCTGACCCGCACACCGATGAAGCTCGATAACCCGAGCGAGGTCGTCTATGAACTGGCAACTGACATCAAGCTGCTCGATCCGAACCGCCTGCAAATCAAGCTGCGTCAAGGCGTCGTCTTCCATGATGGCAAACCGTTCAAGGCGGAGGACGTCAAGGCCACTTTCGAATATGGATCCAAGCCGGATCGCCCCGCACAATGGTATCCTGGCCCCACCGAAACGCTGAAGATCGAGACGCCTGATGACTACACGGTGATCGTCGATACGTCGAAAGGCGGTTACCCGGCTCACCTCTTCATGTTCCTTGCGGCGTTCCTGCCGATCATGTCGGCAAAGGATATCGCGGGCGGACCTGGGGGCGTGCTCTCACAGCGGCTGAATGGCACTGGTCCCTTCAAATTCGTCGAGCAGCGCGGCAACGACACCGTGATGAAGGCGTTCGATGGCTACTTCAAGGGCAAGCCGGCCATTGCGGGGATCAATTTCACCTTCACCGGCGACTCCACGACGCGCATGCTCTCCCTCATGAATGGTCAGGCTTCGATCGTCGAACGCCTTGAGCCAGAGCAGGTGGATGCGGTCAAGGGCAATCCCAACATCCGCATCAACCAGGTCGTTTCGGTCGAGAACAAGTATCTTTGGTTTCGCTGCTCGAAGCCGCCGTTCAATGATCCCCGTATCCGCCTCGCCGCCTGTCACGCCATCAACCGCGACGTCATCCTCGAAGTGCTGGGATCCGCGGGGCACGCGTCGTCCAACTTCGTGTCGCCGGTCAAGTTCGGTTACATCGATCTCGAGAATTATCCGAAGTTCGACCCAAAGAAGTGCCAGGCGTTGCTCGCCGAGGCCGGTTTCCCGAACGGCAAGGGGTTGCCGCCGCTCGAATACATCACGTCCGTGGGCTTCTATCCCAAGACCAAGGAATACGGCGAGATCATCACCGCGATGCTCAACGAGCAGGGCTTCAATGTCAGCCTGACCGTGCTCGAGCCAGCCGCCTGGAATGAACGCCTGTACCATCGTCCCGGCGGCGGACCCGGTCATATGGTGGACTGCGGATGGTCGACCGGCTCGCCCGAGCCCGATTTGATTCTCCGCACGCATTTCCACTCCTCGTCGCATCGCATTTGCGGCATCGAGGATACCGCGATCGACGCAAGTCTCGACAAGGAGCGTAGCGCACCGACGCTTGAGGAACGGAAGAAGATCCTCCAGACCGAGACGATGCCCCTGATCGCCTCCAAGATGCCGGCGCTCTCGCTCTTCACGTCCGTCATGATTCACGCGATGCAGAAGAATTTCGAAGGTCTCTATATCTATCCGGATGGTTCGATGGATGCTTCGAGGCCCGTTGCCTGACCATGGACGGTCACCGCGCGCCGCGAGCAGGCGGTGCGCGGTCCGACATGTCCTCCGACGCGGAGCTGAAGAATGTTCGTCCTGAACTTCCTGATGCGGCGCCTGATTCAAGGCGTCATCATCATATTCCTTCTCTCGCTGCTGATCTTCACCTTGCTGAGGGTGGTGCCGGGAGATCCGGTGCGACTGATGGCCGGCGGCATGGCTCCCGAGGCCCTGATCGAGAAGATCGCGACCGACATGGGGTTGCGAGACCCGATCATCGTTCAGTTCGGTCGCTATATGAGCAGCGTCGTTCGGGGCAATCTCGGGCAGTCCTTCGTTCGTCCCGCGAACGGCGCTGCGACAGGCGGCGCGAACTTCAACGATACGACGCGCGGTGAACGGGCCAAGGTGCTAAGCCTGATCCTCGAAGCCTTGCCTATGACGCTGCAGCTTGCCGCAGTGACGTTGGCGATTGCCCTCGTTTTCTCCGGGATCATAGGGATTGCTGGCGGCCTCGCGGTCGGGCGTTGGCCGGACAAGCTGGCATTCTACACCTCGTCGGTGTTCATATCGTTGCCGAATTTCTGGCTGGGAATCGTTCTCGCGTTGCTGTTTTCAGTCAAGCTCGGTTGGCTGCCGGCGATCGGATATCAGGGGTTTGCCTACACGATTCTCCCAGCCATCGTGCTTGCGGTCGAATTGTCGCCGGTCCTGATCCGGACGCTCGTCAGTTCCGTCTCGGCGCAGATGATGGAGCCTTACGTGGCGGTGGGGCATGTCCGTGGCCTCGGCCGCAGCCGCATCATTGCAAACCATGCCCTTCGCAATGCCTCGGTGCCGCTGCTCAATCTGCTCGGGGTGCAGTTTTCGAGCCTGCTCGGCGGGGTGATCATCGTCGAATACATCTTCGACTATCCCGGGCTTGGTCTGTTGACCATCAACGCGGTGTTGCAGCGCGACTTCCCGTTAATTCAAGGGATCGCCATCGTAACCAGCGCCATCTTTGTGCTGATCAACATCATTGTCGATCTTATTGCCACCACGATGGATCCAAGGCTCGAATATTGATGTCTATCGCTACCGCCACCGGCGCACCAATGGCGCACACGCCGGCCCAACGCTCCGTCATCCGACGCATCTTCGACAAGGCTGCATCGACGCCCGGATTTCGCGTCGGCCTCGGACTGTTCGTTGTCCTTGCCCTGGCGACCGCCTTCTATCCTGAACTGAGCGGCATCGACCCGACGAAGATGGACGTCAAGGCGCGCCTTCTGCCACCGCTGTTTCTGGGCGGAAACTGGAGCTGGGCGCACCCGCTCGGCACGGATCAGATCGGCCGCGACATGCTCGTCCGCTCACTGGTCGGTCTGCGTTACTCCTTCCTGATCGGCGTCGCCTCCGTCATCGTCATGTTGGCGATCGGATGCGCGCTTGGCACGATTTCGGGCTACTTCGGCGGACGAACCGATGCCATCGTCATGAGGCTGACGGATGCCCAGCTATCGATCCCGATGATTATCCTCGCCATTTCCGTGCTCGGCGTTTCGCGGCCGACCATCCCCGCGATCGTTTTGGTGCTCGGAGTTTCGAACTGGCCGGTCTATGCCCGCATCATGCGCAGCATCGTGATGACCGAGCGGCAGCGCGAATATGTCCGCGCCGCAAAGATCGGCGGTTCGACCGATCTTCGGATCATCCTCGCGCTGCTGCTGCCGTTGCTGCTGCCGCCGGTCCTGTTCACGTCGGTGCTCGACGTTGCGCGCATGATGATCTTCGAATCCACGCTCGGTTTTCTAGGGCTCGGCGTGCAGCCACCGACGCCGACGTTCGGCAATATCATAGCGGACGGACGGAAATATCTGCTGAACGCGTGGTGGATCGCCACCATGCCGGGTCTCTTCCTCGGCCTGACACTCACCAGCGTCAACCTGATCGGCGCTTCCCTCGAACGTGCACGGAATGCGATTCACGGAGGCTCCGAAGCATGACGCAGCCGCTCCTTGACCTCAAGAACCTGACGGTCGCCGCGGGTAGCGGCGGCACGGCCAAAGTCATTCTCGACAATGTGTCCCTCAGCCTCGCTCCCCGCGAGATCGTCGGCGTGGTGGGCGCCAGCGGTTCCGGAAAGACCGTACTTTCCAAGGCCGTGGTCAACTGGCTCGAGCCGCCGCTCACGAAGCGATCGGGTCAGGTGCTGTTCGAGGGACGCGACATCTATGCCATGCGCGGCGGGGAGATGCGCCTGTTGCGCCAGCGGATATCCTATGTCGGCGCCAATCCCATGGGTGCGCTCGATCCAACCCTGCCGGTCGGCGCCCAGATTGTCGAGAAGATGCGGGCCGTCGTGCCCAGAACATTACGTCGGGATGCCGAACGTCGTGTCATCGAACTCCTCGATGCGGTTCGCATCCCATCGGCGCGAAATCGCTTGCACGACTATCCCTCCCAGTTCTCGGGCGGCATGATGCAGCGAGCGCTGATCGTGGATGCATTGGTGACCAATCCCGCACTTCTGGTCGCCGACAACGTCACGCAGCCGCTCGATGTGACGGTCGCTGCTCAGGTGATCCGGCTGATGAAGGAGCTGACGGTCACCTTCAACACCGCGGTGCTGTTCGTCTCATCGTCCCTGCCAGTGGCGCGTGAAGCCTGCTCGCGGATCCTGGTGATGGATGAAGGGCGCATCGTCGAGGAGCAGTCGACAGAAGATCTGATCAGCAGGCCCGCATATCCCTATACACGCGAACTGGTGCGCCAGACCCCGAAAATATGGGTCGAGGCGGCCGCAACGCCCCGCCTTGACGACCAGCGGGAGGTGGTTCTCAGCTTGCGCGACGCCTCGCAGACCTACAAGGTTAGAAAGAAAAGCGGTTTTGGTGGCTTCAACCTGGTTCGCGCCGTTCGCAACGTCACCTTCGACGTGCGCCGCGGCGACAGCTTTGCCATTGTCGGCGAGTCCGGCTGCGGAAAGTCGACCCTGATGCGGCTTCTGTCGAGGCTCGAATTGCCGAGCTCAGGACAAATCCTCTGCGCGGACAAGGACATCGCAACGCTCAAGGGCCGGGCGCTGCTCGAGTTCCGGAGCAAGCTGCAGATGGTGCTACAGGATCCGTTCGGCTCGCTGCCGCCCCGGACCTCGATCGGGAGGATGCTGGAGGATCCGCTGCGTACGCATGGCTGGCGCGACAAAGGCAGGATTCGCGAACGCGTCCTGAAGGTGATGGGCGAAGTGGGGGTGCCGGCCGAACTTTACGAGGAGCTTCCGCTGGGATTGAGCGCTGGACAACGACAACGCGTCAACGTCGCCCGTGCGTTGGTGCTGGAGCCGGAAATTCTCATCATGGATGAAACGCTGTCCGCCCTCGATCAAACCGAGCAGTTCAAGTTGCTCGACTTGTTCCAGACGCTCCAGAAGGAATACGATCTGACCTACATCTTCATCTCGCATGATCTGGCGATGGTGAGGAAGGCCTGCAATCGCGTGGCGGTGATGTATCTCGGCGAGGTCTTCGAGCTCGCTGACAATGAGCGACTATTCTTCGACCCGGGACACCCGTACACGAGGGCACTTCTGAGCGCCATGCCGACGCTCGAGCGGCGTCGCTATCAACCGGACGAGTGTCTGCTGGAGGGGGAGCCGCCAAGCCCGCTCGACGTTCCCGCGGGCTGCAGCTTCAGGTCGCGCTGTCCGCAAGCCATCGACAAATGCAGCCGCCTTCATCCGAGCCTGACGGTGCGGGAGCGGCAGGACTTCGCTGCGTGTCATCTGGTGATGCCGTCGCTCGATGTCTCCGGCGCTGCCGAAGGGATGCACGCCAGCGTGTAATGAGGGGGTCGTGAACAACAAGTCGGCTTTGGAAGCGGCCAGCAGTGCCGTGGCAATCGGGGAACGTTCATGAGCTTCACGGAGCATCGTCTTGAATTGATCCGCGACATGCTGCGGCAGAAGCAGCGGGTCCACGTCAGGGAATTGGTCGACCACCTCAAGGTCAGTCAGGAGTCGATACGGCGGGATCTCCGGGAGCTCGAGACGCAAGGTTTCGCCCGCCGTGTTTATGGCGGTGCGGTGATCGACCGGCAGGAGAGCGATCAGCCTTTTGCCGAGCGTTTGCGCGTTGGCGCGAGGGAGAAGGCGCGGATCGGTGAAGCCGCCGCGGCTCTGGTCAAGGATGGCATGAAGATCTTTGTTGACGAGGGGACGACGGCCCTTGCCTGCGCGAAGCACCTTGAGGCTCGCAAGGATCTTACGATTGTGAGCAACTCGCTCGCGGTGGCGGCGCACTTCTACTATCTGTCGACCCCCAGCGTGCGCGTGCTTGGAGGACGGCTGCGCCCTGATTATCAGGCGACGTTTGGGCCAGAAACCGTGACTGCGATGAAGGAGCACTTTTTCGATCTCGCAATCATCGCAATCAGCGCCGTCCATGTCGAACGCGGTTTTATGGATTATGGCGAGGACGAAGCGATCGCGCGGCGCGTTGCGCGCGCACAAGCTAAGCGATCGGTAATCGTCGCCGATAGCTCCAAATTCGGCCGCCTCGGTTCGATCCATACATTCGGGTTGGGCGACGTACATGCTGTCATCACCGGGGCCGTCCTGACCAAGGACTTTTCCGACCAATTCCTCAAATCCAACTTGGAAATCATCTATGCCTGACGTTGTCTCCAAGCACGCTCCCATCAATCCATCGCGTCTTCAGGCAATGATGGAGGAATTGTCGGCGTTCGGCGGTGGGCCGGATGGATCCATGAACCGCTTGACCCTCTCGAAAGAGGACGGCGCAGCGCGTAATTGGCTTGGCCGCTGGTTCGCGAGCAACGGGTTTGTCCAGGCCGTCGACGCCATAGGCAATCAGTTCGGCAGCTTGTCGCTTGCCGGCGCGAATGCGCCGGTCATCATGGTCGGCTCACATGTCGACAGCCAGCCCAATGGTGGTCGCTTCGACGGCGCTCTCGGTGTCGTCTCGGCCTGTGAGGCCGTGCTTGCCGTCTCAGAGCGTCTGAAGGCAGAGAACAAGCTATCGGCCTGCAATTTTCGGGTGGTGAACTGGACCAACGAGGAGGGCGCGCGCTTCCAGCCAAGCCTGTTGGGCAGCAGCGTGTTCGCCGGAGCGGCCGAGCTTGAATGGGCGCTCGACCGGGCGGATGGAGATGGCGTCACCGTTCGCCAGTCGCTTGAGCAGATCGGTTATGCCGGCGGAGATAAGATTGCGCTGCCCGACGCTCTTATCGAACTTCATATCGAAGGCGACAAGGTGCTGTTTGAGGCGAGTGAAAAATTCGGCATCTTCACCCGCTTCTGGGGCGCAACGAAGTACCGTCTCGCTTTCCTCGGCCGCCAGGCGCATACTGGGCCTACACCGATGGCTGAGCGCAGGGACGCGCTGCTCGGCGCCGCCTATCTGATCGCCGATTTGAAGGAGATCGCCGGCGAGCACGGGTCGGATTTGCACACATCGGTCGGTCGGCTGGAGGTCTTTCCCAACTCCCCAAACACCGTTCCATCGGAAGCCGTTCTCTTCATCGAGTTGCGTTCGGGCTCGCCGGACGTCCTCGCCGAAGCTGAGCGGATGATGAAGATCAGGATGGAGGCGGCGGCCAAGAAAGCCGGTGTGACCTATGAAATCAGGGCGATTGATCGGCGCAAGGCGGGCCGCTTCTTCCCGGGACTGATTTCGCTGGCCGAACGAATGGTCGCGAATTACGGCGAAACGGCGCGCCATCTGGATACGATCGGTGGCCATGATGCAGTGGCAATGTCCAGTGTCTGCCCCTCAATTGTCCTGGCAGTGCGTTCGCGCGACGGCGTGATCCATCATCCGACCGAGTTCACCAGCGCCGAGGATCAGGCTTTTGGGACGCAGGTGCTGGCGGACATGCTCTACGCGATTGCCAGCGAAGGGCTGCAGGCGGCTAATCCAAAAGGAGCTGCAGCATGAAAGCGCTCGGGAAGCCGCAGACGGCCCTGGAGGCGCGCGCCGAGCGAGCCATCCAGAGCTTTCCGATAATCGATGCCGCGAGCGCGACCTATGCAGCATCTGCGGCGCCGGTTGCGTCGCCGTCCTATCACGCGGTCGAATCGACCTCGTTCGACGTAGCGCCTGATGGCCAGGAGGCAAGCTTCTTTCTTCGGCTGGGAGGTGACGAGGTCGCAGAGCTGGTCGACGACGACGCGGCGTTTGCAGCGGCGCGTCGTCTTCACAGACTCGGTCTGTCGCCGGAGCCTATCGCACGAGTACCGGACGAAAGGGCCGTGCTGTTCGCGCGGCTCGGCGAAGGCTGGCGAACTGCCAAGATCGACGACCTGATGCACGAGAGTGCGGCTGCCCGTCTCATCGAGATGCAGAAGACGATCGCCACAGGCGAGCCATTCGGGCGACGTTGGTCTGTCTTCGATGGCATCGATCGGCTTTGGCCGCTGGTTTCGGAGGCCGGCAACATCCTCCCGGGCGATGTGGAATGGATGATGGCATGGATGGCTCCGATGCGTGACGCGATCGCTGCGGCGGGCGTCGAACTAAAACCAGCGCACGGAGACCCCCATTCGTCCAATGTCATGCTCGGTCCGAACGAAGCGATGATGTTGGTCGACTTCGACATGGCCGGTGACATCGATCCCTACTACCAGCTCGGCGTGCAGATGAATGAGCTCTACCAGTTCGAAAGCCAGATGAAGCCACTTTTGGAGATGCATGACGGCAACTTCAGTGAGAGGGCATTCAACCGATGCAGGATCTATGCCGCTGCCGACGACTTTTATTGGGCGCTCCGCAGCCTGCTGCAGGATGCACGGTCACCCCGCCAGGGCCTCGAATTCCTGAAATATGCGGGATGGCGTTTCCTGCGCTGCCGGATGCTGCTCGGGCACCCCGGCTTCGAGGAACGGGTCCGATCTCTCTAGAGCGTTTTCGAGCCAGAGAAAGTGAGACAAGGTTATGCTTGAAATCGGTGCGGCCAGGTCAGATGCCGAGCGAACGCTCGAGGCGGCCATTGTTCAGGTGGAGGCCTGGAAGCCCTGCCGCTTGTCCTATCGGCCGGTCTCCGGCGGCATCAGCAACACCAATTTTCTCGTGCGGGTCGATGGCGATCCGGTTGGATACTTTGTGAAGATACCGGGGCGCGGCACCGAGATGTTCATCGATCGCAGCGCGGCGCGGGCGGCAAGCAAGCAGGCCGAGGCAATGGATGTCGGGCCGAGGACGTTTGACTTTCTCGACCACCTGGACATCGAGATTTCCGAATTCCTTGATGACCGGCGAGCCTCCACCCATCGCGACTTCGTCGATCCCGCCTTTCGCGACACCGTGGTGAGCATGTATCGCCGCTTGCACGAGGCGCCGCCACTTCCGCTGACCAAGACCGTATTCGACATGATTGAGGAGCACTATGAGCAGGTGAAGCAGCTCGGCGGCTACTGGCCCGAGGACCATGCCTGGCTCTACCGTCAGTATAAGCAGGCCCGGGCGGCTCTCGAGGCGTCCGGGCTCGATCTCGTGCCTTGCTTCAACGATCCAATGCCAGGGAATTTCCTGGTCGGGAACGACAAGTCGATCAAGCTAATCGACTTCGAATATGCATCCAACAACGAACGGCTTTATGACTTGGCCATCTGGAGCAGCGAGCACTTCTTCTCGGAGGATGTCGAGCAGGAAATCATCGAGGAATATTTCGGCCGCTATGACAAGCGATGGCACGCGCGCTTCATCGTCCACAAGGCGCTCGCCGACATCAAGTGGAGCACCTGGGCGCTGGTGCAGAACCGGATGTCGACGTTGGATTTTGATTTCTACAAATATGGCATATGGAAGCACATGCGCGCGCGTTCCATCATCTATGACCCGCGCTGGCCGTCATTCCTGAAGGCGCTGTGATGGTCAAACTTGCCGTGGCGGTAGACGATGCGGATGTCTACCTTTCCTTCGCCGCCGAGCTCGCTGACGCGGTCAGGCCGATCGTGCTGTCCTATTTCCGCACGCCGCTGGATGTCATTTCCAAGCCCGATGCGAGTCCGGTGACGATTGCCGATCGAACCGTCGAACTGCACCTCAGGGAACGGATCGAGGCGCGTTATCCCGACCACGGCATCATCGGTGAGGAGATTGGGGTCAAGCGCGGCAACGCCTTCACATGGGTCATCGATCCGATCGACGGCACCAAGAGCTTCATCACTGGCTTTCCCTTGTTCGGTACGCTGATCTCGCTGACTTATGAGGGGCAGCCCTTCTGTGGTTTGATCGACACGCCGGCCACCGGCGAGCGGTGGATGGCGAAGCCCGGTCTGACGTTGTTCGGCGGCAGATTGGTCCGGACGAGCGCCTGCGAAGCCATCGCAGATGCCCGTTTCTATACGACGTCACCCGATATGTTCGCGAACGAGGACGCAGAAGTGTTCGAGCGGCTTTCGAGATCCGCCAAGCTGCGGCGTTTTGGGGGCGATTGCTACATCTATGGTCTGCTCGCGTCGGGACATTGCGACATCGTTCTGGAAACGGGACTGCAGCCATATGACTATATGGCCCTGGTTCCGATCGTGCAGGGGGCGGGGGGATGCATCACTGACTGGAAGGGAAGCCCGCTTTCAATTCATTCCGAGGGGCGCGTGTTGGCGTCTGCCACGCCGAAACTTCACGCGGAAGCGCTGGCCCTCATCAACCGATAGCAAGCGATCATGCCCTACAAGACGACGATCGAGCAGACGGTTTTCAGTTTCGCTGACCTCAAGGATCTCTTGGCCAAGGCGACGCCCGAGCGATCGGGCGACCAGCTTGCCGGCATCGCTGCGGACGGACCGGTCGAGCGGCTTGCCGCGCAGATGACGCTGGCGGACGTTCCCCTCAAGACGTTCCTCGCCGAGGAATTGATCCCCGCCGACTGGGACGAAGTCTCGCGCCTGATTGTCGATCGCCATGACCCGGCGGCTTTCGAGATCATCTCGTCGCTGACCGTTGGTGAATTCCGCGAATGGCTTCTCAAGCCGGAAACGGGCCAGCGGCAGCTTGAGGCGGTGACGTTCGGCCTGACGCCTGAGATGGTGGCCGCGGTCTCGAAGATCATGCGCTTGCAGGATCTGATCTCAGTGGCGTCCAAGCGGGAGGTCGTCACCCGCTTCCGGTCGACAATTGGACTGAAGGGGCGGCTTTCGACGCGCAATCAGCCAAACCATCCGACCGATGACTCCTACGGCATTGCCGCCTCCGCAATCGATGGGCTCCTGATGGGGTCGGGGGATGCGGTGATCGGGGTAAATCCGGCAACCGACACCGTGGATGACTACGTGCGCATTGTCTCGCTCCTCGACGAACTGCGCATGCGCCTTTCGATTCCGACGCAAACATGCTGCCTGGGTCACGTGACGACTGCCATCAAGGCAACCGCTGCGAAGGCTCCGGTGGATCTCGTGTTCCAGTCGATCGCCGGATCGCAGAAGGCAAATGACGGTTTCGGCGTCAGTTTGGCGCTGCTCAAGGAGGCACATGAGGCTGTACGTGACCTCGGGCGCGGTGCGATCGATGCGAATTTGATGTACTTCGAGACCGGACAGGGGGCGGCACTTTCGGCCGAGGCGAACTTCGGCGTCGATCAGCAGACCATGGAAGCCCGCGCCTATGCGGTTGCGCGCGAATTCAGGCCCTTGCTCGTGAATACCGTGGTTGGATTCATTGGCCCGGAATATCTCTTCAATGGAAAGCAGATCATTCGTGCCGGCCTGGAAGATCATTTTTGCGGTAAGCTGCTCGGCTTACCGATGGGAGTGGACGTCTGCTACACCAACCACGCCGACGCCGATCAGGAAGACATGGACGCGCTGCTGACCCTGCTTTGCGCGGCCAACGTCAACTTCGTCATCACCGTTCCCGGCGCGGACGATGTGATGCTGAACTACCAGTCACTCGCGCATCATGACGCGGTCTATTGCCGAGAAATCCTGAAGCGTCCGCCGGCACCGGAGTTCGAGCGATGGCTGGTGGATATCGGGTTGACCGACATGGCCGGCCGCCTCTTGGACGCCCCGCCGAGGCTCGCTGATCGCATTGCGGATGCCAGGCTGCTCGGAGCGTGACGTGAAGGATGATCTGGCAAAGGAAACGGCAGGGTCGGTCGACTTGCGGCACATGACGGAAGCGCGCGTGCTTCTGGGTCGATTTGGTGCCGGGCTGCCAACGCGCGCCGCGCAGTTGTTTCTACTCGATCATGCACGCGCGCGTCAGGCCGTCTGGTCTGCAGTCGATTGGGCTTCACTTCGAGCCAACCTTGCTGATCTAAGTCCGGGAACGGTCGATGTCGAAAGCCAGGCCGTCGATCGCGGCACCTATATCCGACGCCCTGATCTGGGCCGAAAACTCTCTCCGGAGTCCGCGGAGCGCCTCGCAGGTATCCATCCGGGTTGTGATGTCGTGATCGTGGTGGCGGATGGATTGTCGGCCAGCGCCATCAACATCAATGCCGTGCCGCTTGTGCAAGCGATCGTCGAACGTCTTTCATCTCGGCAGCTTTCCATGGCACCGCTGATTTTGGCATCGCTCGCGCGCGTCGCGCTCGGTGATCCCGTGGCGGAAATCATCCGTGCTCGGGTTTCGATTGTGCTCATCGGAGAGCGACCCGGCCTTTCCTCAGCGGATAGTCTAGGCGCCTACATGACATGCTTGCCGAAGGCGGGTACGCCCGATTCAAGGAGGAACTGCATCTCGAATATTCGTAACGGCGGGCTGAGCGCCGACAACGCCGCGGATGCCGTGGTGTCGCTGGTTTTGGATATGCTGAAGGCAGGTACCAGCGGAGTCGCCTTGAAGGATGCCGTGGCGCGCTTGCCGACCAGCTAACGCCGACGGGCTTGCCGTGCGGATTTGGTTGGGTGTGTGTACCGAAAATCTTATCCGAGTTGATGACGTGATCGAATCGCCTAGGCGCCTACGACCTCTACCTCGCCAGCTTCCGCAATCCGGCGCATCTTCCCAACGAGAACGACTACGAGCCGAGCCGGATCTGTGCCCGCTCGGGTTCGATCATCGGCCCGGTTGCCACCACGACGACGTCCCGAAGCGCGACGATGTGGGCCAACGAGCAGACCTGGCTACGTGCCGGCAAGGACATCCGCAATGTCACGCTGGACCTGCGTAACCTTCACCGAACCGACACGACATGGCTGGAGGGCGGCAACGACATCATCAATGCCGACCTCTCGGTGGAGGGGCCCGGCTCGGTGCTGCTGACCGCCGGACGCGACGTCTACAATCCGCGAACGGTGAGCATCGGCAATCGCCGGTTCGACGGCAACAACCGCCCGATCACGGGAACGGACATCCGCGGCCTTCCCGCCGACGGCGCCTCAATCGACGTGATCGCCGGCCTGAACGGCAAGTCCCCGGACTACACGGCGTTCGTCGCCGCCTATCTCGATCCGGCGAAGGTCGCCGCAATGCCCGCCTATTTCACCACGACCGTCGACGGCCAGATCGTGCCGCATCGACAATCTTGCCGAGGACGACGTCAAGATCGCGCCACTGACCCTCGATACTAAGGACAAGGCGGCAGCGGACGCGGTCAAGGATGCGACCCAGCAAACGCCCTCAGATCGGCCTTCGGTGATCATTGTTGAGTTTCTCGGCTACGGCGGCGGTGACGGCGAGCGGCGGCAGGACGATGACAAGAGGTCGCGTGGACGCGCGAACGCAGCGGTCAGTCGCCGGCTTACGATCCTGGAAATCCGGTTCAATTCGTCGGCATCGGGAAGCTCACTGCAGATCAGGCGCAGAAGCTGACGCCGAATGAGCGGCGCGCGCTCGAGGCGCAGTAAATGAAAGAGCGGGCAAGTTGAACGAGATCTTTGACCGTTGAGACGCGATCGGGCCCGGGTCTCTCAGTTGCCAGCTCGACGCGCTGATGTGCCGCGCGGTCTTTTGGCGTACCGCCATGCGAACAAACTGGCGGCTCGCGAGTTATCCTCCATCACTGGCATGACACTACGCATGGTGGGCGCCGGTGGTCGAAAGACCGATCGCGCTCCCGCCTGCATACGAGGGAGTTGCGCCATGTTAAAGCGGCGTCGTTTTAAGAACACCACCTTGGAAGAGTTGCTCGCGGGCGAGGTGCAGCATCCGCGGAAAATGGCCGAAAGCAGGCCAGCTGGGAGCGAGAGAGAGCAGCTTATTCGCAAAGCTCGGCAAGCTGAAATAGCGTCTGACCTGATGCTGCGCCGATATCGCCGGCTCTCCTAGCTGGCATCGCTCGCGAAGCGAGCAGCGCTAATTTTTCTTCCAATGATGTTGTGGGTGCCCGGGGGCAAAGCCAGTTGAGCGGCTCTCCGGGATCGTCAGTGCGGTCAGCGGCGTACTTCGTCGGCATCAACTTCTCGGCCTGTACCAAGGGCGACTACAATCCTCCATTGAGGGCGTCACTCCCAGAACGGGAGCTCAACACACCCGCGTTTCGCCCGTTCCTGAGAGCATCCGCGCGGCTGGCCAACGGCGCTGGGCTTGAAGAACATGACGACGACAGGTGATCCGGGATCCCCGCCGCGATGCGGTTTTTGTCCGGAAACTCCGGCGCGGATCGGTCCTAGTTTACGCCGGATCATTCGCCGTCGAAATGGCCTGCCGTGCCGTCGCAAATAGCTCCAGCTCCCGGGAACGATCGCCGCTTTGCGGGTTTGAGCGTGGAGTCAGTATGGGAGGAGATCTCATGAGAATCTCAATTCTCGCGCTAGTCGTCGGTTTGGGAGCCGTGATCGCGCTGCCGACCATGGCGCAGCAGCAGACCGTGCCGAACCCGCAGATGCAGGAGGAGGCGGACAAGGGCGCCAAGACCCGTCAGTCCGGCGAATCGGGCTATGTCGGCGAGCAGGAGAAGCCGGGTGCTTCCGCCCACGCCCCTGGACGACCCGCCGACCAGCCGACGACGGGATCCAGCAGTGGCACGAGCCGCACTTCGCCCTCCGGAACGGGCGAAAAATCTCGCTAAGCAAGTCCTCGAAAAAGCAGCGCTGTCTTCGCCTGCGACGGCCGCAAAGCGCCATCTCGAGATTCGTGCGCTGCTCTTCTCAGAGTCAGCAACACTCCACCCATTAGGAACCTACGGAATTTACAAGTCTTGGTGTTCGGAGCGCCTGACCTTGCGAATACGGCAGGCCGTGGGGCGCCCTCGACTTCGGCTGTGTCCCTCGGTGGGTAAGCTGAAGAATGGTAGGATGTATCTTGTTGGTCGGGATAGCGAGTGTGAGCGCGCTTGATCTTCTTCTCGGACGACGCTTGGCCAACCGGGAGTTCAAGGAGCGCAAGATCGGGGCCTTTGAGGGCCTTCCGGCAATGGGACTCGATGGACTTGGCTCATCCGCCTACGGTCCTGAAGCCGCCCTCACCATCCTCATTCCGCTCGGAGCAGCCGCGACGTCCTTTATCGGCTGGGTCATGGCGCCGATCGTGGTCCTCCTTGCGATCTTGTTTGCCTCGTACTGGCAAACCATCCGAGCCTACCCGAACAACGGTGGTGCGTATGTCGTTGCCAAGGACAACCTTGGTACCAGTCCTAGTCTGCTCGCCGCGGCGGCTCTGATGGTCGACTACGTCTTGAACGTTGCCGTCGGCATCGCGGCGGGAGTTGGCGCGCTGGTTTCGGCGGCGCCGACCTTGCACGCCTACATTCTCCCGCTGTGTCTCGGTATTCTCGCGCTCGTGACGATTGTGAACCTCCGCGGCACGCTCGATGCTGGCCGGATGTTTGCTTTGCCTACTTATCTGTTCGTGGCCAGCTTCGGCATCATTCTCGCTGTCGGAGCGTATAAAGTCATGATCTCCAGCGGATCGCCCCAGCCGGCTGTCCCGCCGCCCCCAATGGGACACGCAATCGAAACCGCGAGTCTCTGGCTACTGCTGCGCGCCTTCGCAAGCGGCTGCACGGCGATGACGGGAGTGGAGGCTGTGTCCAACGGCATGACCGCCTTTCGTGAGCCGACGATTAAGTACGGTCACCGTACGTTGACGGCGATCGTCGTCATCCTCGGCACGCTGCTGATCGGCATCGCCTTTCTCACTCGCGCCTATGGCATCGGCGCTATGGATCAGGAGCAGGAGGGCTACCGCAGTGTTCTGTCCCAGCTTGCGGCCGCCATTGTGGGAAACGGCGCTCTCTATTATGTCGCGATCGGTTCACTGCTGTGCGTGCTGGCTCTTTCGGCCAATACGAGCTTCGTGGATTTCCCTCGCCTTTGCCGCGTAGTCGCCCAAGACGGCTTCCTGCCCAAATCCTTCGCAGTTGCGGGCCGACGATTGGTCTTCGACGTCGGCATCCTATATCTGGCGTTCACATCGGGATTTCTCCTGACGGTCTTTGGCGGCATAACCGACAGGCTCATCCCACTGTTTGCGATCGGTGCATTTCTCACCTTCACCATCTCGCAAACTGGCATGGTATGGCATTGGCGCCGAGCCATTGCCGAGGAGGAAGCACCCAAGAAGGAACTGAAAGCCCATCTCGTGATCAATGCGATCGGCGCGATCACGACAGGTACTGCTCTCATCGTGATCATCGCGGCCAAGTTCATAGAGGGAGCTTGGATCACCATTTTGGTGCTTCCGCTCGTCATCGTTCTGCTCAAAACGATACGCGCCTACTATGACGAGCTTGCCACCCAGCTCCGCGATCCCGCCCCTTTGGATCTCAGCGGATTGGCTCCGCCTATTGTCGTTGTCGCGTTCGAGAGTTGGAACAGGCTGAGCGACAACGCTTTGAAATTTGCGTTGAGCATCTCGCCGGAAGTCGTCGCCGTTCATCTCCTACAGCTATCGGGTCCAGATGTCGCGGATGAACAGCGAATTCTTCGCGACCAATGGCGAAGAGATGTCGAGGTGCCGGCAGAGCAAGCGGGACTCCTGCCTCCACGCCTTGTCGTTCTCCAGGCGCAATACCGCGCGATTCAGCAGCCGATGTTGAGGGTGATCGATGAGATCAGAGACAAATTTCCCGGTAGGCGACTCGCGGTGCTGATCCCAGAAGTGGTTAAACGACGTTGGTACCAACACCTGCTGCATACGCATCGCGCCCTCCGGCTGCGCTCTCGACTAATCGGACTCGGACAGCCTGATGTGACCGTGATCAACCTTCCGTGGCGGTTGGACCTGGACAATGAGCCCGGCAAGGAGCGAAGCGCCGCCAGAGGTGATCGGTCCGCTTGAGCATGCGGCAAGCAAGATGCTTTTCGTTCGCACTCTTACGGCAGGTGCGATGCTCGTTCCGATCGATCATAATGGGCTGGCGACGAAGCTGAGCGAGGCGGGCGGTTGCTTTGTGTTGGCTGTCGTTGGCGTCGCATTGTTCTATAACGGCAAGGATAGCGCCACGTCATTCGACCCGAACAGGGGTACCGCACGAGGACACTGACGCATTGCTCAGGATCGGAGTCATCTCGGATACCCACGGCCTGCTGCGTCCCGAGGTTGAGCCACGGCTCGCCGGGGTCGCGCATATCATCCATGCCGGCGATATCGGTCGCCCAGACGTGATCGCCCGGCTCCGCCGGATTGCGCCTGTGACTGCGATCAGAGGGAACGTCGATACCGGCGACTGGGCGGAGCGCTATCCTGACACCCAGACGATAAGGCTCGGCGGGCGGTCCATCTACATCCTGCACAACCTCCAGGAATTACGGCTCGATCCTGGTTTGTGCGGAATTGACGTGGTCGTTTTCGGCCACTCGCATCGACCGCAGATCGAGACCATTGACGGAGTGCTTTATCTCAATCCCGGAAGCGCTGGGCCCCGGCGCTTTAAGTTGCCTGTGACCCTGGCCATTCTTGAGCTGACCGCAAGTGGCCTTCGGCCTGTGATTCACCGTCTCGCTTGTGCGGACTAATCGCCAGCAAAGCGCCTCTGCCAAACGTCACTGTCGTCTCCTCCAACGAGGTCCTCTCCTCCAATCAAGCTCGTAGGTTCAAATTTGTGAGGACCATCCGGAGTTCCTAGGAAAGAGGACCGTGCGCTCTTGGGACAACGCTGCTGTCACTTGCGGCGGCTCAACGGAGCATCAGGCCGATCTGACGTAGCAACGGAGAGCCTGCGAGGCGCTGGACGAACTTGCGCGCAGGCACCCTCAACGTGATCCTCTCCCACGATCGTACCCATAGGAACGAAAGGGCCGGCAACGAGTAAGGTCGTTCTCTCGGTATTCTTATTGCCAAGAGTCTATCCGACCAGACAGTCTCTGCCACCTTGGCGGGACTGTCTGGGGTAAGCGAGCTGGTCAATGATTTTTCCTCGTACCGCAGCATCTGCCTGTCCATCGTCGTTTCGCTTGCGACGAGATGAAGCTGCGGATCGAGGAACCAACGCGGTGAATGCAGGTTCGGCTTCTAGATGAATTTAGGTGTACAAACATGACTCAAACTGACGCGCGTTCGCTTCAACAGATCAGGCAGGAGACCGAGCAGACTCGGGCCAGCCTTACGCAGACGGTCGAACAGCTTCGCCATAGCGTCACGGACACGGCTCAGGACATACGGGGGCGCATCAGTCCGGCCGCTATCAAAGCCGAGGTTTCAGGCTTCGTCCGCTCCCGCGGTGAGCAACTGCTCGGCGATGTCACCACCACGGCACGGGAGAACCCGATGCAGGCAGTCGCCGTAGGCGCCAGTCTTGCCTATCCGTTGTTTCGCCTTGCTCGAACGGTGCCGTTCCCGGTGTGGATGATCGGCGCCGGCCTCTACCTGGCGAGTTCCAACAGCGGCAAGGCAGCGACGCAGAAGGCTTCGGCCATCGCCGCTGATTTGTCTGACGACGTTGTCCGTCGCGCACGCGGCTTCAGCGACCAAATCGCCGATGCCACTAATAGCGCTAAAGAAGCCGTCATGGGCGGTCTTGATCGGGTGACCTCCGCCGGAGCCGAGCACGAACGCGAGGCGGGCAGCTCCGCTCAGACCGCGCTGATGTCGGGCTCTGAGCGGCTACGCGGGGCAGCAGAATCGACCGGCGCCTCGGTCAGGAGCAGCGGAGCCGAACTGAGAGATCACATGGCCGGAAAGATCGGCGCTGCTGCTGGTTCCGTGAGGGACATTGCAGACGGCGCGACCTCGACAGGTCAGAGGCTTGCAGGGGCGGCCAAGGATTCGGCAAGCGAGACGTTGAGATCGGGACGGGAGACCGCCTCCGATTTGGGAGATCGTGCAACGAAAACGTTCCGCGAGACGATTGAGCAGAATCCGCTTCTGGTCGCTGGCATCGGGCTGCTCATCGGCGGCGTGATCGCTAGCGCGCTTCCGCGAACCGAGCTGGAGGACGACATGGTCGGTGAGACCAGCAGCTCGGTCAAGCGTCGCGTACAAACCGCTGCGTCCCACGGTTTCGAAGCCGCAAAAGACGCTGCCGGAGAAGCCGCCCGGCGCGCGGCGGACCAGGCCGAAGCGGAGGGGCTCAGCGCGGATGGCGTGCGTGAGGGAGCGAATGACTTGGGGCAACGCGTCCGCCGAGTGGCAGAGGCTGCAGTGACCACAGCCTTCGAACCACCAGAGGACAGTCAATCATCAGGTTTCCACGGAGAAGATAGTCATGGCTGACCAGGTTTTTACCGAAAAGAGTTTCGATCCTGCGGAACAGGATTTCCAGGAAGCAGGTCGCGCCGCAAAGAGCGCGGGCGAGCAAGCTGCCTCTGCGGGGCGCGACCTCAAGGATCGGGCAGCGGAGATGGCAAGTTCCTCGGCGGATGCCATCAAGGACCAGGCCTCGGAGTTCGTCGAGGCCGCCAAGGATTTGGGATCGCAGGCTGCCGATCGGGTCAAGGAAACGGTTGACGATCGGAAAGATGCCGGCGCTCAATACGTCAGCAACATTGCCGAAGCGATGCGAAGGGCAGCCAGCGAATTTGACGGCGAACTGCCAGTTGCCGGCACCTACATGCGCAAGGCGGCGTCGCAGGTCGAAACCGTGTCGGCCTCGCTGAAGAACGGCGATTTCGACGATCTCCTGCGCAACGCGAGGACTTTTGCACGCCGGCAGCCGACGGCATTCCTCGGAATAGCCGCGCTTGCGGGATTCGGCATGGTGCGGTTTCTGAAAAGCTCAGCCGAACATTCAGGGGACACCGGCCCGCGCGTAACGTCCGGGGTTGGTCAACGGGATGGAATAAGCCGTCAGTCCGAAACTCGAGGGTATCGCGATGGCATCTCAAGTTAGCCGTTCGATTCCAGATCTTGTCGGTGATGCCGTCAGCCAGCTTGCAAAGTTGATCGGCAATGAGTTCGAGCTTGCCCGGGCTGAATTCTCGGAAAAAATTAGCCAGGCGGGTCGGGCAGGAGCGATGATCGGCGCCGGGGCGGTCATTTTCATTCCAGCCCTGGTGTTGCTGCTGATGTCAGCAGCTGCTGGCCTGATGCATGCCGGGCTTTCCGACCCGATTGCCTATCTCCTCGTCGGGGGTGTCTCAGCTTTAGTCTCGGCGGGGCTAATCTGGATTGGGCTGAGCAGGCTCTCGGGTGATGCCCTCAAGCCAACGGTCACGATAGAGCAGGTTCAACGTGACAAGGCGGCAGCGAAGGAGATGATGCGATGAGGGACGTTTCAGAGACACGATCGGATTTTCTGCGCGGCCTCGGCGACGCGGCGAGCCGGAACCCGCTCTCGGCTGCGCTGATCGGCATGGGGGTGGTATGGCTATTCAGCCGCGGTGAACTGGGTCGTACGACGGACGCAGTGCGTTCGGGTTTTGATCGTGCCACGGATACTGCACAAGGTGTCCTGGAAGGCGCCGGGTCGACCGTTAGGTCCAGCGTCGGCTCGGCCGCCGAAACGCTTCAGGACAGTGCTGCCGGAGTGATCGATCGCACCGCGCACCTGGGCCGCCGGCAGGCCGACACGCTTTCCGGATATGCGAAGACGGTTCCTGATGGGGCGGCTGGGACAATCGAAAGCCTGGGGTCCGCCCTGGCTGATCTGTTTCGAAGACAACCACTTGCGCTTGGTGCTGTCGGTATTGCCGCGGGCGCGTGCATCGCTTCAGCGTTCCCGACAACGAAGGCCGAAGCGGAGTACCTCGGCGAAGCGAGCGAGGCGGTGAAGGAAAAAGCTCACGAGTTCACGGCCGAGCAGGTAGCTCGAGCGGGTGAAGCAGCCGGAAAGGCAGTTCACGCTGCGGCTGACGAGGCGCGCAAACAGGGTCTTACGATCGAGGGAGCCAAGTCGGCTGCAAACGAGATGGCCGCGAAGTTCGAGCGCGTGGTCGACGCAGCGGAGCAGGGGGCATCCGCGAAGGCTGACGCGATGCGCTAGGATCGAGGAGACGCGAGTGGCCGAGAGCGGGTGGTCGCTGACCCAATTATCTACAGAACTCGCCCGTACATGGGGCGCCGAGACCGTAACCGACTAGGAGATTGCCAGCGATAGGTCGCAGGTTCCTAGCAACGAGGCGTCCGTTGCTACGCGGATGTCAGCTCGTCTTTTGTTCTCCTACCGTGTCCGCCATGCGTGCGCTTCGCGCGCCGAGCGGCTTGCCTGAACCATCGGTGCTGTCTCGTGCCGTCTGATGTTCGACTTCAGCGTTGAGTTCTGCGCTCACCAGTATGACGATGGTCGACATCCACATCCACATCATCAAGCCAATCGCTGCCCCCAGCGAGCCGTAGGTCGCGTCGTAGTTGGCGTAATTTGCAAGATAGAAGGAGAAGGCCGCAGATCCGGCCAGCCAGCTCAACGTCGCGAAGACGCTTCCGACCGTCAGCCACCGCCATTGTGGGGAACGTCGGCTTGGCCCATATCGATATAGTACAGCCAGTCCGAACAGCATGGCCAGGACGAGGACAGGCCAGCGGCCAATGCGTAGTAGGTTATCGGCAAGCGAGCTCGCCCCGAATGTCCCAAGGATGACGGGCAGAGCTACCACCCCGCTGATGGCAACAAGTGCGGCGATGATGCCGCCGAAGGTGAACGCCAACGAGACGGCGTTCAGCTTGAAGAAGCCGCGCTTCTCGTCCTCCTCATACACGACGTTGAGCGCATCGATGACTGCCTTCATGCCCCCGTTTGCACTCCACACCGCGAGAAAGAAGCTGAACGCAAAGGCAAACCCAAGCTTGGTATTCCCCTTCGCAACTACGCGATCGACCTGATCTCGCACGATGTCCAAGGCGCCCTGCGGTAGGAGGCCGGCCAACGCGGCCAGATGGTCATTGATGGCCGTTGGCGAAGAAAACAGCGCATAGCAGGATACGATTGCTGTGATCGCGGGGAAGAGCGCAAGCAGTCCGTAGAACACGACACCCGCCGCGACGGCCAGAACCCTGTCCTTGTTGATCTGTTCGTAGGTCCTGAGCAGGATGTCCTTCCATCCCGCCCATGGAATTTGCCAGGGAGACGTCGCGCCGCGGCCACGATGATCCTGTTCCGCCGGCTCTCCGAGCCGATCGCGGGCTTCACGTGCTTGACCTGCCTTGTCTCTCGGCGGATCTGGAAAGCGAATACTGGACATGGCGCATCGAAACGTTTCCGATTCAATCCTGGCGGACGGACATCGTTCCTGAACGCCTATTCTGGTGGAAGGAAGATTCGCCACAGGATGGCGCCAGGAGAGCATCCCCGTCTGTTGCCATCGATCCGCTGCGTTGCACCTCGCGCTCAACCTGTTCAAGCCGCCGTCGGCGTCACTGCTGGCTGGCGATGGTCAATCGAGCGCGCGCTGCATGTGGGGGGTTCCGCGAGGCGTGCGCTGGCACCAGCACTGGCATCGCGGTCGCAACACGCAACGCGAAATAGGCGATGGTTGCCTGCAGGCCTTCTTTCAGCGCGATACGCGGACGCCAGCCTAGCGACCGCTCGGCAGTGTCGATCACCGGCTTGCGCCGTTTTGGGTCATCCTTCGGCAGCGGCTCAAAACGCAGCGGCGAGGCCGAATTGGTATAGGCGAGAACTTCACGCGCCACGGACTCGATGGTGATTTCCTGCGGGTTGCCGAGGTTGCAAGGCCCGCTGATGGAGGACGGGCTCTCCATCAGCAATTCGAGCCCGCGAATGAGATCGTCGACAAAGCAGAAGCTTCGTGTCTGCGTTCCCTTTCCATAGATCGTGATCGGTTCGCCGCGCAGCGCCTGCACGATGAAATTCGACACCACGCGCCCGTCGTTCTCCAGCATACGCGGCCCATAGGTGTTGAAGATGCGCGCGACTTTCACCTCGAGGCCATGGGTTCGGTGATAGTCGAACATCAATGTCTCCGCAGCGCGCTTTCCCTCATCATAGCAGGCACGCGGACCGATCGTGTTGACATGGCCGACATAGGATTCGGGTTGCGGGTGCACCTCGGGATCGCCATAGACCTCGCTGGTCGAGGCCTGCAGGACGCGGGCCGATTTCTTCCGCGCGAGTTCCAGCAAGTTCATGGTGCCGACGACGCAGGTCTTCATCGTACCGATCGGATCCGCCTGATAGTGACGCGGTGAAGCCGGACAGGCAAGGCTATAGATCTGATCGATGTCGTCATTGATACTAAGCGGATCGCGCACGTCACATTCGACGAACCGAAAGTTCGGATGATTGAGCAATGGGCGGATATTGTCGACCGTGCCGGTGAACAGATTGTCGACGCAGATCACAGTCGCGCCCCGCTGCAGCAGCGAATCGCAGAGATGCGAACCGATGAAGCCGGCGCCCCCGGCGATCAGCACGGTTTTGGTGCGGCGGGAAGGCCGAAGGCGGACCTGAAACGTCATGGAATCTCCTCTCTCATATCTCGGTGACCTGCATCTGCGGGCTGATCGACGGCCGGGTGGATTTGCGGCAGCGCCGCGCAGTTGCCTCGAGATAATGGGCATCCAACTGCCGGGCGCGATGTTCGGGCGTGTGATCGGCCAGGATGCGCCTGCGCGCGTTTTCGGCGATCGTCCGCCGGCGTTCCTCAGGCATCTCGCGAAGGATCTGGACCACCTCGCGCGTTTCGGAGACCAGGAGGATCTCCATCGATGGCATGAAAATCGTTTCGATCCCGGGCCATCGATCGGAGATAACCGGCGTTCCGCAGGCGGCGGCTTCGAACAGCCGCACGCTCGGTGAAAAGCCGAGCGTGCGCATGTCGGCGCGGGTGGCGTTCAAGGCGAAGCGCTGCTCCGAATAGAATTGTGCGTGCAGGGTCGGCGCGAGATGCTCGATCCGTTCGACATTTTCGCGCCAGGCGAGATGCTCTGGATATTGCGATCCCGCGACTGCGAATCGTTGATCCGGCAGTATTCCGGCAGGCGCAAGCAGCAGTCGCTCCAGCAGCGGCTGCCGGTCTTCGCTATAGGTGCCAAGGTAACCCAGCGACCACTTGATTTGCGCCTCCCGCGGGCGGTAGAGGCTCGTATCGGCGCTGCAATAGAGGACGCGGGCGAGCGGACTGCCAAAGTCATCCTCGATCATTTTCGGCACCGGTCCACCGCTAAAGGACAAATAGAGATCAAAGCGCGGGATCATGGCGCCGGAGATGTAGCCTAGTCCTCGATCGAGTCCAGCGAGCGTGACCGGCGTATCGATGTCGTAAAAGGCCGTTATTCCCCGCGCATGCGTCGTCACCCATTCGGAGATCGCGATTCCGTCCGGCACGTAGGAGCCGATGATCACCAGATTGGCATCGCGGATCAGCTTGCCGAACCGTCGGGCAAGCTCCGGCAGCGACTGGTAGAGCTTGACGGTCCATGTCGACGGCTTTGCAAGGTCTCGATGATCGCGGTACCATGGAGCGTCCCGCTCGAGGAACGTGACGCGGTGGCCGCGCTTCGCGATGGCGTCGATTAAGGCACGGTAGGTGGTGGCATGACCGTTGCCCCAGGAAGACGTGACCGAGAGCCCGATGACCACAATGTTGAGATTCATTCTGCTGCCTCGATTCTCTTGTCCATTCCCGCGAAAAGGTCATCGAATTGGCGCGCTCGGTGGCGGTAGGTGTGAAGGCTGAGAATGCGTGCCCTTGCGCGCTCCGCGATCGCATGTGCGCGCTCCGGGCTCAGTGAATTCAGGTGCTCTGCCACCTCGGCTCCGTTGGCTGCCACCAGCACTTCACGATTCGGTTCGAGGAAATGGTCGATGCCTTCCCAGTCGTCGGTGATCAGGCACGCGCCAGCGCCGATCGCTTCGAACACACGGGTCGGCGGCGAGAACCCGTAACGGGCCATGCTGTTGCGGTTGACGTTCAGCGTCGCAAGAGCAGAGCCGAAGAACGCGTTGTGATCGCTGGTGCCGACGTGCCCGACCTTGCGAACATTGGACGGTGCCTCCTTGCTCTCCCAGCCGGATCCCCCCAGAGTAAAGGTCTTGCCGGGCGTCCGGGTCGCGACATCGAGGAAAAATTGATCGATGCGCTGCTCGCGGTCGGGCAGGCGGTTGGCAAGCAGACCGAGATCGCATTCGAATTTGGTGTCGGCCGGCGCCGGAAAATGCGTCGCCGGATCCAGCGCATTGTAGATAGGAACGCAGTCCCGGGCGCCCATCGCGCGATAAGCTGCCGCGACGCAATCCCCGCCGCCGTAGGTGAGTACGATGTCATAACGCGGGATCGCTTTGCGCAGATGATGGCGTGGATGGCTCGACATCGCATCCAGCGTGGCTGGCGCGTCGACATCCCAGTAGATGCGGATCGCGCTTGATGGAATTTCAACAATCGCCTTTTCCAATTCGACGTCAAACACGCCGACGCCACTCGCCTTGATCAGCAGGTCCGCGGAACGAGCGGCGACCTCCAGGGAGCGCTGCCATCCCTCCAGCGTCGCCGGATAGACGACTACCTTGGCCCACGATGGATCGTCGATATCGCGATGAGCCTGTCGCTCGAATGCATCGGGCTCGAAGAAGGTGATGTCATGCCCGAGCGCTGCGATTTCCTTCAGCATGCCGCGGTAGTAGGTCGCGGCGCCGTTCCAGTAGGACGAGACGAGGCTCGAACCGAAGAAGCAGATCTTCATGCGATGGCTCCCTCGTGTTCGGCGGGCTGCGATGACGGACGCGCGCCTTGAATCTCATCGACGATGTTGAGAAGCTGCATAGCGCGATGGCCGCAGGTGTGACGGCTTTGGATCACTCGGAGACCGATTTCGGCGGTTTCAGCCGCGAACGCCTGGTCGTTCAGAAGCGTCGCCAGCACGCGGGTCATCTGCGTTCCGTTCTCGGCTCGCAGATAGGCGTTCTGCGGGAACATATTCTCAATATCGTCCCAAGGGGCCGAGACGATGGGAATGCCGCAGGCCATGGCCTCGAACATCCGTATCGTTGGAATGCCTGGCAGCGATCGTGCATAGGGGCCACGCGGCACATGCACAGTGCAACGCGCGGTAGCAAAGGCCGCAGCCGCGCGATGCGCCGGAAGCCAGCCGCGGTATTCGATGCCGGCTTGCTCAATCGCGCGGTGCGCGGCTTCCGAATAGCGGACGCCGTAGATGCGTGTCTGGGCGCTCAACTCCAATACTGGCCGAACCAGAAACTCGTTGAGTTCGGCAGCGCGCTCGCCATCGCCCCAATTGCCGATCCAGACCACGTCATGGGTTCGCGTGATATGCGGCAGCGGGCGATAGAGCTTTGTATCAGCCGCTTCGTGCCAGGTGAATGCACGCTCGGCCCATCCGAGCCGCAGATAGATCTGACGAAGTGCTTCGCCGAAGGCGAGTACGCCGTCGAATCCATTGAGGTCGAACCGCGCAAGCTCGTCGGGGGCGGTGACGGCGCGATGATGGGTGTCATGGAACAGAAGCGCGTAGGGTGCGCCGAGCGCGCGGCGGCGGCCGATCGCTTCGATCAGCTCCGGCGGATTCCATTCATGGACGATCACAAGCCCAGCGCCATCCAGCGCCTCGTCGAGGTCGAGTGAGGCGTCATATTGGCGGATATCGACGCTGGGAAAAAGATCCGCTACCTCGCGAAGGGTATTCGAACCACTGTCACGGATCGCATTCGTCCGGCTCCAGCCGTCAGCAGGTTCATAGACTACGACCTCGTGACCGAGCGCGCCGAGCTCGCGGGCGATGCCGCGGAGGAAATGGGCATTGCCATTGTTCCAGCAGGATGTGAACGCATGACAGAAGAGGATGCATTTCATGCGTGCATCTCCAGCTCATGCCTTGAAACGGGCCGCCGCGCGTTGGCCACCAGATTCGTGTACAGTTGCAGATAGGCGCTCGCCGTCCTCGCCAGGGGGTAGCGCCGCGAGCGCGCCCAGGCGTCGCGTTGCAATTGTGCTCTCTTGTCGTCGTCCGCGCATAACGCATCGAGGGCGCGACGTAGGCCTTTTCTGCTCGTCGGATCAACGAATACGGCAGCGCCGCTCCATAGCTCGCGGAATGTCGGAATGTCGGATAGGATCAGTGCACATCCTGCGGAGGCAGCTTCCAGGACCGAAAGGCCGAACGGCTCGTAGAGCGCCGGACTTGCGAAGATCGCCGCACGTTGCATGCGGGCGCGCAACTCGTCGTGGGAAAGATGGCCTAGCCAAGAAACGCTGGCTGAGGCGGCATCATCGGCGGGGCCCGCGATGTGTAGCGGCCAACGGACGCCTTTCGCTGCGTCGGTCAGTGTTGCGATGTTCTTGGCGCGATCCCATAGCCGGCCCGCCGCAAGGATGTAGTCTTCCTTCTTGTGTGGTGGAGAAGCAGGTGCGATGCCGTTCCGAATCACCAAGCCGGGCGCGCTGGGGTGGTACAGATCGGAAATGACGTCGTAGAACGCACAGCTCGGGCTGACCCACGCTTGCGCCCGGCTCAGGCCCGCGACGATAGCGGCCGTGTAACGTCGCCAGGCCGGCCTATCGAGCCATGCGGTATCGTGACAGGCGAGACCCCATGACTTGACGCAGGAGTGCGCCACCACGAGCACCGGCGCATGCCACTCAAACGCCGCCTCACGGAAGCTGTTGAGATGAACGACGTCAGGCCGGACCTCTTCCTCCAGCCCGGCAAAGGCGCGCTGGGCGACCGGTCGATCGCTGTCTTCCGGATCCTGCCATTCGAGTGCAAGGTCGGTCTCGATCAGGTGCACGCGATCATCCTTCAGCATTGCGCGCTGGTCCACTCTCGCGCGCGGCCCCATCGTCACAAGATGAACCTCGGCGCCGGAAGCGGCGAGCGCTGTCGCAAGCGCGGAAGCATAGGTCCACACGCCGCCGACGGTATCCGACGTCATCAGAATCCTGAGATTCGCGGATCGGCTCATGATGCAACCTGCAGCTCGAGCGCGGCGAGTGGAACGGGACGTTCCTCCTGGACGTCGCTGAATTGGTCGAACATCGCGAGGTAGTGCTGGTGGGCACGCTCCCAGGCGAAATCATCAGGCTCGCCCCAAAGCTTCCGGTAATCCGGCGAACCGGGATATGGATAGAGCGGCACCGGATCGTTGGCCCACACGCCGGCATCCTGCATCCGGCGGCGCCAGCGCTGGACGACGGGATCCTCATCCTCCGGCATCTCGATCAGGTTGGCTTGCACGAACGGCACATGCCGGCGCGCTTCGACCAGCTGATCGGCAAGCTGGTCGGTGGTCATCTTGCAGTTCTTTGCCAGCGCTGCCCGTCCTTCCGGCGTCAGGCTCTCGACGCCCGCCTCGATCGATACGCAGCCGGCACGGCCGAGCAGCTCCAGCATTTCGGGACGCCACAGATCGATCCGTGTTTGCACGCCGAATTTGAGCCCGCGGCTAGTCAGGCCCTGCAGTAATTCGGCATTCGGCAGGAAGATCTCGTCGATGAAATAGAGATACTCGATGCCCTGGCTTCGCAAGCGGTCGATCTCTTCCAGAACGACGGCGGCAGGGCGCTTGCGATAGGCGTTGCGGAAATTTTCCTTGGCGCAGAACGTGCAGTTATACGGACAGCCGCGCGATGCCTCTATCTCGGCGCCGGGGCCGGTCGGCTCCGCCTCGAAGCGATGATGGTGATGATGATGCCGTCGGATCATTTCGGTCGGCCAGCGCAGCGACGGCTGGTCCTTGAAGTTGACCGCCTGAGGTCCGCCGTTGATGCGAATTGAAGTGCCGTCAGTGAAGCACAGCCCAGCGAAATCGCGCTCACCATTGGCGAGCCGCAGAAGCGAGTGCTCGCACTCGCCCATCACGACGACGTCGACGCCAAGCTTCTTCAGCGCCGCCCTCGGCGTGGTCGACCCGTGCGGCCCGACGGCGACCAACTTCGGTGCAAGTCCCCGCAGTGAAAGTGTAAGCTCCTGCGGAACGCGCAGTTCGGGCGGCGCGCAGCGCCAGAACAGATACGTTGGCGCCGTGGTGACCACGACTATATCCGGCTTGAACGCGTGGAGTTCCGCCTCGATTCCCGTGAGCGAAAGGCTGAACATGTGCGCATCGAGCAATAGCGTCGGATGCCCGGCTTCGCGCAGATAGTGCTCGGATATCCCGAGTTCCAGGGGCAGGTGCGGAGAGCGGCAACCGAAATAGATGCTGCCGTCGAAATTCCAGTTTGGATTGATGAGGGCGACACGCCTCATGCTGAGGCCTCCCTGTTCGGCATCGATTGTCCAAAACGGCTGTCAAGCCATGCGTGCAGGGTGTACAGCCCTTGCTGTAGGGAGATCTTCGGCATCCAGCCAAGCGCGGTGGAGAGTGCTCGCGTATCGGTGACGTACCAGGGCTGGTCGCCAGGTCGCCAATCCGCAAATGTGTATTTCGTCTTGCGACCGGTCAGTTGCGTGATGCGATCGATCAGCTCAAGCAGGCTCACCGAGTTGCACGGGCCTCCCCCCAGATTAAACACGCGGCCGCGCACCAGTGCGATCCGGTCCAGCGCAGTCAGCCACGCATCGGCGGCATCCGAGACGTGCAGCGCGTCGCGGACCTGAAGGCCATCGCCATAGATTGTCAGCGGGGTGCCGCGGATGGCGCTCAGGAGGAAATGCGCGATCCAGCCCTGGTCCTCGGTCCCGAACTGTCGCGGTCCGTAGATGCAGCTCATGCGTATGACGACAGCCTGCAGGCCGAACACGCGGGCATAGTCGCGGACATATTGATCGGCCGTTCCCTTGGAGCAACCATAGGGGCTATAAAAGTCGAGCGGAGCGTTTTCGGATATTCCGTCCGAGAGCGTTTTGCTGACGGGCGCATAGCGGGCGCCGGTTCGCATGATCTGTGTGTCGTCGATCAGCCGGCCATACACCTTGTTCGTCGACGCAAAGAGCATCGGCGCGGATTTGTTGTGAAGGCGCACGGCCTCGAGCACATTGATGGTGCCGCGGGCGTTGATCTCGAAATCTCCGACCGGATCCGCCACGCTGTCGGTGACGGCGACCTGGGCCGCAAGGTGAAGCACGGCACGAGCTTCCCTCACGGCATCGATGACAGGAATAGGATCGCGGACATCGGCGACAACGATGTTGACCCGGTCGCCGTGTCTGGACTTGAGCCACTGCGCATTCTCGCGGACGCCGGCGCGGGCGAGATTGTCCAGGATGAGGACACTATTACCGCGGTCGGCGAGCCGGTCGACGAGATTGCAGCCGATAAAGCCGCACCCGCCGGTGATCAGCACAGGCCTGTTGTCTCTGTTCGTCATGCGACCAATCCTCGTCGCGACAGTTCCGCCGCGGCTTGCTCGGCTTGGTCATCGGCAATCTGGTCCACCAGATAATCAGCCAACTCCGCAAGGCCGTCTTCAAATCTGACGCTTGGCTCAAAGCCGAGCAGAGCGCGGCTCTTGGCTATATCTGCAAAGCAGTGCCGGATATCGCCGGCGCGATATTTGCCGGTGATCTCTGGCGCAATGTCCGAGCGTTCCATGACCCGGGCGAGATCGCGCGCGACCGAGACGATCGTGCGGCTTTGGCCCGAGCCGACGTTGAACACGTCATTCATCCGATCGGTCTCGATCGCGACCCGGCAGGCGCGGGCGACATCCTTCACATGAACAAAATCGCGCCGTTGCAAACCATCCTCGAACACCAGCGGACGGCGGCCATTGAGCAGGCGTGCGGCAAAGATCGCCAGCACGCCTGTATAGGGATTCGACAACGCCTGGCGCGGGCCGAACACATTGAAGAAGCGCAGAGCGATGGTCGGGATGCCATAGGCATTGCCTGTAATAAGGCACATGCGTTCCTGCGCATATTTGTTCAGCGCATAGATCGAGCTCAAGGAGGGCGGCTTGGTTTCGGGCGTCGGCACGGGATCGAGGATGTGGCCTGCGGCGTCGCGTAATTCCCATTCACCGTTTCGGAGCTGGTCAATCGGCCGTTCATCCGGCGCCAGCTCGGCATGATGATGTACGGCGCGGTAAAGGCCTTCGCCATAGATGCTCATGGAGGAGGCGACGACGAGACGTTCGACCGGACGTCTCGTCAAGGCTTGCAGCAAGGTCGCGGTGCCGAGTTCGTTGGTCCGCACATAGGAGTCGATGTCATACATGCTCTGGCCAACACCGACTGCCGAGGCCAGGTGCAGGACTATATCGGCGCCGCGCAAGGCACGTTCGACGGCAAGCGCGTCGGTGATGTCTCCGATGACAAGTTCAGCCTCCCGATCGAGATAGGAGGGACGCTCGCGTTGCGCACCATGAATCTGGGGCGAGAGGTTGTCGAACAGCCTGACTTCGTAACCAGCGACAAGCAGCGCGTCCGCCGCGTGGGAGCCGATGAAGCCAGCGCCACCGGTAATCAATACTCGTGTCATTCGCCTTCGCTTCCTTGCCAAATGTCAGACTGGGTCTTGCGACCAGCCAGGGATGAAAGTGGGTGCGCGCTCCGATGGCCGATCGACCGACGCGCCAGTCACATTTGGAGTCAGAAGCGGTGCAACGAATGTTCGTTCCTCAAAAATGTACAAACAATGTTTTCTCTAACTTCGATCAATAACATGAGTGAAAATCGTGGGCGGATTGCTCAAAACGGAAGGCCATGCCGAAGCGGAGCTAGCCCGAGATGCGCCGCGACCGTTGCGCCGATATCGGAAAAGGCGACGCGCTTGCCGATCGGTGATCTTTGGGTGCTGCTGCGGAGCAGGATAGGCACCTGCTCACGCGTGTGATCGGTGCCGCTCCAGGTTGGATCGCAGCCATGGTCCGCGGTGATCACGAGCAGGTCGTCGCTCTTCAGCCGCGCCGTCAGCTCGGGCAGCCGGGCATCGAATGCCTCGAGCGCCGCCGCGTAGCCGGCGACATCGCGTCGGTGCCCGTAGACGGTGTCGAAATCGACAAAATTGGCAAACAGAAGCCCGCCGTCCGCAAGGCTGTTCAAGCTGTCCAACGTGCAAGAGAACAGCGCGTCGTTGTTGTCGCCGCGTTTATTCCGGCCGGTGCCGCGGTGGGCAAAGATGTCGTCGATCTTGCCGATCGAGACGATATCACGGCCATCTGCTACACAGGCATCGAGAAGGGTCGGTTCGGGTGGGGGAACCGAGAAATCCCGCCGATGCGGCGTTCGCCTGAAGTCGCCTTTCGACGCGCCGACAAAGGGGCGCGCGATCACGCGGCCGATGTTCAGGGGATCGAGCAGCCGACGCGCAATCGCGCACACCTCGTAGAGCCGCTGGAGTCCAAAGCATCCTTCATGGGCTGCGATCTGGAAGACGCTGTCGCCGGAAGTGTAGCAGATCGCTTCGCCGGTCTGCATGTGCTGCACGCCGAGCGAATCGATGATCTCGGTCCCGGAGGCGTGTCGGTTTCCAATGATGCCGGGCAGGGCCGCTTCCTCGCACAGACGTTCGACGAGATCTGAAGGAAAGCAGGGGATGGTCCTTGGGAAATATCCCCAGTCGAACGGCACCGGTACGCCGGCGATCTCCCAGTGGCCGGAGGGCGTGTCCTTGCCCTTGGACAGTTCGCTGGCGCAGCCAAACTGCCGAGGAGAGGCGTCGATGCCATCGAGCCCAGGCGGCACACGGCCGGTCGCAAGGCGGCAGGCCTCCCCGAGCCCGAGGTCGACGAGGTTGGGTATGCGAAGGGGGCCTTCGCGTCGGTCGTTATCGGCGTGACCAAGTGCACAGGCGTGTGCGATATGGCCGACCGTATCGGCTCCTTCGTCTCCGTAAAGGCTCGCATCCGGAGCGGCACCGATCCCGACGGAGTCCATCACGAGGATCAGGGCACGCATGTCTGCTCTCTTGCTTCGATGAGTGCCGGAGAAGCCATGAGCCCTGTCTTGAGCCCCGTCTTGGCCGCATAGCGCTCGACCATTCCAGCGCAGAAGTCGGCAAATTCGTTTGGGTCAAGTGGCGGGCTCGTATGGTGCGGGGCGATGCCGCGGTGTTCCGGCGTGAAGCAGAAGGTAAGGGTGACGTCAAACTCTGCTAGCGCGTCCATCTGGCGATCGAACCAGTCAGTCGCGTTGGGCCGAAAGCTGTCAGCCCAGGACAGGCCGGTCCGCAGATGCCTGACGCCGAGCCGGCGCATCCAGCGCACCGCGTCATGGAGGCGATGATCGTCGAAGTGAAACCATTGGCATAGTCCCATCGCATGCGAATAGTCGGCGAACAGCTCCAGTCCTGCCTTCGGCGTGCCGTCCTCGCGCAGCAGCCCCATGTGGAAATGCCGGTAATAAGAAGAGCCTTCGGCTTCCTTGTGCCGCGTGGTCGCCTCCCAGGTGGAGGGCAGATCGTAGAGGCTGTACCAGTGGATTCGCGGCGCGCGGCCGATCAGTAGTTCCGCGGTGCGCTTGAGCCCCCAGGCTTGCACCTCCTCGGCTCCAAACGAGGAGACGCCGACTTCCGTCACCCACACTGGCAGCGAGACGATTGCCTTGATTTCCGCAAGCTTATTCGGCCATTCGTCGATCTGCCACAGGTTCCAGTCAAGCGGAAAGCCGTGTACGGCGACCGCCTCGAAATGCTCAAGTACGCCGCGCGTCTGCATGTTGCGCATAAAGGAGGGGTCTATCGGCGAAATGCCGCCGAGCACCCGCGGCAGTACCGGATGAACGGCGCGGATCGCCTTACCCGCAGCGACAGCGAGCTCGGCGAACTTCACCCAGTCTGGATCGATCAGGATATCCCAATGCGACTTGTTATTCGGCTCGTTCCAGATCTTCGCCGCTTCAATCATCGGATTGCGCCCTGCGATGGATAGACTGGACCCTCGTCCTGGGGCCGTGTCGCCCTCCGGCAGAAATAGACCTCATCTTCGGGATGGGCTACAATGACGAACCCGGCGCTGCGCAGCATCGCCTCGACGCAAGCGCGGTTCGGCACCCACCAATTGGTTGGATCATCAGCGTAGTTGTTCTCGATGAAGTGCAATTTCGGATACCCCGAACGATCGAACTGGTCCGCTGTCCAGAAATCGTAGTTCTTGTCGACGGGATCGATGCGATTGTCGCCGCGCAGCATCGATTGGAACAGCATAAGATCCTTAGCGACATGCTCATGGATCAGATCCAGCGCGAGCAGCGGATGGCGAAGGTGATAGAGCACGCCCATGAAAATCACGAGGTCGAATCTCTCCCGGAGCAGGCCGACGTCATAGGCAGATAGTTGGCGAAACTCGATCTTGAGCCCATTCACTTCCGCGGCAAACCGGGCTTGCGCCAGATATTCCTCGTCGGTATCGAGCCCGAGCACGCGATCGGCGCCGCGTCGCTTCATTTCCATGGCATAGAAGCCGGCGTTACAGCCGATATCGAGTACGGTCTTTCCTTCGAGGTTTTCCGGTATGATGCGGGAGAACCGTCGCCATTTCACAGCAGGGTAATCGCCGAGGAAATGCGCCGGAGCCGTGCTGATGCCCCTTAGGTCAAGGTTGTGAAACCACGGGCCAAGCGCGTCGACGCGGCGCCGGATTTCCTCTTGAGAGAGCGTGTCGCTGGTCATAAGACCCCTTCACTGTTCGCGTTTACGTATGATCGAACGGCATCGTTCGGTGAACCGGCCGATAGTTTCGATCGGCCGTCGCCCCCGTCGCCGTTTGCCAGCAATGCCATCGCGGCGCGGTAGCCGTTCACAGTGCCGACATCGACGTAGGACTCTCCCGATTTAACGCCGATGCCGTGCCCGCCGGCATCGAGGTAGGCGTTCACCAGTGTCCCAAAATATTCGTCGCGGCAGCTCCGCTGCTTCCAGAGCAGCCGAAGATCGCGAAATCCGGTAGCGGACATCTTGAATGCACCCCAGATCCAGTTCGAAGTCGCGTCGGCTTGCTTGACCTGAATCTGCCGTACGTTGTCGCCGTCGAGCACCACCGCGTCGAAGAATTCGGGACATTCGACGGGGAACAGCAGGAAGGACAGATCGACATCCGGCAGCGTCTTCAGCGCCCCTTTCGGAAACCACACGGTGTCGGGCAGCCCGACCATGACACTGTCATGATGTCCGATGACGGTGCTCGCCCTGAACACCGCGTCGCAAAGTCCCGAAGCTTCCGGCTGCACGACATAGGCGAGCTGAGCGGTGTCGTAATGGTCGCCGAAATATTCAAGGATGTCGGATTTGCCGGGGGAGATGACGAAGCAGATCTTGTCGGCCCCGCCGAGGATCAGGCGCTCGATGAGATATTCGGAGACGGCGCAGGGGCGGTCGGCGCCGTTGTCGCGCCGGCTCCCGACCGGCAGCAACTCCTTCGAAAACGCCAGTGGCTGAATGCGACTGCCGCGGCCGGCGGCCGGAACGATGCCCCACATCTCAGATCTCCTCGGCTTCCGTTTGGCGTGCGCCTCGGCGCCCCGTTTGCTCCAGTAGCGCAATGAGTTCGCTGGCGCGTTTCCCGGAGCTATGCTGGTCCAACGCCCGCTCGCGTGCGCGCTTGGCGATGCGCAGGAGTTCCGCGTCGTCCGCCTCGAGCGCGGCAAGAGTGTCGCGTTCATCATGCGCTATCAGGATTTCCTCGCCTGGAGCGAAGAATGCCTCGAAACCGTCCCAGCTATCGCTGAGCAGAGGTACGCCACACGCCGCCGCTTCGAACAAGCGGCCTGACGGACACCAGCCCATTTCAGCCATTGCGCGGCGCGTGATGTTGAGCGTCAGCCGAGACGAGGCAAAGAACGGCGCGTGCTCGGACGGCGGTAGGTGCCGAACGAAATAGATGTTGGGGGACCACGGAAAACTGTCCGGATATTGCGCGCCGCCAATCAGGAATCGAAGGTCCTGCCTTGCGCGCGCCGGTTCGACGAACAGGGTTTCTAGCGCGAGCTGGCGATCTTCCGAATAGGTCCCGAGATAGGAGAGCGCGGCGCGATAATGCGGTTGCGGCGGCACTGGCCGATGCACGTCGGCGTCGACGTGCCCATAGAGCGGTTGTACATTGCGCGCGCCTAGCTTGTGGCGGAACTCCTCCAATACACGGGGGCCGCCCGTGAAGCTCAGGACAAGGTCAAATCTACCGAGATCACCCCGACCGATATAAGGTACCGCCTCTCCGGCCTGCAGCTTGGAGAGCGTGACGGGCGTATCGAGATCATAGAACACCGAAATGGCGTGGCTCTGATCCAGGATCAGCTCGGTCGCCGAGATGGCATCGGGGCAATAGGAGGTGACGATCGCCGCATCGGCGCAAAGGATATGGTCACGCGCCTTGGCGCGGATATCGTCCCACGCCGAGAACAGCTCCAGGCGCCCGCCCGGCAACTCGAACATGTCTCTTGCGCCGGCATAATAAGGGACATCGCGCTCGAAGAACACGATCGTGTGGCCGGATCGCACAAGATGCTTGCAAAGGCCACGCCACAGCGTGGCATGGCCATTGCCCCAGGACGATGAGATCGTCAGACCGAAAATCACGATCTTCACGCCGGCACCCGTTGATTGATTTGCGCGATGCGGATCCCCGCCTTGTCGACGACCAGAGTGCTGACGCTGGCAGGATCGACCTCGATCGAGAGAAAGTTGTCGAGCGGAGTTCCCGAATAATGCAGCAGTGCGGCTCGGATCGGTTCGGCGTGGCTGACGATGACGACCGTGCCCTCGGTCCGGTCGCGACCGAGCTGTTCCACATGCTCGACGACCCGCTGCTGCAGGATATGCATGCTTTCGCCGTTTGGCGGACAGCTTGCGCCTCGTTCCTCATTCCACCGCGCCCAGGCCGGATCGTTTTTGAGCGCCGCGAATGGCCGACCGGTCCAGTCGCCACAGTCGATCTCGTCGACCGCCGGTACGATCTCGACCGGCAGGCGGAAACGCCAGGCTAGAATGGCCGCTGATTGTCGCGCGCGCGGCTGCGGGCTCGCCTGAACCGCGGAAGGGGCGTGCCGGATCAGCTCGGCGCAGCACGCCATCTGCCGACAGCCGAAGTCATCGAGCTCAACGCCGGCCATCCGGCCACAAAGCATTTGCCCGAGCAGCGCATGATGACCGTGGCGAACAAGGTGAATGGTCTGCACCATTGGCTCACGCCTTGTCATCGATGAAAGTACGCGTCTTGCGGCGTGCTTCCTCGTCGGTGAACTGGCAGGGGGGAGATTTCATGAAATAGCTCGACGGACCGGTCAGTGCTCCCGAGAGGCCGCGGTCCATTGCGAGTTTGACGCAGCGGACGGCGTCGATCACAACTCCAGCGGAGTTGGGCGAGTCCCAGACTTCAAGCTTGACCTCGGCGGTCAACGGAACTCCGCCAAAAGTCGTGCCTTCCAGGCGGATAAAAGCGAGCTTGCGATCCGTGAGCCAGGGAACATGATCGCTTGGCCCCACATGCACATTGTCGGCATCCATTGGCACCTCGAACTGGCTGGTGACCGCCTGTGTCTTCGAGATCTTCTTCGAGGTCAGGCGTTCCCGCTCGAGCATGTTCTTGAAATCAGTATTGCCGCCGACGTTAAGCTGATAGGTGCGATCCAGCCGCACGCCGCGTTCCCGGAACAGGTTGGCCAGCACGCGATGTAGGATCGTGGCGCCGACCTGGCTCTTGATGTCGTCACCAATGATCGGCAGACCCGCTTCCTCGAAGCGGCGCTGCCAGATGCTGTCGGAGGCGATGAAGACGGGAATGCAGTTGACGAAACCGCAGCCGGCATTGATAGCGCGCTCCGCGTACCACTCGCTCGCCGCTTGCGAGCCGACCGGTAGATAGGAGACCAGAACATCCGTGCGCGATCTCGCGAGAACGTCGGCGACATCGGCCACAGGCGTGTCGGCGATCGGAATATCATCTTCCAGGTAGCGGCCGACGCCGTCGAGCACGGGACCGCGCTGCACGATAACGCCGGTTCTTGCAACATCCGAAAAGTGGTGCGTGTTGTTTGGCATTGCCAAGATGGCGTCTGACACATCGCGTCCGACTTTGTTAGCGTTGACATCGAAGGCTGAAGAAATCTCGATATCGCTGACGTGATAGCCGCCGACATCTGCGTTCATCAGTCCGGGGACCGGCTCGTTCGACTTGGCATGCCGATAGTAGTTCAGACCCTGGACGAAGGAACTTGCGCAATTTCCAACTCCCACGAGACCGACGCGAACGCGCCGCCTGTCTTGAAGACGTGAATGCATGGATCGCGATCCTCCGGGGAGCAAGCCGCTACGTGGTGCGGACGTAAGCAGGTCGGCGAACGTGTGATAAGGTATGTTCGTTCCCGCCGCAAAGCTGTCGGTGCGACACGAGCACGGTTTCGGTCAAACAAAATCGAGAAAGCTTAACCCAGATTAGGATCGCGCAGGAACGAAGCGTATCCTGGATGAAGATGAAGAAGATGATGATCCTGAGACATCGTCCGCGATGAGCCGCAGTCGCGTACTCGGAAGAACCAATCCGCGATCGGAGAGTTCATGGCGAAGAGCCTGATGCGGAAGCTGGCGCTGTCCGCCAGGTTCGACAAATGAGGAGCTGCCAATGACTGCAAGCCATACCAGGACGGCGGAAGGAAAAGCGCATACGACCACAGATCACGAGGTGATCCGGGACTGGGCGGAAGAGCGAGGTGGCCATCCGGCGACGGTCAAGGCGACCGAAGAGGACGGGCACGCCGGCATCTTGCGCATCGATTTCGCCCCTAAGGATGAGGGGCTCGACGAGATCAGCTGGGACGAGTTCTTCCGCAAGTTCGACGAGTCCGAACTGGCGTTCCTGTACCAGGACGAGACCAGCGACGGCAAGCCGAGCCGGTTTCATAAATTCGTGCGGCGCTCCTCCGCCGGATGAGTTCTGCATCCGCAGCGTCAATTGATCCGGCCGGTTCATTGCCCGCGGACGTGGCGCAAGGCAGCTGGATCGAGGCGATGCGGGCGGCCGATTTCAAACGTGCCTGGGCGATCAACGATCGCGACCTGGCGCGCTTCTGCCAGATCTGGCCCGAGAAGCATACGGGGCCGCGCCATCTGCAACGGATCTGGCGCGGCGAGCCGCTGTGCGGCAAGCGGGTGCTGGTTCGCTGCTACCACGGTCTCGGCGATACCATCCAGTTCGTTCGCTTCATGCCGGCGCTTCGCGCCATTGCGCGTGAAGTGACGCTCTGGTGCCAGCCCGAGCTGCTGGCACTGTTGGAGCGCATGGACGGCGTCGACCGCGCCATGCCGCTCAATGATGGAACACCCGATGCCGAGTTTGACGTCGACATCGAGATCATGGAAGTGCCCCATGCCATCAGGGCTGAATATGGCTCGATCGCGATGCGGAGGCCCTATCTGACGTCGGATGGCCGTGATAGCCGAGCGATATCCCGGACCGGCGACCGACTGGCGGTTGGCTTGGTCTGGGAAGTTGGCGAGTGGGACAAGCGGCGTGCGATCCCAGCCAACTTGCTACAGCGTCTCAATGGGAACGACGTGAATCTCTATTCGCTGCAGCAAGGTCCGGCGGCCGCGCAGGCCGCGGGCATCGGTGCAGTGGACATCAGTACACCGGATATCGGCATGCTTGGCCGAACGATCGAGCAATTGGACCTGGTCGTCTGCGTCGACACTATGATTGCTCACCTCGCGGGGGCGCTTGGCTGCGACGCCTGGGTGCTACTGCACCGCGATTGCGACTGGCGATGGCCTGCCTTCGGCAAAAAGACGTTCTGGTATCCGAGCCTGCGGTTGTTTCACCAGTCGGCTCCCGGAGAATGGTCCGGCGTCATCGAAGAGGTCGGGCTCGCGCTCGCCGATCTGGCGAGCGCGAAGGAACGAAACCGGCCGTACTTGGCCAATCCCCGAGTTTAGGTCATTAACGTGTCGGCCCCGAAGCGGTCCATGGCAACGGTCGGTGCCGACTGCTGCTCGATGCTGTCGTAGTCGCGTAGCCGTAGATAATCCGGATCGAAGCTGGCAAGACGAACGAGGCCGTTCCAGTCAGTGACCGTGATCGTCTTGGAATGCCATTGCAGGAGATTGCTTCGGCGCAATTCTTGAACGGTCCGGTTGGCATGAACGGCGGAAATGCCGCAGGCTGTGGCCAGATCCGATTGCGTGAAGGGCGAAGGAATTCGGAAGTCTTTTGCCAGACCGACCGCGCGGAGGCGGATTGTGATCTCGCAAAGCAGGTGCGCGACCCGCGTCAGTGCGTCACGGCTGCCCAGATTGACGATCCAGTTCCGCAAACAAGAAGCATCAGTGAGCAGCAGACGCAGCAGCGCCCGCGACAGCGACGATGATAGCGCAGATATCTCTCGAAAATACCTGTGAGACACGGATGCGACAACGGCCGGGCCAAGCGTGAGCAGCTCGCGATCGACCCGGCCATCATAGACGGTGTGAAGGTCAGGTACGTCACCGGGCACGTAGATCGACGTGATCTGGCCATCGGGGCTCTCGAGATCCCGCCAGCAAAGATAGCCTTGCAGAAGCAGATGGCAGTGGTCGGGCTGACAGTCCCTGTGGACCAGATGATGGCGGGGTCCAAGATGGCTAATGCTGCTCGGCATTCTCGCGAGCAAGTCGAGATCATCGGGTGACAGTTCGACAATGCTCGCAAGGCGGTCGACTAATTTCGAAAATGAAAATCCGGTTTGCATATGACTACCGCGTTCCGCACCGGCTCGTGGCTGACTGGATAACCTGTGATGCCCGAAGGTGAACAACGAGTCCGTTGCAAAGCGACTCGTGATGAAGATCAAAGTTCCTATTTTCCATCGAGACCAACGACATCGGACGCGCCGCGCCCTTCGCTGATCAGCCCAGGTGGCACATCTTCGCGCCTAAGGGGTATTTACATAGTTGAATGGACCTTGCCGCCTCGGCGAATGGTTTCGCTATAGGCAGGTCGAGCGCAGGCGCAATCGCGCAAAACAGATTACTTGCGCCGAACTGCCGAATGGCGGCGACCACACCAGCCGGAAATATATCGCCGAGCAGCTTATCCAGGCTGCGCGGCGGCAAGACGACGCTCGGAGCGCTAACGTACCGCAGACGAGGTCATGAAACAGGCAGCCCAGATGCCCGCCAGAAGCGGGACGAGCTGCTGAAAAGAGCCCGCCGGGCCGACACGCGGCCTACATCGATGAGTGGGCTTCGTCCCGGGACTCCAGCCGCCTCAACAGGGATTTAGAGCCACCTCCACTCCAAGCTCTGAAGAGCCTCCGCCGCGCCGCGGGGGCTTTTTTCTTCAGCAAAAGCTGTGGAATGCGGCTCGATCGCGGGATCAATGTTTCATCACCCAACAAATGATAATGCGTGGCTTAGCGGAGCAGGCCAGGTTGCTCGGTCTGGTCTTACCCAAGGCTAGGCACACGAGAGCGCCGTGTTGGGGCCTCAGCTCCCGAGCTGGGGCCTTTCGCGCCCGATTGTCGAGGTTGTCGATGCCGTCGCTCGCAAAGCCTCGCGCTCTCGCCTTTGCTTGTTCCCTCCAGGGTAGCGTTCCCGCTAGAATTGATTGACGGTTCGCAGCAGGAGCGGGATAGCTGGGAATGGCGAAGTCATCCAAACTTGTTGCGACCAGGCGCGGCCGCGTTCTCCTGGTCAGGCGTCGGTCCGATGGTTTGTGGATGTTTCCCGGTGGGCGTAAGCGGCCGCGCGAAACCGAAAGAGGATGCCTGCGCCGGGAGATCAAGGAGGAGCTTCCGGGTCTCAAGGTCGGCAGATTGCGGCTCTGGAAAGAACTGAAGGCCAAGAACAAGCGGTCTGGCCGGAGGATGAGCGACGCAATCTTTATTGCCAAGAACGCGAAAGGCAAGCTGACGATCGGCGACAAGAAGGAAATCGATCGAGTGGCGTGGCTCAAGCCGGGAGCCGCCCGCTTGACGCCGACCTCGCGCTATGTTCGCGACATACTTTTTCCGAAGTAGATCGAATAGTCGGGCGAGTTGCTCAATCCCATGGCATCTTTGGACCGATACCTGCGGCCAAATCCTTCCGGGCCCCATTCGGAACCTTCGGATTCCGACTCATGTTAAGATTGATGTGCAGTTCCCCGGAGCTCGCGATTGAAAGGACGATGATAAGTTAAAGACTCGCTTTCATAACCAGCGTTAGTCGGGGAGCGGCCGGGACCGCCGCCGCGGCAGCTGCGCTCAGGCACCGCCCAGAAGGTTTGGCGTGCACCCGGTTTGACATTCTTTTCGCTGGACAGATTGATGATGGCACCAGTAGCGACCGCGCTCCTCACGAAGTTGACAGCCTCCAACGTGTTGGATGGGGAGGACATCCAGGCGATTCAGAGATTGCCGATTCGCTTCCGTGAGCTTGATGCTCGTCAGATCATCGTCGCCGATGGCGAGCGCCCGGCAGAATGCTGCCTGCTCGCTGAAGGTTTTACGTTTCGCTCGAAAACGACTTTCGACGGGCTACGGCAGATCCTGTCATTGCATGTTCCCGGTGAGATTCCCGATCTCCAGAGCCTCCACCTCAAGGTCATGGACCATGATCTCGTAACGCTCACGCCTTGTGAGCTCGGCTTCATTCCGCATGATGCTTTGAGGCAATTGAACCGAGAGCGCCCGAACGTGGCATCGGCGCTTTGGCGGGAAACATTGATCGACGCGGCAATCTTCCGGGAATGGATCGTCAACGTCGGGCGCAGATCGGCGACTGCCAGAATGGCGCACTTCTTTATTGAGCTTTTCCGGCGCCTCGAGGCTGTGGGCCGGACCCGAGACGGAGGATTTGAGCTTCCGATTACGCAGGTAGAGCTGGCCGATTGCCTCGGCATCTCGACCGTGCATGTCAACCGGGTGCTTCAGGATCTGCGGAAAGAGGGGCTTCTCACTGTCAACCGGGCCAATTTCCATCTCCTAGAGCGGAAGAAACTGGAGCAGCTCGCTGGGTTCGACCCAACCTATCTGCATCAACACCCCGATCTTTAACTTGGATCAAGATCAGTCCTGCGCGCGGATACATGGATCTGAAAGATCGACCTGTCTTCGCGCTTGACTTCAACGGACCAGACGTTCGCGCCATCGAGATCCAAATTCACCTCGATATCCCGCACGGTCCTCAGCGCTTCTTGCCAAGCGGCATTGTCGTCCGGCAGCTCTTCGCCTGATGTGTCTTTGAATGGATGACCATTCGAAATATGAAAGAAGTAGTGCGGCATGACGAGAGCGTGAACGCGCATATGGACCTGCCGTTCCCTTTCTTCCGGTGAGCCGTACAGGTCCAGGCCTGAACTGCGACCATCGTGCAGCGCCGCCAAGGGGCGGCGGCCCTCGCACGTCAATCAGGCGACCGGCGGCCAGGTTTTCCCGAACCAGGAGATCGACGAAATCCATCGACAGGAGGTTCGCAACATCGGGCGCTTCGACGAAACCCGAAGTTCCGATTTACCCCTACATCCAATTTACCCCCTGCACGGGCTATCGCTTCGGTGCCGCCATAGTGGCAGATCGAGAGGCCAGGGAACGGCGAGGAAATCGGGCGCGTTAGTGCAGCCGGGAAGACAATCATGTAAGGGTTAGATGCGCGCGCGCATATGGTTTAGCGCAGGAATTGCGACCGCAGTGGTTCTCGCTGTTGGTGCCTGGTTGATCACCGCGCCACAGCGTTTCGCTTCCCCGAACCTTGCCCGTTTTCAGGATAAAGCTGGGGATGCCGTCCGCGGTAAGATGGTTTTTGCTGCAGGCGATTGCGCCTCGTGCCACGCATCCCCGGGTCAGGCTGATCGACTGCACCTGGGCGGAGGACTCGCTCTCGCCTCGCCCTATGGGACGTTTCGTGCGCCCAACATCTCAATGGATCCGGTGGACGGCATCGGCAATTGGCAAACGAAGGACTTGGCTAACGCGCTGCTCAACGGCGTTTCCCCGGGCGGAACGCACTATTATCCAGTATTTCCTTATGCCAGCTTTACGCATATGCATCCGCAAGATGTCGCGGACCTGATGGCGTATCTGCGGACGTTGCCGGCGGTCAAGGGGCGGCCACCTCCGCACGAGCTGGTCTCGCTGTTTGGCGTTCGCCGCTTCATCGGATTCTGGAAAATTCTTTATTTCAGGCCCGGTCCGCTCGCGCCTGATCCTGCTCGCGACGAGAAATGGAATCGGGGCCGATATCTGGTGGAAGCACTCGCACATTGTGCCGAGTGCCACTCCTCGCGCGACATGTTCGGCGGCATCAAGACAAAGACACGCTATGCCGGCGGTCAGGATCCGGAGGGAGCGGGTTATTACCCGAACATCACGCCAGAGGGCCTCGACCATTGGCCGGAACAGGATCTGATCGAGATGCTCCGAACCGGGAAAACGCCTGACCATGGCCGCGTCGGGTCGTCGATGGCCGATGTCGTCACCAACACAGCGATGTTGCCCGAGAACGATCGCGAGGCGATCGCGTTCTACATCAAATCGCTGCCGGCACGGCCGACGCCGACCCCATGATTCTATTCCTCATGTTACCGGGCGTAGAGATAGGCGGCGACATCGCGCGCCTCAGCCTCGGTGATTCCGGCGGCCGGCATCGCCGTGCGCGGCGAAAAGGCCTGCGGCGCCACGATCCACCGAACCAGGTTGTCGGGCGAGTTCGCCGCGACGCCGGCAATGTAAACACGGCCGCGCAGACCTGCGAGCGGCGTGCCGACTTGGCCGTCGGCGCCGGCAACACCCGGGATCGTGTGGCATCCCGTGCAGCCGTAACGGCGCATGATCTCCGGCGCGTGCGAAGGATCGCCACCGGTCATCGCACGGGCAACCCTCTCCGTCTGATGTTGGGAGTTCCACGCAAGCTGCGCCGCGATAGCTGCAGCGACGCAGATTGCTGTAAGTACGAGTACCCACACGCGAGGTCTAGGGAGCGACGACATCGGCTTGTCCTGCAGTCTTTCCCGCTCCCTTGATCCAGATCGCGATCAGCGCCAGCGCGGCGCCAGCGTAGATCGTGCCTGCCGGCACCCACATGATAATCCCGGCGAGTTGCTGATCCTCCAGCGGCGTCAGGCCCCAAGCCGCGGACGCGGCCGTCTGCTGCTGATAGAGCACGCGCGGTGCCAGCGCCATCAGCGCGCCGAGCAAGCTAGTGTGCAGCATGGTAACGAACACGTGCCAGGCCGCCGCGCCTGTCTCGCTGCGGCGAAATACTGACCACCAGAACAACACCGCCGTCACAAAGAAGCTGAGATGCTGTAGTCGATGCAGCAGCAGGTTGTCGACCGCGGCGTCGAACAGCACCGGGGCATGCCATGCCCAGATCGCAACGCCATGCAGCAAGGTGGCGTTGCGTCCAGCGCTCAGCCAGTTCCATGTCGTACGGGTGACTGGATGCCGCATCAGGCGACCCATATTCAGACGTGTCCGTCGCGGCAGCGACCACAACAATGTCCCAACCGGCCGGGCGATGGCAATCAGCGGTGCCGCCACGGCCATGATGATCTCGTGCTCCACCATGTGAAACGTGAAAAGACGTTCGCCGAGCCAGTGCAGCGGAGAAACCAGGGCGGCAGCAAGGGAAAGCCAGCCGACGAGGCAGGCGATATCGCGCCAGTTCCGGGCGCCGCCGTTCCATCCTCGCCGCTGCGACAGCGTAAGCGCACCAATGGCGTACATTCCGCCGAATGCGAGAAGAGGGACAATGATCCAACAGTCGAAGGTCCAGCTCGCGCCGTCGAGAGACTGCTCGACGCCATGGGCATCCGCCGGGGTTGCCAACAGCAATATGAGCAGGGAAGAGGCTATCTTTCGCATCCGGTCAGCACCGTCGAAGCAATGCCCTGCATAAGCAGGGCAAAAGTGAAGACAAGCGCGGCAAGGCTGCTGAGCACGCCGACAAAGGAAGCCGTCTCGTCGGATGCCGCAGTCTGCGCAGATGCTGGTCTCGCTGATCGCCATGAGGCAAGCCCCGCAAGGGCAGCGATCATGGAACCTATGAACGAGGCAATGGCGGACGCATGCAGTTGCGAGCGGCAGTCAGCATAGGGCAGGATTTGTCCGAGTTGCATGTTCACGGCCCAGACGAGCGGCGCGAGCCAGAGGCCGGCCCAGAGCAGAAGATGGGATACAATCCTTGACGTGCTCATAGCCGCGGGATCCAGTAGATGCAGCCGTAGATCGGAAGCCAGGTGGCGACGACAAAGTTCCAATACATCGCGTTGTCCTGGACGTCGCCGAACCGCCTTGCATTGTTGCCGTGGCGGGTGAACATCAACGCGGCGAGCACTAGCGTATCGACGAGATCGGTCACGATGTGGGTCGTGTGCAGGCCCAGCAGCGTCCAGACGATCGAGCCATAGGCGTTGGTGTCCCAGCTAATCCCAAGTGCGGGAAATTCGAAGATACGCACGATCAGCGGCGCAACGCCGAAGAGCGACATCACAACCATTCCGATCCTGATCTTGCGGAGGTCCTGTTGCTCCGCCAAGCGTGACATCAAGACGTTCGGGACGAGGCTTGCCAGCAGGATCAGCGTGACGAGCGTGCCCGGCAGCAGGTCGGGCTTCGGCGCATCGATCGGCCAGGTCGCAGCCAGGCTCATGAGATAGAGATAGACCGCGAGGACGAGCCCAAAGCCGGTGCCCTCGATCAGCATGAAGGCGAGCGTGCCCCACCAAGTGACACTGGCGCTGCCCATGCCGTGCAGGGGGAGCTTTGAGAGATCGAGTGTAACTCTCTCCTTCATGACTCGTCCTCCGGCGTGCCCTTCGGCCAGAACCAGCCGATGAGGGTGATCGCGATCGGGATCGAACCCCAGACCACCGCCCAAGGTGAGAAGATCGACCAGATCAGCATCACCGTCGTTGCGATCGCCGCCCACAATGGCCAGATCGAATTCCGCGGCGAAGCCTCACGCGCCTGCGGCTCGGCGGTGACCAGCGAGGTGACGACCAGTTCGCGCCGATCGGTGCGCAAGCCGCTCGCGACGGCAAGGATGTCGCTGCGATCCCAGAGCGGATGGGAGCTGCTCACGGCCGGTATGCGCGCAAAATTGTAGCTCGGCGGCGGCGAAGCCGTCGCCCATTCCAGCGTCGGCGCGTCCCACGGATTGTCGCGAGCTGCCGCCCCGGAGCGGGCGCTGCCAATGGCATTGAGAAAGAAAAGCAGGAAACCGGCGACCAGGATGATTGCGCTCAGGCTGGCAAACAGGTTCATGCCATGCCATGGCATGTCCGGCTGGTAGGTATAGATCCGGCGCGGCATGCCCTGCAGGCCAAGGATATGCATGGGAAAGAACGTGAGGTTGAATCCGATGAAGATCAGCCAGAACGACCATTTCCCGAGTGTCTCGCTCATCATCCGTCCCGTGATCTTGGGAAACCAATAGTGGACGGCGCCGAGCAGCGGGAAGACGGCGCCGCCGATCAGCACATAATGGAAATGCGCCACGACGAAATAAGTGTCGTGGACCTGGGTGTCGAAGGGCACGGAGGCCACCATCACGCCGGTCAGTCCGCCGATGACGAAGGTGACGATGAATCCGATGATGAACAGCAACGGCGTCGCGAACAGGGGCTTGCCATCCCACAATGTCCCGAGCCAGCAAAAGATCTGGATGCCGGCCGGGATCGCGATGGCCATGCTGGAAGCTGTGAAGAAGCTGTTGCCCAGCCTCGGCAATCCAGCGACGAACATGTGGTGTACCCATAGCCCGAACGACAGGATGCCGGTTGCGATCAGGGCCATCACCAACGCGAGATAACCGAATGCCGGACGACGGGCGAACGGCTCGATCATCGTGGAGACCATGCCGGCCGCCGGCAGGAAGATGATGTAAACCTCGGGGTGGCCGAAGAACCAGAACAGATGCTGCCACAACAGCACGTCACCGCCTTCAGCGGGATTGTAGAAGTGCGTGCCGACGAGCCGGTCGAGAATCAGGCTGGTGCTCGCGACCATGATCGCCGGCATCGCCATGATGACAAGGAACGCGGTTACCAGCATTGCCCAGACGAACACGGGAATGCGGTCGAGCGTCATGCCCGGCGCGCGCTGCTTGAAGATCGTCACGACGAGCTCGACGGCCACGGCTAGCGCCGAGAGCTCGGTGAACGTGATCATCTGTGCCCAGATGTCGGCACGCTTGCCGGCGCCGTATTGCGGGCCGGAGAGTGGCACATAGGCGAACCAGCCGACGTCGGGAGCCATGTCGAGCGCAAAGGAGAGCCAGAGCAGCGCACCTCCGGCGAGATAGATCCAGTAGGAGAACGCATTCAGCCGAGGAAAGGCGATGTTGCGCGTGCCGACCATCAGCGGCACCAGATACACCGCCATCGCTTCCATCACGGGCACAGCAAACAGGAACATCATGTTCGCACCGTGCATCGTGAAGATCTGGTTATAGCGGTCTGGCCCCATCAAGCGCGCTTCCGGCTGTGCGAGCTGGATCCGCATCAGCGCGGCGAGAATGCCCCCAAGCGCGAGAAACACGAAGGCCGTCAGGATGTAGCGTCGGCCGATGATCTTGTGGTCGACCGTTGCAAGCGCACCCCACAATCCGCAAGGCGTCTTCCAGGTTTCCGCGAGCTCGGCCTTCAGCTGGCTTCGCTCGAGATCGGTGTCGCGCGTATACGGTCCGCTTATGTTCGCCTTCATTTCAGGCTCGCCAGATAGGCCGACACCGCGCGCAGCTCCTCGGGCGTGAGCGGCACCGTGGGCATATTATTGCCTGGCTTGATCGTTTGCGGGTCGGCGATCCACGCCGCGAGCGATCCGCGTGTTGTCTCGAACAGGCCAGCAGCGATGTATTTACGGCCGCCGATATGGGTCAGGTCGGGACCGGTCGTGCCCGATGCCGCCGTGCCGCGAACCGTGTGGCAAGCTGCACATGGCTTCGCGAGAAACGCGTGCTGGCCTGCAGCGAGCTCTTCTTCGGATGGCTGGATGGCCGGCTGCCGCTGTGCGCTTGTCCACCTGTCGAATTCAGCCTCGCCTTCCGCAATGACCAGGAACGCCATGTGCGCATGCTGCATTCCGCAGAATTCCGCGCACTGCCCGCGATAGATGCCAGGGTTTTCGGCGCGAATGAGCAGCTCGTTGGCGCGGCCCGGGACAAGGTCCTGCTTGCCGGCTAGGCTAGGCACCCAGAAGGAGTGGATGACGTCGAGCCCCTCGAGCCGGAGACGTACGTTGCGACCGACGGGAATGTGAATCTCATTGGCGGTTTCGAACCGTTCCTCCGGGCTCGCGCCAAAATATTCGACGCTCCACCACCACTGCAGGCCGCGCACCTTGATCGTCAACTCGTCGTTGGCGGTAACGCCCAGCGCGCGCGTCGCAAAGAAACTCATGACGGTGAATCCGCTGATGACGACGGTCGTGGCCGCGACCGCGGCGACGATGGTGATTGTCATGCGCCGCTGCGTCGAAGGCTGCGGTGCGATCGGCAACGGACGTTCCGGGCGATTGCGCGACAAGGTGATGATCAGCACGATCATCACCAGCATCCAGACCACGGAGCACACCGCTACGACCAAGATGATCAATTGCTTCAGGCTCATCGCTGGTGCGCCATGCGCATCCAGCGCCGACTGCCAGCCACTGCAGCCGGCCAGCAGGAGCGCAGGTGTAACGACGCATACAAGCCCGGTCGCGTGTCGTATCACGGCGTCGGCCCTTGATCCGGATGGAGCGGCGTCGGTCCCGGGTCGAACAGGATTTTCGCCGGCGCGCGGTTTTCCGCAGGCCGCGTGTGCTTTTCGTCGTTGCGGGAAGGGGCGGCGGTCTTGCCGGAATAGGAGCCGATCGTCTGCACATAACCCGCTAGCTGCCAGATCTGATCGGTTGTCATCTTGTCCCGATAGGCTGGCATGCCGTGTGGCCGGCCATCCCTGATCGATGCGAAAATCGAGACCATCTCGGGGCCGTAGTACCACCAGCCATCGAGGAAGCTGGGGCCGATACCGCCTTCGCCACTGCCGTGGCAGGCCTTGCAGCCGAACCATGAGTACAGTCGCTTGCCCTGGCTCAGATTGTAGGCATTGGCCTCGTACGGCTTCTCCAGCGCAAAATACACGTCGGGCGGCGCGCCGCTGATGCGGTTCGGCATCAGCGCGATCTTGTCGAGCGCCTCCGCCACCGGTGGATCGAGCCGCAGTTGTCGTTCCTCCCGTTGGCATCCCGCCACAACAATCGCGAGACCGATAATGAGATTGGCCATGCGCATGCTTCGATCTGCCGGGAGCACAAGAGACGTCGGACTCGTAATCGATGGCCTGGAGCAAAGTTCCTCGAATAGTTGCGCGAAATGGCAAGGCCCATGAAGAGCTTAGGAACGAACGTCGCGGATGGAGCTTGAATGGGAGAATTAGCGAGACAAGCCTTTCGCCAAGGACCTACCATGAGCACCAAACGCAAGCTGAGCGCAGACCTCGAAGTCGAACCGTATGAGCGCCCATCCGGTGGATGGGGGTCGGTAGGGTCCCTTGCACGGAGTCTCGCGCGCGATCACGTGCCGTTCACGGGCCCGCGCGTTCTGCTCCGCCAGAACAAACCCGACGGCTTCATGTGTGTCAGTTGTGCCTGGGCGAAGCCGGCCGATCCGCGCGTGTTCGAGTTCTGCGAGAACGGCGCCAAGGCGACCACGTGGGAGATCACGCACAAACGCGTGACACCGGAATTCTTCGCCGACAAGCCGCTCGCTGAGCTCGAGGCCTGGGACGATCACCACCTCGAGGCTGCCGGCCGCTTGACCCACCCGATGCGCTGGGATGCTGCGCGCGACAAATATGTGCCGGTCGGCTGGGAGGAGGCGTTCCGCGAGATTGGCCGCGAACTGAAGGCGCTGCAGCCCGATAGCGTGGTGTTCTACACCTCCGGCCGAGCCTCACTGGAGGCGTCCTTCATGTACGGGCTGTTCGCGCGTGCCTACGGCACCAACAACCTGCCCGATAGTTCCAACATGTGTCACGAGACGACGTCGGTGGCATTGCCGGAGAGCATTGGTGTACCGGTCGGCACCTGTACGCTTGACGACTTCAGCAAGACCGACTGCATTTTCTTCTTCGGACAGAATGTCGGCACCTCCAGCCCGCGGATGCTGCACGAGCTGCAGGAGGCGTCGCGTCGTGGCGTGCCGATCGTGACGTTCAATCCGCTGCGAGAACGGGGTCTGGAGGAGTTCGTCAACCCTCAGGCGCCCGGCGAAATGCTGATGGGATCGCCAACCCGCATCACCTCGCAATATCATCAAGTCAAGACCGGCGGCGACACAGCGGCAATCATCGGCATTGCCAAGGTGCTGCTGGCGCTCGACGAGAAGGCCGGCCCTTCCGATCCGGTCATTGATTGGAATTTCATCCGCGAGCATACGCATGGCTGGGACGAATTCGCCGCCGCCGTGAAGGATTGCGAGTGGGTAGAGATCGAGCGCCGCTCTGGCTTGACACGCAATGCACTGGAAGCTGCCGCCACAGTCTACGTGCATGCCAAATCAGTGATGTTCATCTACGGCATGGGCCTGACCCAGCACGAACGGGGCGTTGAAACTGTCCAGACCATGGTCAACCTCGCGCTGATGCGCGGCAATATCGGACGTCCTGGCGCCGGCATCTGCCCGGTACGCGGGCATTCCAACGTCCAGGGGCAGCGCACCGTCGGGATCACCGAGAAGCCGGACATGGTGCCGAAGGACAAGATCAGGGAATTGTTCGGCATCAATGTGCCCGCACAGAAAGGTGCGACGACAGTCGAAGCTTGCGAGAAGATCATCGATGGTTCTGTGCGCGCTGTGGTGCTGCTCGGCGGCAACCTGGTTCGTTCCGTTCCCGACCACCGACGGGTCGAGCCTGCCTGGCGCAGGCTGCGCCTGACGGTGAGCATCCTGACCAAGCTCAACCGCACGGCGCTGGTGCATGGCGAGATATCCTACATCCTGCCATGCCTCGGCCGCATCGAGATCGACGAGCAGGAGAGTGGGCGGCAGGCGGTCTCGATGGAGGATTCCACCGGCTGCATGCATGGCTCCTGGGGGCAGGTGAGGCCGGCGAGCTCCGACTTGCTGTCCGAGCCAAGAATCATCGCCGAATTGGCGAAGGCTGCGGCACCCACACGCTCGACCATTCCATGGGATGCATGGGTGGCGGACTATAGCGGGATCCGCGATGCGATCGCGGCGACCTATCCCGACATCTTCCACGATTTCAACGCGCGGCTCTGGAAACCCGGCGGCTTCCATCGCCCGCTCGGCGCTCGCGAGCGCCGATGGAACACGAAGACCGGCAAGGCGAACTTCATCACGCCGGATTCGCTTGCAACCGATATCGACATGCGGCCTGAGGATCGCGACATCGTCCAGCTCATCACGCTGCGCAGCAACGGCCAGTTCAACACCACCATCTATAACTACGACGACCGCTTCCGCGGTATCCACGGGTCGCGCTATGTCGTGCTGATGCATCCCAACGACATCGATCGCTTTGCGTTGAAGGAGGGAAGCGTTGTCACGCTCGCCACGGCCGCGAACGACGGCGTCAAGCGGGAGGTCGGCGGGCTTCGGGTTGTCGCCTACAACATCCCGGAAGGGTGTATTGCGGGCTACTATCCCGAATGCAATCCGCTATTGCCGCTTTGGCATCACGAGAAGAAGGCCAAGACGCCGGCGGCGAAGTCGATTCCAGTGCGGGTCAGGGCCGATGTGCGTGCGGCGTGAGGAGGGTGATCATGTCCGACAAAGAGGAGCAGAAGCGCATCCAGGAGAAGCAGGGCGGCCACCATATGCCGCCAAGGCCCGATGACGGCCCGCCGCTCGACGATACCGACCGCAACACTGACAAGGTCGTCAAGCCGTCGCGCCGCAAGCCGGAGCCTTACGCTAGAGCGTTTTCGAGCGAAGTGGACACCGGTTCGCGTGAAGAAAACGCGTCAAAACAAGAATCTAGAGCTTCGGTTCTGATTCAATCAGAACAGAAAATGCTCTAGTTCACGTTGTCGGCGAACATGTTTCGAAACGCCGCAGTGACGGCCGCGATGCCGGCTGCGCCGTGCATCAGCGCGATCTCGCCTTGCTGCTCGTGGCGGATCGCATGCGCCATGATGCGCAGGCGCGGGTCGCCGTCGCTGCGCCATTGCTGATCGGCCATCTTCACCGCGCCCTTGTGATGCAGGGTCATCATTTCAACGAACAGTGCATCGAACTGGTCCGGTGAAGCGGCGCTGACCTGCTGCATCTGCACGGAGGTGAGGTAGCCCGGCATGTCGGAGCGCTCCTCGGCCGAGCAGCCCGGCATGGCCGTGTCGAACCAGCTTTGCCACCAATTGTCGAAAATCCTGTTCTCGCCGGTTTGGCTCGCGACCATCAGCATGGCAAGCGACCGCAGATGTGGGTCCTGGGCGCGCTTGATGCCCAAGCGGGCCAGCTCGATGCCCTGTGCGTGATGGGCGGTCATGTGGCGGATGTAGGTTTGATCCGACACCTTGTCGCGGCCGATCCAAGGCAGCTCGCGGCCGAGGCTGGACAATAGCGTTATGCCGGCGAGCACGATGACGATCGCCAGTGATCCGCTCAGCCATACTTTGCCGAACCGAGCGTCGCTCTCGGGGGCTTCGCCCGGCGGCCAGCGCAGCCAAGCAAACAGCGGATACATGAAGGCGGAAGCGCCATGAACGAGCCAAGTTCGGCCGCCGCGAGCCAGTGCGATTTCGTTCTGCGTGCCATTCGCGTCCGGGTGTTGCCGCAAGGCGTCACGCCCATTTCATCTACGACGCTCCGACGGCTGCCCGGCCAAGGAGGTTCTTCGCGGAACTTCGTGCGGCCTCTAACCCCTTCGGGAAGCCACTCCGGTCGGCATAGAGGCGCCGTCCCCCGCCACGCCTCGGCGAGCGCGCCACCGTCTGCTGAACAGCCTTGTAATCGAGGAAGGCGATCCCTCCGACCATCAGGAGCGCGAGCGCGACATTGTGCTTCTTCGGGTTGTCATATCTGAACCCGGACAGCAGTGTAGCGGCGTCCAACCCGTCGCCGGCAACGCGGCTCCACATGCCGGCACGCTTGTCCACGGAAAGCGACATGACGCCGCTGAACAGCTCGCGGAAGCCGTAGGCGCGGACGAGGCCTTCGCTTCCCCGCATCCCCAATGCGCGCGTGATCCGCCGCGACGCGAGCACTTCCATCGCACCAAGACCGATGCTGAACCAGCCAAGCCTTCGCGCGAGGCGGTCGGCCGGCTCGATCGAGCTCGGGCCGCTGCGCACGATCTTCGGGTCACCCTTGGATCGCATGATGTTGGCAACGTAATACATGTTCTCGCCTCGCTATATTCAGGGCTTCAGCACGACCTTGACGCAGCTGTCCCGCTTGTCGCGGAATACCTTGTACATCTCGGGCCCTTGCGCCAAATCGACGGTGTGGGTGATCACGAAGGACGGATCGACCTGACCTTCCTCGATCCGCCGCAGCAGGTCGTCGGTCCAGCGGTTGACGTGAGTCTGGCCGGACCGGACCGTCAGTCCCTTGTTCATCAGGGCGCCCATCGGCACGTGGTCGGAAAGACCGCTGTAGACGCCCGGAATCGAAATCACCCCGCAGGGCCGGCAGACATAGATCATCTCGCGCAGCACGTGCGGGCGGTCGCTCTCCAGCATCAGCATCTGCTTGGCGCGGTCGAGCAGCGTATCCGGCTGCGAGGCCATCACATGCGCTTCCATGCCGGTCGCGTCGATGCATTTCTCCGGACCTTTGCCGTCGGTGAGTTCGTTGAGGCGCTCGGCCACGCTTTCGGATTCGAAATTGATGGTGGTCGCGCCGCCTGCTTCCGCCATGCTCAGCCGCTCGGGGACGCAATCGATTGCGATCACCTGGTTCGCGCCGAGTAGAAGCGCGCTGCGGATCGCCATCTGACCGACCGGGCCGCATCCCCAGATCGCCACCGTATCGGTAGGTTCGATGTCGCACTGCGCGGCGGCCTGCCAGCCGGTGGGGAAGATATCGCCCAGAAAAAGTGCCTGCTCGTCGGAAACGGCGTCGGGGATCTTGATGTGCGTGGTGTCGGCGAAGGGAACGCGCAGATACTCGGCCTGGCCGCCGGGATAGCCGCCGGTCAGATGAGTGTAGCCGAACAGGCCGGCAGTCGTGTGACCGAATACCTTGTTGGCCAGATGCCGCTTGCGGTTGGTGGTCTCGCATACCGAGAAATTGCCGCGTCTGCACTGCTCGCACTGTCCGCAAACGATAGTGAAGGGCACCACGATCCGGTCGCCCTTCTTCAGCTTTCCATCCATGCCGTGGCCGACCTCCACGACTTCGCCCATCATTTCGTGTCCCATGATGTCGCCCGGCAGCATGCCCGGGATGAAGTTGTGAAACAGGTGAAGATCGGAGCCGCAGATCGCGCAGCTCGTGACCTTGACGATGGCATCGCGCGGATCCTCGATCTCGGGATCGGTGACGGTGTCGCAACGAATATCTTCCTTGCCGTGCCAGACCAGCGCTCTCATGCCTTGCCTCCGGTATCCGAACGAAATGCCAAAGTCGGATCACCGACGATGGTTGCTAGCTGCCTTTCAGTTTTTTGCTGAGCCGGCTGAGCGCACTGCGGAGGTAATAGGAACGGCGGTTCGCGATGGTGGTTGATTGGCAAACGCACAAGTTGAGGAAGTTCGCATGTCTCAGGGACAATTTGCCGTCGTCACCGGCGCTTCCACCGGCATCGGTCTGGAACTTGCCAGGTGCTGCGCCCGCGCAGGCTTCGATCTCCTGATCGCGGCTGACGAGCCCGCGATCGAGACCGCGGCCGAAGAGCTTCGCGGCCATGGTGGAAAGGTGGATGCGGTCGACGCCGATCTGTCGACCACAGAGGGCGTCGACCGGCTCTATGCAGCGACCAAGGGGCGTCGGGTCGATGCCTTGCTTGCGAATGCCGGCGTCGGGCTCGGCCATGCGTTCCTCGATCAGGATTTCAACCGGGTCAGACGGGTGATCGATACTAACATCACCGGGACCGTCTATCTCATCCACCGCGTTGGCAATGATATGCGCCGCAGCAACGCTGGATGCATCCTGATCACCGGCTCGATCGCGGGTTTCATGCCGGGCAGTTTCCAGGCGGTGTACAATGGCAGTAAGGCATTTCTGGATTCATTCTCATTTGCGCTGCGCGAGGAGCTGCGCGGCACCGGCGTCACCGTGACCTGCCTGATGCCGGGTGCGACCGAAACCGAGTTCTTCCGCCGCGCCGATATGATGGATACCAGCGTCGGCACAGCCAAGAAGGACGATGCGGCTGGAGTCGCGAAGGCCGGCTTCGAGGCGATGATGAGCGGCAAGGGCGACATCGTCACAGGCATCAAGAACAAGATCCAATCGGCCGTTGCCAACGTGCTGCCCGCTGGCGTGCTGGCGCGGCAACATCGCAAGATGGCCGAGCCGGGCACGGCGAAATCGTAGCGACGCGTAAGGCGGAATTTCGCGGCCACAGTTCAGCGCGCCACAGATCGTCCTGGTTGGATTCAGGAACCAAGCACGCCTCGACCGGAGATACACATGATCAACTATCCAAAGCCGCCATATCCCATCCAGAAGCAATCCATGCCGGGATCCACGCAGGCTATGAAGCCTCCTCCGGACCACGGCGAGGCCACCTACAAAGGGTCAGGCCGGTTGCAGGGAAAGAAGGCCATCGTAACCGGCGGCGACAGCGGTATTGGTCGCGCGGTAGCCATCGCGTTCGCGCGCGAGGGGGCAGATATCCTGATCGCTTATCTCAACGAGAAGGAAGACGCTCAAGAAGTAAAACAACTCATCGAGAAGGAGGGGCGCAAGGCGGTCCTTGTCGAAGGCGATCTCCGAAATGCGGAGCACTGCAGGCAAGTGGTCAGCCGCGCGGCAAGCGAACTCGGCGGCGTCGATATCCTCGTCAACAACGCCGCGCACCAGGCGACGTTCAACGATATTGGCGATATCAGTGACGAGGAGTGGCGGCTCACCTTTGAAGTGAATATTCACGCGATGTTCTATCTCGCGAAGGCAGCGGTGCCGCTCATGAAGGCCGGCAGTGCAATCATCAACACGGCGTCGGTGAATTCTGACATGCCGAATCCCACGCTGTTGGCCTATGCGACGACCAAGGGAGCAATTCAGAATTTCACTGGCGGACTGGCGCAGATGCTCGCTGAAAAGGGCATCCGCGTGAACGCGGTTGCTCCCGGTCCGATTTGGACTCCCCTGATCCCATCCACCATGCCGGAAGAGGCGGTGAAGAACTTCGGCAAGCAGGTGCCGATGCAGCGGGCAGGGCAGCCGGCTGAACTCGCTACCGCCTATGTAATGCTGGCCGATCCCCTGTCGAGCTACACCTCCGGCACCACCATCGCAGTCACAGGCGGCAAACCGTTCATCTGATCTTGGGGGAACGGCCGGCGGTACCATTAGCGACCGCTGCGCTTAGGAACGCTGTCATGCGCAAGCAGTTGACGCGCCTCTAACTGGAAAGGACATCAACTGGAAAGGACATCAACTGGAAAGGACATCGACATGAAGTTGGCTACAATTGGTTTGGCTGCCGCTTTCGCGCTTTCAACGTCGATCGCGTTCGCTCAGGGAGGCGGAGGCGGAGGCGGTGGTGCGGGTGGCGGCTCCGCTGGTGCATCTGCCGGCTCCTCGTCTTCTGGAACGGGCGGTACGGCTGGCTCCGCTGGCCGCACCACGGGCAGCTCACAAGGAACGGGCACCGCAGGCTCGTCCACCGGGCCCGGCGGAGCAAACGGTACTTCCGGCGGGCCTACGTCATTGAGTGGCACTGGCTCTTCCCAGAGCGGCGGCTCGAAGCCTGGAGCCACCGACAAGCAATGAGAACCGAGGAAGCCCCGTTCATTTACGGGGCTTTCCTTTATGCATGCGGAAAAGGGCGCGCTTATACTTCCGATCCTCGCTATCCGCGATATGCAGAACGTTCTGCTCGATCAGAGCATTGCCCGCTTTGGCCCAGTCTTAGAATGCGCATGTCGCATGCGACTCTCAGGTTGTTTGGCCTCCGACAGGTGAAGGTAGTCCGGCAGGAACTCGGCCACGAGCTCAAGCTCCTTGCGCCGGCACAGGGTCACGACGCGGCCTTTCCATTCGATCAAGCCGTCACGCCTAAGCTCCTGTATGGTGCGGTTGATGTGCACAGTCGAAAGGCCGCAAATATCAGCGAGATTCTGCTGAGTGAACGGAAGACGAAACTGATCCTCCTGCAAAAGCCCTACGACTTCGAGCCGGGTCGCAAGCTCGCAGAAAACATGCGCCACTCTGGATAACGCGTCGCGCGATCCCAAGTTGGCGACCCATTCGCGGCAGACTGCGGCATCGACCAATGTCTCACGCCAGAAAGCACGCGTCAGCGTCGGAGAATTCATCAGTAGGTCGCTGAGAAAATCGTGCTGTACAAAGGCAATCGTAGATTGGCCGGCACTACATAGGTCATGGTCCATGCGCAATAGATGCAACGTATGTAAGTCCGGCATATCGCCGGGCACGTAAACTGACAGTATCTGGTTTCGAGTCCCCACAATCTTTTGACCAACAAGAAATCCGTTCATCACGACTGCGCAGTGGAATGCTCTTTCGCCTTCGCGCAAGACATACTCGCCATCAGCGAACGTCTTCACCGTCTCCGGCATGTTCACTAGCTTGCTTCGGTCGTGCTCGGACAAACCGATCGAAGCTTGCAGTCGCTCGATCAGTTTTTGGGCTGGCATTGCATTTGCTTCGGCTTTACCAGCCGCGCACGAACACCAAGGCTGTCGTGTTCAAATTGAAGTTCCGCATTGAGCCCGTTTGCTAAAGATCGCATTAGCTTAAATCCAAGTCCTCCATCGGTGGACGGATCGAAATTCTCCGGGAAACCGACCCCGTCGTCCGTCACTTCTACGATCAATGAGCCATCGTTTCTCGTTTCGCAGCGTACATTGACCTTAACCACTAGACCCGACGGATGCGCATACTTGCTGGCATTTGTCAGGAGCTCTGCGGTGATCAGTCCGACATGAAGCGCATGACGCGGGTCGATGTCGCCGTCGCAAGCGTTTTCGACCGTTAGGTCCATTCTTCCTTCCGAGCCAAGCGTGCTGATCGTTTCGGAAATTTCTCGCAAGAAATCGCCGAGTCTTACTCCGTTGCTGTTTATGGTCACAGCCAAGCATTTGTGGAGTTTCGCCATGACCTCAATGCGCGCACTGATGTCATCGAGCAACATGCAGACTTGCGGAGTCGTAAAGGTCTTGCCGCCCTTTGAGATAGTGTTGCGCTGAAGGCGAATAACCCCGCTCAAGCTAGCTAAGTTGTTGCCTATCCGGTGATCGGCCTCAGCCAGCCCGACAAACTCATGTTGAATCAGAATTGACATCTTTCTCGTCCTCCAAACGATAGCGTGCGCCTGAGGACGTTGGAAATCAACAAAACTGTAGTAAGTTCAATAGGTTATTTCCTCAAAGAAAGTCTTTGTAGCTATGACTGTTTAATCCCCGCTCGGCATTAAGTGAGTAGAATTAGCTAGGAACTTATTTTAGGCTTCATGGGTTGAAGGAGTACGCGGCTGACGGGGAAAGTCAGATGGGTGAGCTCAACAGGGCCGAGCGGCTCCAAATTATGCTGACGGGAGCGGAACTGCGGATCATCGATACGTGGCGATTCGCAAAGCGGATGCCGAGCAGGGCCGCCGCAATCCGAGAGTTGCTCAAACGGGGCTTGGCCGCCGAAGGATTTGCGGAAGCCGTAGACGGCCAGAGGTCGAAGGATTTTTCCGTTATGCCAAATAAAGCTGCCGAGTAGCTCTGGCCTTAGCCCAATATTCATGCGGCGCTTAAGGGCCCAAAGCCCGGTTGCAGTTGTGCCCCCGTTTGGTTTCGCGCGCTGGACCCCAGTGAAGAACCTGACGTTCTCGAGTGAAGTGTTGTGGGCCCACGTCAATACGTCGATGACGGGCAGTTCTGTCTTTGCTCCCGCAGCACCAATACCGCAATCATACACCTTCGCCGGGCAGAATACCGTGTCACTTCATTTCCAGGCACGGCGCAACTTCTAGCGTCGGCGGCGACGCCTATAAGTCTTGACCAGCGAGAAGGAGGCACTTTTCTATTCACGTAAATCTCCAAGACCTCTGGTGATGCTCCGCCAGAGGTTCTCTTTAAAGGAACGCTTCGCGATCGACCGTCGCCATCTTCGAGTGGATGGTCGACGATCTCGCTGGTCCTGTAAGGCTCGACGCGGATCGTCGGCTTTGGACCAGTGCGATAGCCGCTCCATTTCATGTGCGGGTTCGTGATGTCCAGCGTAGCGGTTGCTTCGATCTCAGCGCTCATCGATGCGGCGAAACGCTGTCGTTTCGGGCGGGCCTCATCTGGAAACACTAGGATGGCATGGCCTGCTTGATGCAGAGACGGCGTTGGTCAGTCAGGGCAGCTATTCCGTGTGGGGTAATAGAGCGCTGCGTCGTAGCGTGTTCCACCAGGGAGAAATGTCGGGCTGGCACATCGATCGTTATCGGCTTGAGGCGCGGATGGCGGAAACACTTGAAGTCGATGGCGTAAGTCGCGTTTTTTGTGGAGCCCGGCAGTTCTCGAGATCTGAAACCGGAATCGCCGTTGAGCTTGCTGACCGATCATCGGTGAATACGCGGCTGTTGGTCGATTGTTCAGGCCGCTCCGCTGTGACCGCAGGTCCGGCGGTGACGCTCCGTCGCCTCGACAAGCTCGTGGCCTGCTACAGTGTCTTCACGCTTGATGAGGACGTTGAGGCCATCCCGGTTACGCTTGTTGAGGCTGTGGCGATAGGATGGTGGTAGGCGCGAACGGACTTGCTACCGCCCTGTGGAGCGGAGTTCAGGCAGCCGAAAGCGTTGTCGGACTTCTTACGCAAAACGACGGGACGAAAGCGGTTCGGTATGAGCAGCAGTTCCTGCAAAGCATCGCATCGCACCTTGCTGCACAAACGGCGATGTATGCCTCCGAGCACCGCTTTATTGACGCGCCATTCTGTCAGCGACGACGAGGTCCGTGGTCGGAAAATTGATCGATGTAGTCGTTCTCAGTTGCTGAGGCGCGAAAGCCGAGTTTTCTTTTTTCACCTGGAGGATATACATGACTGTTGATTCACGCTTGCTCGCCACCGTTCTGGCTTGTGTTTTCATAGGAAGCCCGGCTTGTGCTGACGGAGCGAAGATCATCCCGTCCGTCGACGGAGGTGTGAAGCCGACCGGATCGTGGAGCGCAGGTGCTCGCGCTGGCGATTTTGTGTTTGTCGGCGGCATGCGCGGTATCGATCCTGCCACCAACAAGCTCGTTGAAGGCGAGGAGGCACGTATCCGCCAGATGTTCGTCAATATGCAGCAGATCGCCGCTGCCGAGGGTGCGTCACTAAGAGATGCGGTACGCTTGACCATCTATGTATCTGATGTCGTGCGTTTACGTCCTGTGGTGAATAAGGTGCAGGAAGATCTTTGGGGTAAAGGGCCCTATCCGCCACGTACTGTTCTCGAGGTTCGAAAGCTCGGTCAGGATGACATCGCCGAGGTCGATGGAACGTTCTATGCGCGACTGAAGAAATAGTGTCGGGTTGGTCATGGAGCGGCTTGGTCAAATGACCAAGCCGCAGACGCTTAATCAGCGGGTCCCAGGTTCGAGCCGTGATGCGCCCCCACCGAAGCAGGATCAACCACCCGCATCTGCCAACTGTCACCCGATCGTGAAAAAACTAACAAAAAGGTCATTTGAGTCGGCGTGACGTCCGAACAGATTATAAGTCGTCGCTCGTGCCCCACGGGCGTTCAGAATTTCCCATTTCCAGAAGCGCTGTCACCTCCGAAAGGGGATGGCTTCAGATCAACGCGCCGTTGACCGGGGCGGAAGACACGCGCGTTACGAAACTGGAGGAAACCATGGACGCAATGAGTCTGGATCACGACCATCATAACCATCATCACCATCACAAAGAGCAGGAGGAGGTCGCCTTCACGCAGACCAATCTGGTCTCGGATACTCCTGGCGCCGCGCCGACGATCGATCCAAACCTCATCAATCCCTGGGGCGTTGCCCACAGCGCGACCAGTCCTTTTTGGGTCTCGGACAACGGGACGGGTGTGACGACAATTTATGATGGCGCTGGAATGCCGGCCGGGCCTAAGCTTGTAACGGTCGCGGCGCTCCCCGGCCAGGACCATTCCGATCCCACTGGGCAGGTGTTCAACGGCGGAGGCGGTTTCGACATCAGCGGCCTCGACATCAACGGCAATGCAACGACGGCGTCCTCGCTGTTCATCTTCGCAACCGAGAGCGGCACCATATCCGGCTGGAATCCCAAGGTGGACCCCACAAGCTCGGTCATCGCGGTCGATAATTCGAGCAATGGCGCCGTCTACAAGGGCCTTGCGATCGGCAGCAACGATGATGGCACCTTCCTTTTCGCCGCCAACTTCCACAACGGAACGGTCGATGTCTTCGACCAGAACTTCAAGCAGGTGAACAGCTTCACCGATCGGCATCTGCCGCACGGCTATGCGCCCTTCAACGTCCAGGTTCTTGACGGCCACTTGTTCGTTACGTTCGCGCTGCAGAATGCGGATAAGCATGATGACGTTGCTGGTGCTGGCCACGGCTTTGTCGACGAGTTCGATCTGGAAGGGCACCTGCTCGACAGGGTGGCGTCGCGCGGGCCGCTCGATTCTCCGTGGGGCCTTGCGATCGCGCCCTCTACCTTTGGAGAATTCGCCAACGATCTTCTTGTCGGGAATTTTGGTGACGGCACGATCAATGCGTTCGATTTGAAGAACGATCATTTTGAGGGCAAGTTGCTCGACGCCAAGGGTGCGCCAATCACCATTGGCGATCTCTGGGCCCTCGTTCCCGGCAACGGCAGTGCCAACAGCGATCCCAACAAGATCTACTTTACGGCCGGCGTGGAGAACGAAGCGCATGGCCTGTTTGGCAGCTTGGCGGCGATCCCCGAACCGGATCGATCCACCATGTCGATGCCGGGCTCGCATCCGCACGGCTGAGGGCCGGGCCAGCGCTTAGCGATAGCGCTTGGCTTTGCGCGCTGCACGGGTGACTCAAACGAGGACGACGCACGCTTCCGCCGAAGCTTGAAGCGGCGACAACGTGTGCTTCGCCGAGGCGAATGCCTCGCCCGTTGGGTTGAAGATGGATTGGAAGGGGCCGCTCGTGGAGCTCTTGAGCGGGCAGACTTTCGGCTTGGGCACCCATAGCGCGGGGCTGGTATCCGCAGCCAGTCCCGGCGAGGGATGTCGTGCGGTGAGGAATGGCGCGGCACGCCATGGCAGTGCCGGCGGCGACGAGATTCACCCGCGCCTGGCGGCCGCGATCAATGCGGCCAGATTCCATGGCATGGAGCTCGATCCGCGCGAGTTTCCCTGTATCCATGGTGAACAAATGCCGTCCGCTGCAGCGCTTTCGGCCTGGCTGCAAAACGCCGGCATGTGGGCACGAGCGGTACGGCTGCGATGGCGTCAACTGATGCGGTTGCAGGACGCCGGGCCGGTGGTGCTGTTGTTCACCGATGGTGGCGCCGGACTGTTGGTCGGCGTGAATGCCGAGCACAATGTGGTCATCCTCAGGGATCCTCGCGCTTGCGCGAGCGAGTGCGGCATTGCCGTGGACAGGCTGCGGCTGGAGCGGGTCTGGTCAGGCGAGGCGGTCGTGCTGCGCGCGCGGCGGGGGCAGCCGGAGATTGACAGGGCGTTTGGCCTGAGCTGGCTCGCCGGCCTGGTGCTGCAGGAGCGGCGATCGCTGCGCGATGTGGGGCTTGCATCGCTGACGCTGAGCTTTCTGACGATCTTTCCGCCATTGCTGGTCATGAACGTGGTGGACAAGGTTCTGACCCACAATAGCTACTCGACGCTCGCGCTGCTCAGTGCGCTGCTCGCAATTGCAGCCGTGTTCGAGGTCCTCCTCGGCTACGCCCGTCGGCTGATCGTTCTCCTCGTTGGCATGCGACTTGACGCAAAACTGAACCTGCATGTCTTCAACCGCGTGCTGCGGCTGCCGCTTGACTATTTCGAGCGGCACCCCGCCGGCGAAACGATGCACAAGATTGTGGAAGTGTACAAGGTCCGCGAATTCCTCACCGGCAAGCTGCTGAGCACGTTCCTCGATTTGACGACGCTCATCGTATTGCTGCCATTCCTATTCTATCTCAACACCTTCCTGGCATCGATGGTTCTGGCCTGCGCGGCGTCGATCATGCTGGTTATTCTTTCATTCTTGCGGCCGCTGCGACACGTGTTCGGCAGGGTAGTTCGCGCCGAGACCGAGAAGGCATCGGCGCTAGGCGAGACCGTTTTCGGCATCAAGACGATAAAATCGCTCGCCCTGGAGCCGCAGCGCAAGGCGCTGTGGGACGCGCGTGTCGCAGATGCCGCGGCGTGGCGCCTCGCCTTCGGCAAGCTGACGAACTGGCCACAGACGATCGTCGCCCCGATCGAACGCTTCATGTCAGTCGGCATCGTGCTGGTGGGCGCCTACATGGCCCTGGCGGACAATACCGGCTATGCGGTCGGTGCGCTGTTCGCCTTCATGATGCTCAGCATGCGCGTCGCCCAGCCGCTCGTCGGGCTGGCGCGTCTGATTGAGGATTACCAAGGGGTTTCAGCCGCGATCGGCGAAGTCGCGTCCGTGCTGAATCGGTCGCCGGAGGCGGAGGCAGTATTTGGCGGGCTCCTGCCGCGATTTGCCGGCGCCATCTCGTTCGAGGATGTCAGCTTCACCTATGAAGGCACGAAGATTCCCGCGCTCGACCGCGTCACCTTCGAGGTACCGGCCGGCACGATGCTTGGCATCGTTGGGCGCAGCGGATCCGGCAAATCGACGCTGGCGCGGCTGTTGCAAGGGATCAACCGCGACTACAGCGGCTTCCTGAAGATCGACGGCAACGACGTGCGCGAGATCAATCTGCGTCACCTGCGCCAGAGCTTCGGTGTCGTGCTGCAGGAGAACTTTCTGTTCCGCGGCTCGATACGCGACAATATCATCGCCGGACGGCCCGGGTTGACGTTGGACGACGCTGTGCTCGCCGCGCGCCTCGCCGGCGCCGAGGAATTCATCGAGCGTATGCCGAATGGCTACGAGACGCAGATCGAGGAAGGCTCGCCGAACGTTTCAGGCGGACAGCGACAGCGGATTGCAATTGCACGCGCACTGATCAATGATCCGCGAATCCTGATCCTGGACGAGGCGACCAGCGCGCTGGACCCGGAGAGCGAGGCGCTCCTGAACGCCAGTCTGCTTCGCATCGCGCGCGGCCGGACCATGGTGATCATCTCGCATCGCCTGTCGTCGTTGATCGACTGTGATCAGATCCTTGTCCTGGAAAGAGGCAAGATGGTTGACATCGCGCCGCACCGCTTGCTCCTCGAACGCTGCGCCATCTACCGCCAGCTCTGGATGCAACAGAGCCGCCATCTCGACAGTCGAGGGCCATGTCATGTCGCTCTTGCCCACTCGCCAGTCCGGCGCAGCTAGTCTCACGAGCCGACCGGAGGATTCGACGCTTCCGGCGCTCCTGGAATTCCAATCGCCGACCAAGGCCATCATCGCCGCCCCTGTGCCAGTCGCGGCGCGCGGGACGATCTGGATGATCGGCAGCATGTTCGCCGCGTGCATCGTGGCGATGGGGCTGATCCCGATCGACAGGGTCGTGACGGCGCAAGGAAAGGTTGTCTCCAAGGCGCCGATGATGGTCGTGCAACCGCTGGAAACATCGATTGTTCGCTCGATCGACGTGACGGAAGGGCAAAGCGTTCATCGGGGCGACATGCTTGCTCGGCTTGATCCTACCTTCGCCGGCGCCGATGTCGGCGCGACGCAAGCCCAGGTCTTTAGCCTGCAAGCCGAGGTGGCGCGCATGCAGGCGGAGGTGGAGGACCGGTCCTTCCAATATTCCGGAGTTGATGCGCCGATGTTGCTGCAGGCTGCGATCTATGCGCAGCGCGAGTCGGAACGGAAGTCAAAGCTGGAGTCGTATCGTCAAAGGATCGATGCCCAGGCAGCCACAGCGGCGCGGTCGGCCGCGGATGCGACGGCTTTCCGCGAGCGGTTGGCCGTCGCGCAAATGGTGGAATCCATGCGCAAGAAATTGGAGGCACTGCAAGTCGGCAGTCAGCTCAACGCCTTGATCGCGACCGACAACAGGCTCGAGATCGAGCGCAGTCTGTCCACCGCCGTCAAGACGGGCGAGAGTGCCAAGGCCGAACTCGCCGCCATGATTGCCGAGCGTGACGCCTATTTGCAGAATTGGCGCGTCCAGATCGCCCAGGCGCTGTCGGAAGGATCTCGAAAACTGAGCGATGCCCGGGAATCGCTGAACAAGGCGCTGTTGCGGCGCCAATTGATCGAACTGCACGCCGAACGAGACGCCACGGTGCTGACGGTTGCCAAGGTTTCGGAAGGCTCCGTGCTGCAAACGGGCGAGCAACTGATCACGCTGGTGCCCGTCGATGCTCCGCTCGAGATCGAAGCGAACATTGCAGGGCGTGATAACGGCTTCGTCCACATCGGTGCCGCGGTAGCGGTCAAATTCGACACCCTTCCGTCGACACAGTACGGCTTGGCGTATGGAACGGTTCGCACTATCAGCGCCGACAGTTTTACCACGCAAGACAACACGAAGGCTCGCTCTGGCTCGGTTCCTGTGAACCCTGCCAACACCGAGCCCTTCTACCGTTCGCGCATCACCCTCGACCGGTTGATGCTTCACGACTTGCCGGCTGGCTTTCACATTATGCCGGGCATGCCGGTTGCCGCCGACATCAAGGTCGGCAAGCGCACCGTCATGGCTTACCTCCTTGGCCGAATTCTACCAGTGATGTCGGAGGGGATGCGCGAGCCATGAGACGCGCCGACAAAGACGCCACGAGACGCAAGAACGCGCGTACAACGCGGTTGAGTGTTCTCGATCGTGTCATCAGCCTGCTGTCGTCATCGGCGGCAGTGCGGCGCGCAATTCACCTGAACCAACAGTCCCGCATGACGCGGGCCTTCATGCTGTTCGCCCGTGCCGCCGTCGCTGGCAGCGCAGAGGCCGAATACCGGATCGGCCGCTGCTATCTGGACGGTTCGGGCGTCCCGGCCAGCGTCACGGAGAGCGTGCGCTGGCTCGCGCGCGCCGCGGCTCAGGATCATGTTGAGGCCGAGTGGTTGCTCGCCGTGCTGCACATCCACGGCTCCGGCACCGCAGGGAATCGGCAAGCCGTTGCAGGCAGCTCCTCCGTAGCAGGCCTGTTCTCAGGCGAGGTGGCGCTAGAGCCCGACTTTGTGGCGGCGGAAAAATGGGCGCGGCGGGCAGCCGAGCATGGCTCCGCAGACGGACAGGCTGTGCTCGCCTACATCCTGACCTCCGGCCCGGAATCGATGCGCAACCTGGAGGAGGCGCGCCGGTGGTATCAGCGCGCTGCGGAAGCCGGTTGTCCTCAGGGCGCGCTGGGATACGCACAGTCGCTGGCGCCGTCGGTCACCGATGACGAAGGGCGGCGCAAGGTGGTCGAAAATCTCCGGCGTGCGGCACAGGCAGGGTTGGTACCGGCGATTTATCTGCTTGGTGTGATGACCGAACGCGGGGTCGGAACGGAACGCGACCTCGCGGTCGCGGCCGAGCTCTACCGGCAGGCGGCCGTCAAGGGCCATCGCTCCGGCCAGGCAAGCTGGGGACGCGCACTGATGTGCGGGCTTGGAGTCAAGCCAAACCCGGCAGAAGGCGAGTCGTGGCTGCGCAGGGCGGCGTTAGCTGGTGATCCGGATGCGGCGGCGCTTGTCGGCGACTTATACGTCAGGGGCGGCTCGCTGCCGCCCAACTACGCAGAGGCGGCGATCTGGTTCCGTCGTGCGGCAGAGGCCGGCCACCACACGGCGGCGCGGGCGCTTGGCTTGCTTTATCTGACCGGCGCCGGGGTGGCGCGCGATCCGAGAGAGGCGGCGAGCTGGCTCCGGATGTCCGCTGACGCCGGCGATCTGCAGGCCCGGGTGGATCTCGCGAACCTTCTTCTGCGAGGTGTCGCTGATGGGAACCCCGAAGATCTGGCTAAGGCGCGCCATTGGCTCGAGCAGGCAGCCGCGGCCGGCGATCTGGTGGCGGCACTCAACTACGGGCTCTGTCTGGCGGATGGCGTTGGCGTTGAGCGCGACGAGTGGCAGGCGACGCAGTATCTGCGCCGAGCGGCTGACGAAGTCGCGAACGCGCAGTACTGGTATGGCCGCATGCTTGTCGATGGACGTGGCATCGAGGCAAACGCCGAAGCGGGCCGCGCCTGGATTTCGCGCGCCGCCGCGGTCGGCATCGCCGACGCCGAAGCGGCCCTGGCGGAAATGATGGTGAACGGCCGGGGTGGACCGCGCGATCCTCTCGCGGCAACGGTGTTGTTCGAGAAGGCTGCCGGCAAGGGTCATGTTGGCGCCATGTTCGCGCTAGGCTTGCTGAATGGCGGTGGATATGACGTGCCGACCGACCGTACGGTCGCGCAGCACTGGTTCCGAGCGGCCGCTGAGCGGGGGCATGCGGAAGCTCAGAAAATGCTGGGTCGATATTTAGCGCGCGGGCTGGCCGGCGAGCGCGATCCGGAAGCGGCACGTCTATGGCTAGGGCGTGCGGCAGCTCAGGGGCTGGCGGACGCAGAGCTCGATCTCGCATCCATTCGCCCCATGCTGCCGACGCAACCATGCGAACGGGCACGTCATGTCACGGATCTCGCGGATCACTGATGCAGCCTTAAACAGTCTGCGCGTGAAAAATCGCTATACGTATTTTAGGTATTATTATACCATTGCCGGGGCAATTCACCGAGTGCACCGCGCCACCACTGATCGACTGAGCGGCCGGCCAAGCGTCTAGCACTAGCAGTTCGCCCTATCGAGCAAAGCCACGCCGGCACACTCGATCCAATTGTAAGGCTGAACGCGTGAATCGAACCGCGGCTACTGCGAATGGTCAGGCTTCGTACCCACTCGATCCCACCAATGTCCTAAATGATTGGTCGTCTCCCAAGTGCTTGCGGAATTGTCCACCAGCGGCGGTGTTAGTGCATTGACGTCTCAATGCGACCGACACAATCCCGAAGCCCGCAACCCGCGGTGGAGGTGATGTCATGCCGAACTGCGCGCGTCGTGTTCTCGTCATCGAGGATGATTGGTGGACCGCCAGGGAGCTTGGTAGCTGCCTGGGTGCCGCTGGCTATGACGTCACGATCGCGTCCGACGGCGAGAAGGGGCTAAGCTTTGGTCGCGCCGCCGAATATGTCGTGATGACCGTCGATCGCATTTTGCCGGGCATCGACGGGATCGAAGTCATCCGCCGTCTCAGGCAAGACGGAATCGGGACTCCCGTATTGATCATCAGTGTGCTCGGTGCAGTTGCTGATCGCGTGGACGGTCTGCGTGCAGGCGCCGACGACTACCTCGTGAAGCCGTTCGCCTGCGCAGAAATGCTTGCTCGTGTTGATGCGCTGTCGCGGCGTGGCACTTCTGTTCACCAGGAAACCGTACTGCGGGTCGGCGATCTGGAGATGGATCTCGTGGCTCGAACCGCGTCCCGGGCCGGCCGACAGATCGGGCTAAGGCCCCGGGAATTCAGACTCCTGGAGTATCTTGCTCGCCATACCGGCGAAGTCATCACTCGAAGTCTGCTGCTGCAGCACGTCTGGGGTCTGCATTTCGATCCTGCGACGAATCTTATTGATGTCTACGTCGGACGTCTGCGAAGAAAGATCGACAGCGAACAAGCCTATCCAATCATTCATACAGTTCGCGGTGTGGGATTCTGTGTCCGGCCCTCTGCTTGAGACTTCACAGTTGGGTCTCGGACCGAGGTCGAGGTGTACGACCTACACCAGCCTTTTCACGCGCGATCCCGTGGCGCAGCACCTCGATACCTGGAATATCTGAAGGCGGTGAAGGCAACTCGTGCTCAAAGCCGTTTGCTTTGCCTACGAACGTCAATCGAGCGCTGGATGGCACTACCCGGATCGCGCCACCGGATGCTTCAGCGCCTCCAACGATCAAAGAAAGGCTTAGCCCGAGCCCGCGAGCAATCTTGCCCGCGATCGGAATAGTTCGGCTTTCCTCTTTCAACTTTCGACAGCCTCGCGCGGCTGATGATCCGCGCGGCCGGATCACACTTGACTTCGTGAGTCTCGCCGATCGCCTCCGCCGTATCGCCGGAAGCTCTCGACCTTCAAGACCTCGACGACAGCGCTATGTCGTTAAGGTGCTCCAAACAATCGCTCCAGGTAGGGATCAGTGAGGCCCGTTGCGGCGGCATCATGTCAGCATATCTTGCGCAAGAGGTGCAAGTTTACCTCTTCAAGGCTTGATACAGCGCCGCGCATCAAGCACCGAAATCGATGACTAGTTTGGGATGAGACGACGCCTTTCGAGTAAACGACGGCGTTTAGCATTGGGTGACACTAGGTCCGTAGTCGAGGCGTGTCACAATACCGTCTTGCGCAGCGTCGTAAGTTGGGAGGAGTTTCTGATTGACCGGCGTCTGGTTCAATTCGTAACGGATCGACCCGCAGCCATCCGTGAGTCTCGTGTTTGCCTAGATGAACCAGCATTTCATCAACATCGTCAGCTGGTGGAAGTGTGTGATCACACGGGATCTTGCCGTTGTTGTCGCGCATTCGATGATGGTTTTGGCTCTGTCACATGCATCGCCGGCGGGAGCGACTTCCTTCGACATCCCCGCGCAACCTCTGGCGTCTGCCATAGACGCGTTCTGCGCGGCGACCGGGACCGAGGTGTATTACGACGGCGCAGCGGCGATCGGACGGCGATCTTCTGCGGTCACCGGCGTCCTTGCGCGTGACGATGCTCTCAGGGACCTGCTCGCAGGGACAGAACTCGTCCCACTGCGCGCGCGCGAAAACAGCTACCTGCTGATTCATCCCGGCGACGATACGGCGCATGCGTTCGCCACGGCACGGATCGCCCGGGATGGCCAATATCAGCGCTATTTCGCCGTGGTGCAAGACGACATCCTGCGCATTCTGTGCCGGTATCCCGACACGCGTCCCGTGAGTTATCGGCTGGTGATCAAGCTGTGGATCAGTTCGTCGGGATTGGTGCAGCACGCAGAGCTCGACGGATCGGCCGGCGAACAGGCAAGTCACCGGATGCTGTTGGCGACGCTTGGCAAGTCACGCATGACCGAACCGCCACCGGCGCAGATGCCGCAGCCGATCACCATGGTTGCGCTGCCGGGAGCAGCGGCCGATGCGAGGCTCTGCGCATCACCCGTCGACCAGAAGGCCGGGCGCTAGCATGTCGGTGCGCGAGACAGCGGGCGCGTACGATGCTCGCGGGACAAGGGTCCAGAGTCGCGATCCCGCATGACCCACAGCAGCCGCGCCGAATTGCGCCGTTTTTTGACACTCTGCTATGATGATTTGCGAGCCAGGTTGGCCCGTCGATTGAATTCGGTGGAGCTTGCCGGTGACGCCTTGCAGGACACGTATATGGAGCTTTGCCGGGGCGCGGATCTGCCGCCGGTGCGGCAGCCGCGCTCTTACTTGCTGCGCATGGCCAAAAATATCGCCCTGAGGAAACTGCACTCGGAAAAATACACGGTTTCGCTCGATGACGCGAAGAACGCCTTCGACATTGCCGATGAAGCGCCCGGTCCCCAACGAAGCCTGGAAGCGAAGATCGAGCTCGAAGCCTTTCAACAGGCGATCCGGGAATTAACCCCGCGACGGCGCGCTATCCTGCATGCAGCGCGCGTTGAAGGAAAAACCCTGCACGCAATTGCAGTACAGTTAGAGATATCACAAAGATTGGTTGAGATCGAGTTGAAGCATGCGTTAGCCCATTGCGCGCTTCGTCTGGATCGGCAACTCGTGCAAAGATTCGGCCCTCAGCCCGTTCAGCAATCGCATGGACAGGAGGCCAACAAGCGTATTGATGACAGGGATGACCGATAGCCCACGCGAAAAGCTGGACCGGATCGAGCGCGAAGCGCACGATTGGCTGGTCCGTTTCACCTCGGGGGAGGCAGGACCTGCTGACGTGCGGGACGGCAAGGTGTGGATCGAGTGTGATCCGGCGCATCGCACCGCGTTTATGAAGGCCGCGCGGATGTGGGAGGCCTTGGGGCCGGAGGCGTTTGAGGGGAAACGCCCGGCCGCGCGGACGTTCTCCTCTATCTCGATGTCACGTCGTGCCGTGCTCGGCGGCGGGGCCGCCGCCATCGCCGCGAGCGCAGCATATCTCGTCGTGCAGCCGCCGCTCGGCCTCTGGCCATCCTGGTCGGAATTGGCGGCCGACTATCGGACGCACACCGGCGAGCGGCGGCGTATTGTGGTGGCCGACACGACCTTCGTCGAGATGAATACCCAAACCAGCATTGCGCTGCGACAGGTTGCGAAGGAGGCCGCGGGGATCGAGCTGATCTCGGGCGAGGCGCTGGTCGCGACGCCATCCGGCGCGGGGCCGGCCTTTGTCGTGACGTCCAGTCAAGGCCAAACCAGCGGAATTGGAGCGAAATTCAACATACGGAATGATGGGCACGCGGTTTGCGTGACCTGTGTCGAGGGGAACGTTCAGGTCTCGTACGGCGCGGCGACAGCGTCGTTGCGCGCCCGCGAGCAGATCACCTATGATCGATCGGGCTTGGGCAAGCCCGCGTTCGTCGATGCGGCGATCGTGACCGCCTGGCAAGACGATCTGTTGATCTTCCACTCCAAGCCGCTACGTGAAGTCATCACCGAAATCAATCGTTATCGTTCCGGAAAAATCATCGTCGTGAATTCTGCGCTCGGCGCGCGGCTGTTCAGCGCCAATTTCCGGGTTCGCAACGCCGATGCGGTCCTCGAGCAAGTCGAGAAACTGTTTGGCGCGACCGTCACATCCTTGCCGGGCGGCATCGTCCTGCTGAGCTAAACGCCGTCGATTGCTTGGGAATTCCTGAGCTCGAACTATTTCTTAATTTTTTTTCGGTGCCGCGCTTCGGCATGTCTCTACGCAGAGGAAAAGCGTCGCTTCGAGTGACGTCATCCACGTGAAATCAGCTTCACGTCAAAGTCTTTGCCGAGAGATCAAGCCATGTCCGTCCAGCCTGCCGCCGACCGATCCCGCCGCGCCACCCTCAAGAACAACTTGCTCGTTGGCGTTAGTGCCGCTGCGCTGCTGCTCGGCAGCATTGCGGGGGCGCAGGCGCGCAGCCTGGGGAGCACAAGCGCGGGTTCGGGTTCGGCTACGGCAGCCACTGCCACGGCCGCGCAGTTGGCCGCTCAGCAGTCGTCGCTCGCGGCCAAGCAGGCGCTGGCGTCGATGGCGCGCGCGGCGGCTTCATTGCAGGCACTGCGCGACGGTCAAGCCGCCGCGCGTGCGGCGGCGCTGGCGGCACAAAGCATGGTCCCGAACGGACTGACGCCCGGAGGACTGGTGACGGCGCCGGGGGCCGGAGCCGTCCCGGGCGTCTGGACCGGCGCCGATCTGCCGACGCAGTCGCAGAGCGGAGGCCGCACCACGGTGACCGTCAGGCAGACCGAGCAAAAAGCAATCCTGAACTGGTCCAGCTTCAATGTCGGCCGCGAGACAGATCTGTATTTCAACCAGACCGCCGGTCGTGCTGACGCAGCCAACTGGATTGCGCTCAATCGTGTCACCGATCCGACGCTGGCTCCAAGCCGGATCCTCGGCACGATCAAGGCCGACGGACAAGTCTACGTCATCAACAAAAACGGCATCATCTTCGGCGGATCGAGCCAGATCAACGTCAACACGTTCGTCGCCTCGTCGTTGAGCCTGTCGGATGAGCAGTTCCGTGCCGGCATCAACAAACAGCTCATGGTCTTCGACGATCCATCAGGCAGCAATATTGCCAAGCCGCAGTTCGGCTATCTCGGACAACAAAACCCGAACCAATTTGTCGGGCTCGACGATCCCAGCCAGGTCGCAGGCGCGATCATCGGCGACGCTCCGGGCGATGTGCGGATCGAGGCCGGCGCGCAGATCACAATGGCGAGCGGCGGCAAGGCCCTTGTCTTTGCGCCGCATGTCCTCAACTCCGGCCGTATCTCGGCACCCGACGGCCAGGTCATCATGGCGGCGGGCGAACAGATCTACCTCGCGACCGATCTGTCTGGCGTTCGTGGTCTCGACGTCGCCGTCTCGGCGCCGATGCGCTGGATGTTCGACTACTACCATATGGCGACAGTGACCGGTCAGGGAAACTGGGTCGGCGACAACGACTACACGCTGGGCCTGAAGAACATTGTGTTCCCGGAGATGGCGGCGCGTGGCGCTTCGGTCGGTTACAACGTCGTCAATAATGGCATGGTGCGGGCCGACCACGGCAACATCACCCTGATGTCCCGCGAGATCGTGCAGAACGGCGCGCTCGAGGCCTCGACCGCGTTGAACAACCGCGAAGGCTCCATCCGGCTGCGCGCCTGGGGTGAGGGCATGACGTCCTACGGCAGCTCGATGCCTGTTGGATCGCCACTGCGCTACTGGTCGACTGGTACGTTAATTCTGGGATCAGGCAGCGTCACCACGGCGATGCCGGACCTCACTGATACCAGTGACATCGAGCTAACGTCGCTGGCGACGCGTTACAGTCCCGGTCGCATCGAGATGCGCGGAAAATTCATCGATATCGAGGCCCGGGCCAGCGTCATCGTGCCGGCCGGCACCATCAGCATCGTTGCCAGCACATCGCCCCTGTCTGGCGATGTTCCCATCACAGGGGAGCCGGTGAAGCGCGACGGCAGCCGCGTGTATATCGGCGAAGATGCCTACCTCAGCGTCGCGGGTCTGCAGGACGTCTTGCTCACCATGGAGAGCAACGTCGTCACCGGTGAATTTCGTATCAACGAACTGCGCGATTCGCCTTTGTATCGTGACTCGTGGCTGCGCGGACTGACAGTCAGCGTCGACAAGCGCGTCAGCGGCTTGTTCGGGGACGGGCCTATGGCCGACGTCAACTGGATCGCAGGTTCGCCCGGCAAATGGGTTGGCACGCCGCTAGGCGATTTCTCCGGCTGGATCGGGGTTGGCAAGACAACGCTGGGTGAGCTGTCCACCAAGGCAGGTTCGATCTTCATCAAGTCGAGTGGCTCGATCATAACCCGCGAAGGTTCATTGCTCGACGTCTCTGGCGGCTCGGTGCGCTATGCGGACGGCTGGATCACCACGACCAAGATTCTGGGGGCGGACGGTCGAGTCTACGATATCGGTGCGGCGACGCCCGATCGTCTCTATGTCGGTCTCGCGGGTGGCTTCACTCGCAGGCATGAGCGTGCCGGCATCACCGAGACCTGGCGCAACCCGTTGGATCGCAGCAACGGCACGCGGTTCGAACGGGGCTATACCGAAGGCCGCGATGCCGGTTCGATCCAGTTCTTCGCCGCAGAAGCCATGGTGCTCGAGGGTAGCTACTGGGGCGGGGTCATCACGGGGGAACGGCAGGCGGCGTCCGGCCAACTCGCCACCGCCGGCACGTTCACGATTGGGGGCAACGCCGACGAGCATCGCCAGTGGCTGCTGGGCAATCTCATCATCGCTGCCGAGCCGGAGAAGCTGCCTGCCAACTTTGCCGCGAGCAGCCCGTTGGATGCGAAATGGTACCACGGCACTCAGGATAGGGATCTATCGGTTCGCGATAAGACCACCTATCTCGATTCCGATGTGCTGGCCGAAGCCGGCATGTCGAAGCTTGCCTTCTATGTCGCCAACAGTTTCACGCTCGGCAAGGACGAGAAACTCGAGCTTGCATCGGGCACGACGTTCAACGTGATTGCCAATGTCGGCACTCAAAATCCGGCCAGCTTTGCTGTTGACGGCAGCATTCGCATTGCTGGCGGCAATGTCTGGTTTGCCGGCGCGGAGACGGCGACCTTCGGTCGCGGCGCCGCGATCGATGTCAGTGGCGAATGGATCAATGGCCCGGGCGGGGCGCAGCTTCCCGTGATCAAGGGCGGCACGATCCAGCTCACCGGCGACTTCGCGCCGGGCATCACCTTGGACGTGTCCGGCGGCGGCTGGTACGACACGCGCGGCGCCAAGCCGAAGTTGAAACTCGGCGATGCCGGCGCCATCACGCTGTCGGTCACGGATGCCAATCAGTTGTCGGAACTCGATCTGCGCGGCTACGCGGCAGGTTCGGGTGGCTCACTCACGATTATTACGTCAGGATCGGTCCAGGTAGGCGGCACCGCTCCGGCGGATCCCGCCGTGTTGCGGCTGTCGGAGACGCTCTACAGCGAACGTGGCTTCCGCGCCTTGTCGTTGACGAGTACGGGAAACATTACCGTCGCGGACGGCGCCACGATCTCGCAGCTTCCGTTGAATGTCGATCTCGCCGGCGTCGATGTTTCCGCCTTTGCATCGGGCACGCCGATTACTGCAATTGGCAAGCTCGCGTTGCTCCCGACGGCGGACCGGCTGGATCGTAAGGCAACTTCTCTGTCAGTGATCGGCGACAGCGTCGCGGTCGGCGCCGGCTCCGTGGTGCGGACCGATGTCCGCGGCTCCGTCACGCTGACTGCCATCGGTCATAAGGATCCCGCTACCGATACCACCATCCCCGGCGACGTGATCGTGCGTGGCGTGATCGACGCGCCGGCGGGCTCGATCTCCGTGTCCGCCAATGGCGAGCTCGCGCTCACGGCAGGAGCGCAACTGCTGGCACGCGGCACATCGGTGACGGAGATCGACGCGCGAGGTCTACGCTCCGGGACGGTGCTGGCCGGAGGCGGTGTCAGCCTTGCTAATGCGGCGGTGATGAAGATCGAAGCTGGTTCGCTGATCGATGTCTCGGGCGCGAGCGGCACCTTCGACCTGGCGATGGGACGGGGCGCGGTCTCGACCTATAGCCTCGCCAGCAACGGCGGTACGATTGCGCTCAATCTGAGCGGCGCCGCCAACGATCTGATCGCCGGCACTTTCCTCGGCCGTTCCGGCGGCGCCGGCGCCATCGGCGGAACCATCGACATCGCGGTCAGCAGCTTGTCCGAGCCGACCGAACCGGTGTTGCTGCCGACGACCCTCTATTATATCGATCGCGATACCGGTGCGATCATATCGTTCAATACGCGTGGCAACCTCGACGTCTATCACGAGTATAGCTCGGGCAGTGATACAGCGTTCCGCTACAGCACGGTTCGCAGCCAGATATTGACGGCGACCGGCAGCCTGATCCGCGGCGGCGGACTTGGCATTGTCGATCTCGACGCCGACACCACGCCGAGCGGGCTGTCCCAGCCATTGGCGTCGGTGATGCCGGCCAGCGCGGCGCAGCTCGCGCTCCTTGAGCGCAATTTCTATACCGACGCGGACGCCACACAGCGTGTGGTATTGCCGACCGCGGCGATCAAGGTCACCAAGATCTCCGCCGATACGGTGAACAATGGCGGCTTCGCCAATCTCAAGGCGAACACCAGCGGATTCATGGTGGCGCCCGGCATCGATCTTTCGTTCGGCAAATCAATCTCGATCGGCGGCGCGATCATCAGCGGCGGCGCAGGAACGACCAAGCTGACCGCGCCCTATATCGCGCTCCTCGGAGCATCCGGTTCCGCCGGCCCGGCCGGCGCCGGCAAGATCGCGCTAACCGCCGATCTGATCGACATCACCAGAACGGCCTTTACCGGATTCGCTGAAACGCAACTGCTGGCGCGCGATCTCAGGATGGGCGGCCTGCTGACCGATCTGCTGTCAAACCGCACCTCGTCGCTCGATGCAGACGGCCGTCTCGAGCTGAAGGTCGGGCAGGTTTATCCGGCCACCGGCATCGTTGCTTCGATCAGAGCCGGCACGCAATTGGTCATCGAGCGCAACGGCGATACAGGGCTGCCGCTGTCAGCTGCTGGCACTTTGAACCTCGAGGCGCCAGTGATCGCGCAGAATGGCGTGGTGCGCGCGCCATTTGGCCGCATCACTTTCACCGCGACGGACAGCATCGCACTGGGCGCTGGAAGTATCACGTCGGTGTCCGGCGACGGTCTCGTGCTTCCTTATGGGACCTTGAGCAACGACGAGTTCTGGATCGATCCGATCACGAGACCGACCACGGGCAATCCGACGCCAACGCTGAGCAAGCTGCCGGAAAAGAATATCGTCCTCAATGCGCCCGGCGTCACGCTCGCGGCCGGTTCGGTTGTCGACATTCGCGGTGGCGGCGATCTTTATGCTTGGGAGCACGTCCCCGGCCCCGGCGGCTCGCACGACGTGCTGACCCAGCCAGAACTTTACGCGATCATGCCGGGGCTGAATGTATCGACGGCTTCACAGGATCAAGTCTGGCTTGCCGGGGGCAATGGCCTCGCCGCTGGCTGGTATGCCTTGCTGCCGGCGCGCTATGCCTTGCTGCCCGGGGCGTACGCGGTGTCCGTCGTAAAGGGATCTGCGGGCAAGGAGGTCCCCAATTCCGTGCCGATGGCGGATGGTTCGGTGCTGATGAGCGGTTACCGGGCAGATGCCTATGGCGGCGGCTTCGAGCAGCTCCGCTCGACGTGGCGGGTGATGTCGGGCTCGACCTTGCGCAGCTACAGCGAATACAACGAGGCCTTCGCTAACACCTACTTCGCATCCGATGCGTTCAAACTTGGGCAATACCGTCTCACCGGCATCAATATCGTCACGCCGCGGCTTCCAACCGACGGCGGATCGGTGGTGTTCAAGGCGACAACCGAGCTCGTGCTGCAAGGTCTGCTGCAGTCGCAACCGGCTGTGGGCGGTCGCGGCGGCCTGGTGGATATCGCCGGGAGCAGGATCGCGATTGTCGGCAGCGGTCAGGATCGCAGCGATCTGACCGGCTATCTGGTGGTCGACGCGAACTCGCTCAGCAATTTCGGCGCCGGCAGTCTGTTGATCGGTGGCGTTCGCAGTGGTGACACGAGAGGCCTGCGTATCGATGTGACAGCGAGTGACGTTGTCATTCGCAACGATGCGACGAGCGCGTTGACGGGATCGGAAATCCTCTTTGCGGCGAGCGGCACCATCCACGTCGGCGACGGCAGCGTCATCCTCGCAAGGGGAACAGCGCCGGGCAGCAGCGTTGATCTCGTGATGGCGCCGCAGGTCAAGGCGGTCTACGGCGACCTCGGCGGCGTGAGCGATGGCAATCCCGACAACGATGTGCTGTTGAGCCCGTCGAAGGATTACGGTGCGCTGCTTCGTGTCTCCACCGGCAATGCTGTCAAGGTGCTGCGCGAGAATGTCGATATCACGATGGGCGGGATCGTGACGATCGGCGCCAATGCGACACTTGCGGGAGGCAATGCGCTGCTGATCGATGCGACGCAGAACACGGTGGTTGCCGGCAATGCGAATCTTTCAGGCGCGGCGCTGTCACTGTCGAGCGGCCGGATCGGCTTCGGCGGCGGCACCTCCGGCCTCGTTCTCGATGCGGTGTCACTGGCGCAACTGGCCAATACGCAGTCTCTCACCTTGCGCAGCTACAGCACGATCGACGTCTACACCTCCGTCAATCTCGGCGGTGCCGGTCTGAACGCGGTGACGCTGGATTCTGCCGGGCTGGTTGGTTACGGCAATGGTGCCATCGCGATCAGCGGTCGCAGCATCGCACTCGACAACAGCGGCGGCAGCTTCAGCAGCCCCGTCGGTGCCGGTCATCTCCAGCTGACACTGAACGCCGACGAAATCGTTCTTGGCAGCGGCAACAAGGTATTGCGGGGCTTCGACGCGGTCACGCTGAATGCGGGCCGCCAGATCGTCGGGCAGGGCAACGGCAGCATCGAAGCCGATATGGCGACCGTGACGTTGGCTAGTCCGGTGGTGACCGGGCGCGGCGGCGCATCGCAATCGATCCTCACCCAGAGCGCGCTTCGGGTGATCGGTGGCGGCGATAGCGCCATCGATCGTCCCGAACTCAGCCTCGGCACCCGTTTTTCGCTGACAGGATCGAGCGTCGATCTCAGTGGGCGCATCGTGGCGCTTGGAGGTGCCGTCAATCTGACTGCGACCGGCGGCAATGTCGTGATCGGCCAAGGCGGTCTGATCGATGTCGGTGGCTCCAGGAAGGAGTTCTTTGACGTCGCGCAATTCGCCGATGCAGGCAGCATTGCATTGACGGCGGTTGGCTCGGTGCTACTGACTTCGGGCGGAACGCTCAATCTTGCCGCGCATGCCGACGGCGGCGCGGCAGGCAAGCTCTCGATGGCCGCATCGAACGGCGGCACCGTGGTGCTCGACGGGCGCATCCAGGCCCAGGCGAAGGCCGGCGAGAAGGGCGGTTCGTTTGCGCTGGACATTGCGACGCTGCCGGACTTTGCCGCCATGAGCCAGACGCTGAACTTGTCGGGCTTCTCCGCGTCGCGGCAGTTCCGGATACGCTCCGGCAATGTTGTGATCGACGGCATCACCAATGTCGCGGACTTCGCGCTGGTCGCTAACCGGGGCTCAGTCACGCTGGCGGGCGTGATCGACGCTCGTTCGGAATATGGCGGCAAGATCGCAGTCAGCGCCGGCAACGGGCTGACGATGCTGAGCTCCGCCCGGCTCCAGGCCGGCGCCACCGGCGAATTCGGTGGCGGGCGCGTGACGCTGGAAGCCAGCGGCGGCCAGTTGGATCTGCGCGGCGGCAGCATCGACGTTTCCGGCGCCGAGGGTGGTCGTGTACGCTTCCGCGCGCTGCAGTCGGCCGGTCACGACGAGATCGCTGTCAGCAATCTACAGGCCAGTATCGTCGGCGCACGTTCCGCCGTGCTCGAAGCCGTCAGCGTCTATGACAGCAGCTCGGTTGACGCGGTCCGCGCGGCGGCGATTGCCGACGCCAACAATTTCGCTGGCCATGCCGCGGCCATTGCTGCCCGCCTCAATGCCTCGGGCAGCCTTGCCGTGATGCCCGGCATCGAGATCCGTAGCTCGGGCGACCTCGTCGCCGAAACCGACTGGAATCTGTTCGCCGACTTCGGTGCCAACGCCCGCGCCGGCGGGCTGACGCTGCGTGCGGCCGGTAATCTCATCATCCTTGGCCATCTCAGCGACGGCTTCTCGGCGGCGGACCGGAGTGGTGTATTGCAGGATGCCGCGTCATGGGATCTGCGGCTCGTCTCCGGTGCCGATCTGACATCTGCGAACGCACTTGCGGTCGCTCCGCTGGCGGCTCTGCCATCAGGCAGCGGTTCGCTCATTGTTGGCGATGCCACCGCCGGCAAGGTCGTCCGCACCGGCACCGGTGATATCGATGTCGCGGCCGGCCGCGATCTGGTTCTGGCGCACAACGAATCCGTCATCTACACGGCGGGACGGGCTGACCCGACCTCGTTTGCCGATTTCATTGTGCCGGTGAATGCGACCTATGGCATCAACGGCGGTAATCTCAGAATTTCGGCGCAGGGCAGCGTGGGGTCGGTGCTGCCGGCCAATCCGGACGACAACCAGTTGTTCGTGGAATGGCTGAAGAAGGCCGGTACGACCGACAGCAGCTATGTCTATCTGCCGGGCCAGCAGAGTTCATGGTGGGTCGATTACGGCAATTTCCAGCAGGGCGTCGGTGCGCTCGGCGGCGGCAACGTGTCGGTCAACGCGGGCGGTGATCTGGTCAACCTGCTGGTGGCGCTGCCGACCAATGGCCGCGTCCGCGGCGGACTGTCGAGCGGCGAACGCAAGCTTCTCGAAGTCCGCAACGGCGGCCTGATGGAGGTCGAAGCCGGCGGCGCGATCCGCGCAGGCTATTACTATGCGGGACGTGGCGCGGGCACCATCACCGCCGGCGAATTCACCGTCGGACGCACGGTGTCTGTACAGAAGTCGGAGACGCAGATCGATGCTTATTTCATCGCGCCCGTGATTGCGCTTGGCGACACGACGATGAAGGTCAGAACCGCTGGTGACCTGCTCCTGCAGACGGTCATGGATCCCCTGATGCTCAACTCCGACCCCCTGTTGCTCGGCGGTCAGAGTTTCTACAACGCCCATATGAGCGGCTACACCGATCGGACGGCGCTCGACCTGCTGGCGGTTGGCGGCAACGTCACGTTGGCCAACCAGGGGAGATTTCTCTCCAAGGACATCGATGTGTCCGGCTTCGTCTACACGAGCGATATCGACTATTCGATCATCGGTCTGATGGCGACCAATCTCTATCCCTCGATGACGCGCATCGCTGCTCTCAACGGATCGGTGACCAACCGCAGTCGTTTCTACACGGCTCCCGGAAGCCATCCCGAACTCCGTATCCTCGCCGAAACAGATGTGACGCTCGGTGAAATCAGCATGTCACGGGCAAATCTCGAGATGATGCCTTCGCCTTTCAGGCCTGTGGGCGGAGGCTCAGGCGCGGATATCCAGCTCGTGACGTCTCCGTTCGATCCCGATTTCCAATCGCCGGCGAACAGTGGATTTCATGCCCTGTTGCTCAATGTCATGACGTTCGAGAATCCGATCAGCTACAATTCGCATCGCGGCTATATCGAAAGCGTTCGCAATCCGGATCACTTGCCTAACGAGGGCGACGAGGAGCCCAGCCGTATCTTTGCAAGAAGCGGCACTATATTGGGCTCGCCGATCGTTGCCGCGGGCAACCTGATGCGCCTCGGCAAGGTCACCACCAACGAGCAGACTTGGTTCCGTGCCGGGGGTGATATTCGCAATATCAGCTACGACCTGCGTAACGTTCATCGTTCTGACGTCTCGCTGCTCGAGGCCGGCAACGATATCATCGGCTACAACATCGATATTCAAGGCCCAGGCATGATTGCACTGGCGGCGGGGCGAGACGTCTATAGCACGAACTTCGTGATCAACAGTCGTGGTAACTACTACGCGTACGCCGACAACCGCCCGGTCGAGACCTCGGAGGTTCGGGGACTGCCGCGCGACGGCGCCGCGATCTCCGTGATGGCCGGCCTCAAAGGCAAGCAGCCCTCCTACGATGCGCTGGCGGCAGCTTATCTCGATCCTGCCAATGTCACGGCGATGCCGGATTACCTGAAGGTGACGATCGATGGCGTCATGCTGCCAATCTATCTGACCGACGCCTTCGACACGCGCGGCGGATCTTCGCACAAGGTCAGGTCCGGCCTGGTCTCGTTCATCCAGGAGATCACCGGCGAGACATTGTCGCCGCTCGACGCCTGGGCGCGCTTCCAGTCATTGCCTGCGCTGACGCAGCAGCGCTTCCTGCGCCAGGTGTATATTCAGGAGTTGAAGGCTGCCGGCGACGATCAAAACACGCTCGATGCGGATGATCGGCCGATCCACGGCGGCTACAAGCGTGGCTACACCGCGATCGAGACCCTGTTCCCCGGCAAGGACTGGAGCGGCGATATCAAGATCGGCAACACCGCGTTCCTCACTATGGCTGGCGGCGGTATCGAGACGCTGACACCGGGCGGCGGACTACAGGTGGCGGCGCTGGGCACGGTGGTGCCGCCGGGCGCCGGCCTGGTCACGCTTGGTTATGGTGACATCAACATCTTTGCGCGCGACAGTGTGACGGTGAACCGCTCGCGCATTCTCACCTTCGCCGGCGGCGATGAGGTGATCTGGTCGACGCACGGCGATATCGACGCCGGCCGCGGTGCCAAGACCACGCGCGTGCCGTCGGCGCCGGAAATCGTCACCGATGCCGACGCCGTTACGAAGGTCATGGAAAAGGCTGACATTTCCGGCAGCGGCATCGGCACCATCATCGGCTTCACCGGTGTCGAGGCCGGCGACGTCTCGTTGATCGCTCCGGTCGGCACGGTGGATGCGGGCGACGCCGGAATCCGGGTCAGCGGCAATTTCACCGTGGCGGCGATGTATGTGCTCAACACCGACAACATCAAGGTCGGTGGCGAGACCAAGGGCGTGCCGAAGGCGCCGCCCGCGGCCGTCAATCTGCCGGTCGAAACCAAGGACAAGGCGGCGGCCGACGCGACCAAGGACGCGACGCAGCAGCCCGCGAATGAGCGACCGTCGATCATCATCGTCGAACTGCTTGGCTTTGGCGGCGAGAGCGATTCGGAAACGCTGCGACGCGATGAAGAGCGGCGTCAGGAGGAAGAACGTCGTAAGGAAGAAGAGCGTCGGAGGAACGATCGGCGCAGTTACAACTATGATCAGACGAGTCCGGTTCAAGTATTGGGGGCCGGTGCGCTGTCGGATGTGCAGACCGAGGCTCTGATCTACGAGAAGAAAAAGCAGGTGCGCTGACCCCAAATGTGGCCGATATCACCAGCGACTCTCCGGGTATTGTCGACCGGCGGCTGGGGCTTCGGCCGCGGAGTCTGATCAACACGCCGCTGACTGAGCGCAGCAATCAATCTCTTGAGAAACCAAACTCAGGCAGGGTCATAGACCCGACGACCTTCCGCGCTCGGTTCGAGATCGAGGACGCTACGGACGGATCTCTTGCGATCCTCGGACGGATTGCTTCCAAACGTGGATTTGTACGCCTTGCTGAGATGGGATCCGTCGACAAATCCGGTTTCCGCAGCGATGGCGGCAAGCGTCATCTCAGTCTTCATCATCCAGCGTGCATGCTTCAACCGCAAGCGCAAATAGGCGTTCTGAGGAGACTGGCCCGTCTCGTCCTTGAACAGCCGCTCGAGTTGACGTGTGCTGAGGCGGACCTTCGCCGCCAGCCGGGCAATGGAAAGGGGGGACGACAGGTTCTGCTCCATGATCAACAAGGCGCGCGAGATCCGACTATCGTTGCCCACGAACTCCGTAGGCGGAGCCGATTGAGCCGATGAGCCCGGTCGCATCCGGTCGATCTGCATGATGTGAAGCGCTTTCTGCGCGTTGGACAGGCCAAGGCGCAACTCGACGATATGCGCCGCAAGATAGGCCGCGCCGATCCCGCCCGAGCACGTGATGCGCCGCCCGTCGACAACGAACAATTGGTCCGCAATCGGCAACGTGTCGCCGAACTCCTCCAGGAAGTCGCGATAGTGGTACCAACTGATGCAGCACTTCTTCTGGCGCAGGAGGCCCAGGCGCCAGAGAATGAAGCTGCCGGTGCAGACACCGACGATCGCCGCGCTGGACTCGGCCGCCGTCAAAAGATATTTGCCGGTGCGCTCGTCGATCTGCGGACCGTCGTGAAGCAGGCCTCCGACCACAACGATGTAGTCGAGCTCGGACGGGTCGATGAATTTGGAGGTGGGCGTGACCAGCACGCCGCTGCTGGACCTGATTGGATCGCCGCCCGCGGACATGATGTGCCATTGGCATCGGATTGGACGGCTGTTGTCCCCGTCGTCGGCCGCCAATCGCACGACATCCAGGAAGTTCGAGAACGCCGTCAGCGTGAAGTTGTTCGACAATATAAAGCCGACGCGAAGCGGTCGTATCGTTCTCTCCATCCTTGCCTCCGAGCGTATCCGCGCGAGGGCCGGGGCTTCGGCCTTGTCGTGGAACCGCATCTCCCCAACCTCGCGATCGGGGCGCCATATTGCGGGTATTACGAAAGCAAAAACAAGACCATTCGGGAGGCCGCGAACCCGGGCTCTGCGCCAGCGACCTGCCCAAGCTGGGGGCCGCAGCAGATCGATCGCTCAGGTCGGGCTGTCGTCGTCCAGATCGATGTAGGAAGGATCGCGGCCTGTAACGGCCGGGAACTTCTCGAGCGCCTCCCGTGACAACGACGTCGTCCTCTGGTTGCTGAGGGGATGGCAATTGATCGTTGCCACGCCGCCCAATTTTTGGTCCAGCACAACCCTGACTTTTCGTTCCTTGTCGTTAACAACCGCCAGCACGGAGACGGCGCCGGGTTGGATGCCGAGCAACTCCAGCAGCGCATCGGCCGATCCGAACGACAGACCTCCTTTCGCTCCGATCTTTCGAGCCAACTGCTTGAGATTGATGACTGCGTCCTCGTCGGTCACGAAAAGAAAGTAGTTCTTCTTGCCGTCGCGCAGGAACATGTTCTTGGTGTGCAAGCCGGGAATATCGCCGCGAAGGCTCTTCGACTCCTCGACGGTGTGCACCGGCGGGTGTTGGAAAGTGCGTGCCTCGATGCCGTTGCTCTCGAGATAGGCCAGAAGTTCGTCGCTCTGGTTCATGCTGCTGCCCATAGATCGCTTTCTCTAGCCGCTGCTCATGCTGGCCGCAATGGCAGCTTGATGTGTGAGGCATTGCCGCCACCACGAAGCAGCTCGATCCGCAGTGGACCTGTCGCGGGGATGCGCTGGAAATGGTCCGCATCGGCGCCCGCGAGAGACAATCTGATCCTGCTCCCCGCCAGAAAGGTCCAGGCGACAGGGAGCAATGAGAAACGAAACAAATGAGGTTGGCCAGGCACCAGCTCTCGCGCCTGATCTCGCGTGCAAGCGTGGAATATGCCAGGCGTCTGATAGTTGCTTGGCATGGGACTTTCCGCCCGATGGAGCGCGCGAAGGCACCCTTCGCTGACGTAGAGAGATTCTCCGTCAGGAAGTATCTCGGAGAGATAGGCGTGGATTGCAAAATCGGGTGCCGGAACTGATATCCAGAGATTGACCAGGCAATGGCCGCTCAGTTCGGTGTTGTGAGGCAATTCGGGGCCTGTGTAGTTCAGCATGGAGCGGTCACGGCCATCCCAGTCCGTATAATACTGCCGGCTGTCGATCGCAGCGATCCGCTCGTATCGCGTCTGTCTGCCTGTTCCCGCACCAAAGTCGATCTCGTGAGAGTCGGTCGCCGCTTTGCCTGCCGCATCGGCGAGCTTTCCGTCGAGCGCCAGGAATAGCGTTTTCGATGCGTCGAACGGCGGCCAGGTATCAGCACAGCGCCACCTCTCGTCATGTACAGAGAAATAGTGCACCGGCTTCTCCGAGCGGAGGCCGGTGTCATGTCCGGCGAGGTGCTCGTCGAAGAACCTCAAGACCTCAGCGAGAATGTCGAATTCCGGGAGTTCGTCCGCACGCCACCGTGAGCAATTGATGCGTGCGCCATGATCCCACGGGCCGAGGAGAAGGTACTTGTTCTGGTTCGGCAAGGTGAGAAACCGGCTGATCGCTCCGTTCGCGTAGCCAGCGCCGTCCATCCAGCCGGAGACGGAATAGACCGCCACATCTCTCCTGATGCCCTCGCAATAGTTCGCCGGGCTGATGGCATCGGACGAGTGCCCGGCGAATTGGGAAAGGGTGGCGCTCCTGAATTCCATGGCGCGCATCAGCTCCGGCATGCGGAAATTGCCGGAGTGTTCGTCGATTGCCGCTCTGCAGTCGGAGCCGTCCGGATCGTCATCGACGGGATGCGGTCCCCTGAAGGCGGGATTGGAGTAGTAGACGAACTCCTTGAGCAGATCGCGCTGATCCTGGTCGAGGCCGGCCATCAGGCGATCGTAGACATCGGCGAGATTGGTCAGAAGTATCCCGCCGGGGTAATAGTTATCCAGATAGGTGTCCCAGACAGAGAACAGTGGGGCGATCGCCTTGACGGCAGGATGCGATGTCGAAGCAAGGAAATCGCTGGCCGCCCCGAGATAGGATATCCCGGTCGCGCCGATCGCGCCGTTCGCCCAGGGTTGTTGGACGATCCATTGGGCCACCTCGTAGGCGTCGTCTCGCTCGCGGGGTGACCTGAAAATGTCGCGCGTACCGAAGCTCGCTCCCGTGCCTCTGACGTCGACGACGACAAGCGCGTATCCTCGCGGGACGAAGGTATCGCGATATTTGGCGACGTTCGGCGACGGCTCGACATTCTTGGCCGCGGGATCGACAGCGAAGCGCCGGTAGTATGGAGTTTGAATCAGGATGGTCGGCCAGGGTCCGCCCTGTTCCGGCCCGTCGGGAAGGTACACATCGGCGGCGAGCCGGCAGCCATCCCTCATTTTCAAGTAGATCGACTTCGGCAGAGTTACCTTGTGGGTCCCGGGCCTGCCGCGGATGTACCGGCTCGGCGGTACCATCCAGGCATCTCCGCGCATGTCGCTATCGGCCATCTGAAAATCCCGAAGTCCTGTCGTTTTGACGCCCGCGACAAGCTGCACGAGCAGGAGGGCCGATCATCACGGCTACACGTCCATAGGCAAGATGCGGGGCCGTACGTGTCGCGTCGTTACGCGAGCGATGTCGCAAGCTTCCAACCGCGAAAGGAAGCGAAAGTGCACATTGCTCCACGGTTCGAGTAACCGGGCCGCTCGGCTCATTGGCGAGCTGACCAGACACTCAGGGGAGATCAAATGGGAGATATCACGGTCTATCGGGCGCGGAAGGTTGTTACGATGGATCCGGGTCGTCCTTTCGCCCAATGCGTGGCGGTGAGAGATGGTCGTGTTCTGTCGACCGGCACGATCGAGACCATGCAGCCCTGGCTGAAGCGGTACCCCTACAAGATCGACGATACCTTTGCGGACAAGGTCATCCTGCCGGGATTCATCGATCCCCACACGCACTTCGCGTTCTCGGCCGGTTATCTCGCGATGCACTACATAGGCCCGATCGACTCGCCGGGACCGCACGGCATCAACAAGGGACTACGCACCCGCGCGGAGGTTCTCGCCAAGCTTCGCGAAGCTGCCAAGACTGACGCTGATCCGAGTGCACCGTTCATCGCCTGGGGATTGGATCCCGCATCCCAAGGCGGACATCTCCATCGCGACGAGCTCGATGCCATCTCCCTTGATCGGCCGATGTGGGTGATCTCTTACGCTCCGCATTTTATCTACCTGAACAGCGCGGCGCTGGAACGAGCCAAGGTTCCCGACAACACCAATGTGCACGGCGTGATGCGGTATCCGGACGGCAGGTTGAACGGACAGTTCGTTGAGCTGGAGGCGGGACGTCTCGCGCTCGGCGCGATGCGCGAAGCGATCGCGGAGCGTGGCGGCGTCGATGGCCTGAAGCGAATGGGAGACATCGCGCGCAAGGCCGGCGTCACCACGACCGCCGAAATGATCTTCGGCAAGGGAAACTTCGAGAACGAATGGGCGCTCCATGCGAAGGTGGTTCCGGACGAGAGCTTTCCGCTACGCATGGGCCTTGTTTCGCTCGAGCTCGCACTCTACGCCGATCACGGCAGCAAAGGCGCAGATTTTCTTCTCGATGCGATGACGAGGAGTGGCGACAAGCTCTTCTTTCATGGCGTGAAGTTTCTATCTGACGGGTCATTCCCGGCGATGTCCCTGCGGCTGAATTTTCCTGGTTATCTCGACGGAAGCAACGGCCTGCGCAATGATGTTCCGTGGGATGAGCTCCACGAGCGGATGCTTCCGTATTGGAAGGCGGGTATCCAGATCCACTGCCACGCAAACGGTGACGAAGCGGTGGATGCGTCGCTCAACGCCCTGGCCAAGCTTCAGAAGGCGCAGCCACAATTCGACCATCGTTTCACCTTGGAGCACTACTGCATCAGCACGCCCGACCAGGCCCGCCGGCTAAAGGCGCTCGGCGGCGTCGCCAGCGTGAACAATTATTTCGTGCACTATCGCAGTCAGCTTCACGCCGAAGAGGGGTTCGGGCCGGATCGCTCCGAGGCGGTGGCGCGATTGGGGTCCCTCGAGCGCGAAGGAGTGATCTTCGCGCTTCACTCCGACTACTCGCTGGTCCTCGTTCCGCTCCATCCGTTGACCGCCGCCTGGGTCGCGGTCAATCGCATCGCCCTGGATGGAAAGACGGTGCTGGCGCCGGGCGAACGGATCGGCGTCGAACGAGCGCTGCGTGCGATCACGATCGATGCCGCTTACGTGCTGGGCGCCGAACAGCGATTGGGCAGTCTGGAGCCGGGGAAGTTCGCCGACTTTGCCGTGCTCGAAGCTGATCCGTTCGAGGTCGATCCCGTCGATCTCAAGGACATCAAGATCTGGGGCACGGTTCTCGGCGGCAAGCCGCAACCCGCATGACAGCTGAATCCCGCGATCAAGCCGACGACGTCGCTGTGCCGGTTAATCCGACAGCCGGCAAAGAAACGCTGGCCATGTTGATGGGCATCTTTGAGGCCGCGAGGGTCGTTCCTCGCGCGGTCGCCCCGATATCGCTGCCTTTGACGATCGTCAGCGGATTCCTGGGGGCGGGAAAGACAACGCTGGTGAACCGTCTGCTTTCCGAGCCCGGGGGCAGGAGGATAGCCGTACTGGTCAATGATTTTGCGGCCGTAAACATCGACGAGGAACTGATCCGCTTTCAAAGCGAGGATACGATCGGCCTGACCAACGGTTGCGCATGTTGTTCGATCAACGGTGATCTCGTCAACGCGATTCAGCGATTGGTCGAGCGAGAGGAACCTCCCGACGCCATCATTCTCGAAGCGAGCGGGCTTGCGGATCCGCGCGGCATCGCGCAGGTGGCATTGGCTAATCCTGCGATACGGCTCGACGCCATCCTTACATTGGTGGATTGCGAAACATTTCCCGAGCGCATCAGGGATGAGAGAACCCGGCCGACGATGCTGGCGCAGTTGTCTGCGGCCGATATCGTCGTGATGAGCAAATCCGACCTCATCGAGGATCGGCGGGATATGATCAAGGGGCTGATCGAATCAGCGGCTCCGGGCCGCACCGTCCTCGAGGCGATGCACGGCGACATTCCTGCCGATATCGTGCTGGGTGTGAACGCTAGTCCCTCGTCGACATTCGGATGCTCAGACACCGGCCATCACACCTCATTCGCCTCGACAACGCGTAGCTGGTCGACGCCGGCAGACAGAGACGCGATCATGCGGGCGTTGCGCGAGCTTCCGCCGAATGTCATACGAGCAAAGGGTATCTTTTGCTTCAAGGACGACGAACAACGAAGATTCGTCTATCAGCGGGTCGGCAAGCGCGAGAGCCTTGAAGCCGTATCGGCTCCCTCATCGATTGCCCAGCATGCCTCGAGGCTCGTCCTGATCGGCTTCTCCGAGCAGTGGGATGAGGCCGAGGTATCCCGGCTCATACCATGACCAGGGGGTGGTGATGCCGCACTTCCGCCCAGTGTGGCGCACCCGGTTCGAGAGCGTCCAATCCGAAAGCCCGACGCGCCCCGGCGACGGCGTCGATCGGCGGGATGTCGCTTTCATCCAACAAGCGCGGCGAGCGGATGCTGGCGAGATCGTATCGGCAGGCGATAATAAATCGCAGTTATTCTGGCACGGGCACCCATGAGACGATTCTCTGCAATTTCCTTGTTTCGCGAAGCTCTCGGGGGCCACGAGACGTGGCCACGGCAGTGGCGTTCGCCCGAGCCGAAACCTGCCTACGATGTTGTGATTGTCGGAGGCGGTGGGCACGGTTTGGCGACGGCATTCTACCTGGCCGAACGGTACGGACTAACAAACGTCGCGGTCGTAGAGAAGGGATGGATCGGAGGCGGGAATACGGGCCGCAACACGACGATCATCCGATCGAACTATCTCTTTGACGAGAGCGCCAGGCTCTACGAGCATGCCCTGAAACTGTGGGAAGGGCTCTCGCAGCAGCTGAACTACAATATGATGTACTCCCCGCGGGGCGTCCTGATGTTGGCGCACAACATTCACGACGTCCAAAGCTTCAAGCGGCATGTCCATGCCAACAGGCTCAACGGTATCGACAATGAATGGCTGTCGCCACAAGAGTGCAAGGAGTTCTGTCCTGCGCTGAACGTTGGCGGCGCCATGCGCTATCCGATCCTTGGCGGCGCCTTGCAGCGGCGGGGCGGCACCGCTCGGCACGATGCTGTCGCATGGGGATACGCAAGAGCCGCGGACGCGCGTGGCGTCGACATCCTGGAAAACTGCGAGGTCCTCGGCATCCGCCGCGCCGCATCGGGCCGAGTGGAAGGGATCGAGACGTCAAGGGGCTTCATTCGAGCCGGCAAGATCGGAGTCGTTGCGGCCGGCAACACCAGCGTCGTCATGAACATGGCCGGGGTAAGGTTGCCGCTGGAGAGCTTTCCGCTCCAGGCTCTGGTCTCAGAGCCCGTCAAGCCGGCCTTTCCCTGCGTGGTGATGTCAAACACCATTCACGCCTACATCTCGCAATCCGACAAGGGAGAGATGGTCATCGGCGCCGGCACCGACGCCTACACATCCTATTCACAGCGGGGCGCGCTGCATATCGCAACCCATACGCTCGACGCCATCTGCGAGCTTGTGCCGATGTTCAGAAGACTACGGATGTTGCGCAACTGGGGGGGCATCGTCGACGTAACCCCCGATCGGTCCCCCATCGTGGCGAAGACGCCGGTGCCTGGGCTCTACGTCAATTGTGGCTGGGGCACTGGAGGATTCAAGGCGACGCCAGGTTCAGGCGACGTTTTCGCTTGGACGATCGCGAAGGATGATCCTCATCCGATCAACGCGCCTTTCACGATCGAGCGATTTCGCGATGGCGTGATGATCGACGAAGCCGCTGCTGCGGCGGTGGCCCACTAGTTTTGGAAATCCAGTCACATGCTTCTCATCAAGTGCCCCTTCTGCGGTCCGAGGCCGGAACTCGAGTTCTCCTACGGAGGACAGGCTCACATCGCTCGCCCGAAGGATCCGGCGTCTCTCGATGACGAGTCCTGGGCGGAGTACCTGTACATAAGAAGCAATCCGAAAGGACTGCACGCGGAACGCTGGAGACACATTCACGGCTGTGCGCGCTTCTTCAACGTACAGCGGAATACGGTCTCCGATGCGATCGTGGCGACCTACAAGATCGGCGAGGAGCCTCCCAAACCGGTCGACCCGGGGTTGGAAGAGTGGTCCAGCAGGAGCGGAGCGGCGCTATGAGATACCGGCTTCCCGCGGGCGGCCGCATCGATCGCAGCAAGCCGCTGTCGTTCCACTTCGACGGCAAGAAATATTCCGGGTTCGCAGGCGACACGCTCGCTTCGGCACTTATCGCCAATGGCGTCCATCTCGTCGGCAGGTCGTTCAAGTACCATCGCCCTCGCGGCTTTTTGTCCGCGGGGCCGGATGAACCGAATGCGCTGGTCGGCGTGGGCAGCGAGGAAGCGCGTTATACGCCGAACCTTCGCGCAACCCAGCTCGAGCTGTACGACGGCCTCGTGGCGGAGAGCCAGAACCGGTGGCCGTCCCTGTCGCTTGACTTCAGCGGCGCAAACGACCTGTTCTCGCGATTTCTCCCGGCGGGCTTCTACTACAAGACCTTCATGTGGCCGGCGTCGGCGTGGAAGAAGCTGTACGAGCCGATGATCCGGCGGGCCGCCGGGCTGGGGCGCGCCCCGGAAGCGGCCGACGCCGACCGTTATACGCAAGTGTACGGGCATTGCGATGTCCTGGTCATCGGTGCAGGACCGGCCGGCCTCGCAGCCGCGCTGGCGGCGGCGCGATCCGGAGTGAAGGTCTTCGTCTGCGACGAGCAGGACCAGATGGGAGGCTCGCTGCTGTCGGAGCGGGAAGCAACCATCGACGGGCAGGGGGCCGCCGATTGGCTGGAGCGGACCATCCAGGAATTGAAGTCGCGAACGAACGTGGTCCTGTTGCCGCGGACCACCGCGTTCGGTTGGTATCCGCACAATTTCCTTGGGCTATGTGAGCGCGTCACGGACCATTTGGGACTGGCAATCACAAAGCAGCCGCGGGAGCGAATGTGGCAGGTGCGGGCCAGGGAAGTGGTCCTTGCGACCGGCGCCATCGAAAGGCCGCTGGTGTTTCCGGACAATGATCGCCCCGGGATCATGATGGCCGAGGCGGCGCGGACATATCTCAATCGCTATGGAGTGTTGCCCGGCAGCCGGGCGGTTGTCTTCACCGCCTGCGACAGCGCTTATCGCGCGGCGCTTGAGTTGAAGAGCGCGGGCGTTGAGATCGCTGCGATAGCGGATGTGAGATCAACTCCGAATGGCCGATGGATCGAGCGGGCGCGAGCCGTCGGCATCGACGTGCGTCCATCCACGGTGATCGCCGGCACTTACGGCCGTCTGCGCATCTCGCATGCCGATCTGGCGCGAATTTCCGGAGGAACCATGGGGCATCCCGAAACCTTCGCGTGTGACCTTCTGCTGATGTCGGCTGGCTTCACGCCGAGTGTGCACCTGTTCTCGCAGTCGCGCGGCAAGCTCGTCTATGACGAGGATCTGAAGGCATATCTGCCGGGCACCTCGGTCGAGCGCGAGCGTTCCGTCGGAGCTTGTCGAGGCGTATTCGACCTCGGCGCATCTCTCGCCGACGGGTTCGCGGGAGGACTCAGTGCGGCAAAGGCGTTGGGAGGAACTGCGGCGGCCGAGCACAAGTTTTCGGTTTTCGCTCAATCGTTGGGCAGGGATGGTTTCATCGGTGCCCCGCCGAGCGGCGGCAAATCGCGACGAACACGGGCCTGGGTCGACTTTCAGAACGACGTCACCGCAAAAGACATCGAACTCGCAACGCGCGAAGGCTTTCGATCCATCGAGCATGTCAAGCGCTACACGACCACGGGTATGGCGACCGACCAGGGCAAGACGTCCAACATGAACGCGTTGGGCATCGTCTCGCAAACGCTGGCGTTGCCCGTCTCCCAAGTCGGCCTGACCACATTCCGCCCGCCATATACGCCGACGACCTTCGGCGCGTTCGCCGGCCAGTCCAGAGGAGAGCTGTTCGATCCGGTTCGGAAAACGTCAATCCACGAATGGGCGCGCGAGAACGGCGCCGTCTTCGAGGATGTGAGCCTTTGGAAACGAGCTCATTATTTCCCGCGACCGGGCGAGGACATGCACGCGGCGGTCAGGCGCGAATGCAAGGCGACACGGGAATCGGTCGGGATTTTCGACGCTACCACGCTCGGCAAGATCGAGGTTGTCGGCAAGGACGCCGCCGAATTCATGAACCGGATGTACACCAATGCATGGACCAAGCTTGAGCCGGGGCGTCTGCGCTACGGGGTTATGCTGCGGGAGGACGGCTTTGTCATGGACGACGGCGTCGTCGGGCGAATGTCGCCAGATCGCTTCCACGTCACGACGACGACGGGTGGCGCCGCCCGCGTGCTCGCCCTCATGGAGGACTACCTGCAAACGGAGTGGTCGGACCTCGACGTCTGGTTGACGTCGACCACCGAGCAATGGGCCGTCATTGCCGTCCAGGGACCGAATGCGCGCAAGGTGCTGGAGCCGCTCGTGCACGGCATCGACATCTCCCAGCAGGCCATGCCGCACATGAGCGTGCAGGAGGGGCATATCTGCGGGGTGCCGACGCGACTTTTCAGGGTCTCCTTCACCGGCGAACTGGGCTTCGAGGTCAACGTCCCCATGGGATATGGCCGTGGGGTGTGGGAGGCGATTTACGCCGCGGGACGCGAGTTCGGCATCACGCCTTACGGCACCGAAACGATGCACGTTCTCCGGGCTGAGAAGGGATACATCATTGTTGGTCAGGAGACTGATGGCACCGTGACCCCCGATGACGTGGGGCTGGCCTGGGCGATCGGGAAGGCCAAGAAGGACTTCGTCGGCAAACGTTCGCTGGCGCGGCCCGCTATGAGCCGAAGCGATCGAAAACAATTGGTCGGGCTGCTCACTGTCGATCCGAACATCGTGCTGGAGGAGGGGGCGCAGGTCGTCGCCGATCCGTCCGAGCCTGTCCCCATGACGATGATCGGCCACGTTACGTCGTCGTACTGGAGCGTTGCGCTCGACCGCTCGATCGCTCTGGCCTTGGTGCAAGGCGGCCGGGCGCGCATCGGCTCACGCCTGAGCGTTCCGATGCCAAGCGGGCCCGTGACGGTCGAAGTCGTCCAGCCGATATTCTACGATCCGGAAGGGAAGCGTCTCGATGGTTGAGGCAACGATCGTCAGGGTGAACTCGCTGGCGACCGTCAGCCGCGACAGCGCCAGTTCTCCGCAGGTTTCGCTAGCGGTGCTGCCCGATGCGGCGAAATTGGTGTTTCGCGGACGACCCTCGTCGATCGGCGCGGCCGGAGAGGCATTCGGCGTCGAGTTGCCCCAGACCGCGAACCGCTTCCGCGGGGCGGGAGGACGCAAGGCCTACTGGTTGGGCCCGGACGAGTGGCTGCTGGAAGCGATCGAAGAGGATTCTTCTGAGCTGTTCTCAACGATGTCGGAAAAGCTCGCCTCCTATTCCTGTTCCCTCGTCGACGTCAGTCATCGATCCGACTCCATGGCGATAAGGGGACCGATGAGCGAATACGTGCTCAACCACGGCTGCCCGCTCGATCTCTCCGAACGAGCATTTCCGGTCGGGATGTGCACGCGCACCATTCTCGGCAAGTCGCCGATAGTGCTCTCCCGAACGGAGCAGGAGGTGTTTCATCTGGACGTCTGGCGCTCTTTCTCGCCTTACGTCTGGTCGTTCCTGGACGAAGCCCGCCAGGAATTCCTCCACGATCAGTCGGCAAGGTCACCCACGTAATTTCATGATCGGAACGTTCGAACTCTTCAAGATCGGCATAGGCCCATCGTCGTCCCACACGGTCGGCCCCATGAAGGCGGCGGCCCTCTTCGCCGAGACCGTGGAGCGTTCCGGTCTGCTGCCACGCGTGGCGCGGGTGCGGGTCGATCTGTTCGGATCGCTCGCCTGGACCGGCAAAGGGCACGGCACGGACAAAGCCGTCATTCTCGGCCTTGCCGGCGAACGTCCTGATGCGGTCGATCCTGATGATGCGGACAAGATCGTGGCGTCGGCCCGGCAAGAAAAGGTGCTCCGTTTCGCAGGCAAGTACCGGATCGCCTTCGATCCCGAGGCGGACATCGTATTCGACGGCATCACTCCTCCGGTCCATCATCCAAATACGCTGGCGCTTATGGTCTTCGATTTTGCGGGAGAGCGGCTCCTCGAACAGCGATGGTGCTCGATCGGCGGCGGCTTCGTTGTGCCGGAAGAGGAGGTGGGAGAGCCGTCGCCCGCCTCGTCGGCGCCGGTGCCCTATCCGTTTCGCTCCGGCCGCGACCTTCTCACGATGGGCGCTTCGTCAGGCCTGTCTATTGCCGAGATGGTTCTGGCCAACGAGACCTCGCGGCTGCCAAGCGAAGACGTCGAGGCACATCTTGATCGCATCGTCGCGGTCATGATGTCTTGCATAGACCGCGGCATGGTGACGGAGGGAGAACTCCCGGGCGGTCTTGAGGTGCGGAGGCGGGCGCCTGCGCTCCATCGGAGGCTCCTCGTGGCATCCGGAGCGAACAATCGCGCGCAACACGCCGTGATGGATTGGGTCAGCCTGTATGCGATAGCCGTCAACGAAGAGAACGCCGCGGGAAGCCGCGTCGTTACCGCGCCGACCAACGGCGCGGCCGGCATCATTCCGGCCACGCTGCGTTACTTTCGCGACCATTGTCACGACGCCGACACCGAAGGACTGCGCCGCTTTCTTCTGACCGCTGCAGCGATCGGAGCCTTGTTCAAGATGAATGCGTCCATCTCCGGCGCGGAGGTCGGATGTCAGGGCGAAGTCGGTGTCGCCTGCTCGATGGCGGCCGCGGGATTGGCGGCGGTTCTCGGCGGTACGAACGAGCAGATCGAGAACGCCGCCGAGATCGGCATGGAGCACCATCTTGGCATGACCTGCGATCCTATCGGCGGCCTGGTGCAGATACCCTGCATCGAGCGAAACGCCTTCGGCGCCATCAAGGCCATCAGCGCCGCCTCGCTGGCGCTCCAGGGCGACGGGACGCATGTGGTGTCGCTCGACAAGGTGATCGCGACGATGCGCGAGACCGGCCGGGACATGCAATCCAAATACAAGGAGACCTCGCTCGGAGGACTCGCGGTAAACCTGGCGGAATGCTGAAGGAACACACATGGGACAAGCTGCGTCGAACAAGTTCTTCACCACCGACATCTCGACCCTGGATCCCGAGGTGGCGTCCGCCATCGCAGACGAGCTGCGGCGACAGCAGGAAGAGATAGAGCTGATCGCCTCCGAGAACATCGTCTCGCGCGCGGTCCTGCAGGCGCAAGGCTCGGTTCTGACGAACAAGTATGCGGAAGGCTACCCGGGACGACGCTACTATGGCGGATGCGCGCATGTCGACGTGGCGGAGGAGGTCGCGAGAGAGCGCGCCAAGAAGCTCTTCGGCTGCGCCTTCGCGAACGTGCAACCGAATTCGGGCAGTCAGGCCAACCAGGGCGCCTTCATGGCTCTCATGAAGCCAGGCGATACTTTCATGGGACTGGACTTGGCCGCGGGAGGCCATCTCACCCACGGCGCCAAGCCCAACATGTCCGGCAAGTGGTTCAACGCCGTGAGCTACGGCGTGCGTCCGGAAGATCAGAGGATCGACATGGAGGCGCTGGAGCGTCTCGCACTGGAGCATAGGCCGAAGGTCATTGTCGCCGGCGGGTCGGCTTACTCGCGCTTCTGGGACTTCGCCGAATTCCGTCGTATCGCGGACCTGGTTGGCGCCTATCTCATGGTCGACATGGCACATTTCGCCGGTCTGGTCGCCGGCGGCGTCCATCCGTCGCCTGTTCCTCACGCGCATATCGTCACCTCGACCACGCACAAGACGCTGCGGGGTCCGCGCGGCGGTCTGATCCTGTGCAACGACGCAGTGTTGGCAAAGAAGATCGACTCGTCGATCTTCCCGGGCCTTCAAGGCGGTCCGCTGATGCATGTGATCGCTGCAAAGGCGGTCGCATTCGGCGAAGCGCTGACGCCGGAATTTCGCCGATACGCCAGCGACGTCGTCAGGAACGCCAGGACGCTCGCGAATACCCTCATGGAACGGGGATACTCCGTCGTCTCCGGTGGGACCGACAATCATCTGTTTCTGGTCGATCTGCGTTCCAAGAACCTCAACGGCAAGACGGCAGAAACCGCACTCGGACGGGCTAACATCACCTGCAACAAAAACGGGATACCTTTCGATCCGGAGAAGCCGACTGTCACCTCGGGAATCAGGCTCGGAACAGCGGCGACGACGTCGCGCGGTTTCGGCGAAGGAGAATTTCAGGCGGTAGGCAATCTGATCGCGGATGTATTGGACGCCGTTTCCGCCGCGAATACCGACGCGGCTCCGGCTGTCGAGCAGCGCGTGAAAGGACAGGTCGCAGAGCTGACGAAGGCGTTCCCGATCTATCCGTTGGGCTGAAGAGAGCCGAGAATGTCGAGCAATTTGGCACTGGGGAACTTCCGACTCAGCTACGGTCCTGATGCCGGCGAGGGCGCATTTACGACGAGGCCGGAAATCGTCGGCGCGTTCGGGGTGGTTGCCTCGACTCATTGGCTGGGAACTGCCGCTGGCATGCGGATCCTCGAGAAGGGAGGCAATGCCTTCGACGCCGCGGTGGCCATCGGCTTTGCGCTGCAAGTCGTCGAGCCGCATCTCAACGGGTTCGGCGGCGAGGTCCCGATCATCTTCCACGACGCGAAATCGGGACGCGCGCGCGTGCTGTGCGGGCAAGGGGTTGCGCCGGCAGGCGCCACGATTGAGACGTTCGCCAAACTCGGCCTCGACATCATTCCGGGAAGCGGGTTTCTTCCGGCATGCGTTCCCGGCTCGTTCGGCGCCTGGATGAGACTGCTCCGCGACTACGGGACAATGGACGTCGGTGACGTCCTGGAATCCGCGATCACCTACGCTCGCGACGGTTACGTGATGCTTCCGAGGATCGCCGCTGCGATCCAAACGGTCGCTCCCCTTTTCCAGGAGGAGTGGCCGACATCAGCAGACGTCTATCTGAAGGACGGCATTCCGCCGGCAGGCGCACTGTTTGCGAATCCGGACCTTGCGTCGACGTATGAGAGGATCGTCCGGGTTGCCGATGAAACGCGAGGGACGAGAGAACAGAAAATAGAAGCAGCGCGCAAGGCGTTCTACCAGGGGTTCGTCGCCGAGGCGATCGACCAGTTCGTCCGGACGCCGGTGATGGATACCTCGGGATCGCGGCATGCCGGAATCATCTCCGGACAGGATCTCTCGCTCTGGCAAGAGACATACGAGGATCCGCTTTCGCTGAGCTATGGTGCTTTCCAAGTGCTCAAGCCGGGACCGTGGACGCAGGGGCCGGTGTTCCTCCAGCAGCTCGCTTTGCTCAAGGGATTCGATCTATCCTCGATGGATCCTCTCGGCGCCGACTTCATTCACACCGTCACCGAGTGCTCCAAGCTCGCATTCGCCGATCGCGAGAAATATTACGGCGATCCGAATTTTGTCGATGTGCCGATGGCAAGGCTTCTGAGCGAGGAATACGCGAACGCGCGACGAGAGTTGGTGGGGAGTGCTGCCTCGCTCGACTTCCGGCCCGGCTCGATCGAGGGGTTCGATCATGCCGTGCCCTATGCCATCGGCGACGCCGAGGACGGGAGCGCGGCGCTGGGCGCCGGCGAGCCTACGGTTGCCCGCTCCACGGCCGACAGCGGCGAGCCCGCGATCAACCGCCGCGGCGCGGTGCGCGGCGATACGGTCCATCTCGACGTGATCGACCGGCACGGCAACATCGTCTCGGCAACTCCAAGCGGAGGCTGGCTGCAAAGTTCGCCGGTAATTCCCGGACTAGGGTTCGCGCTCGGGACGCGAGCGCAGATGTTCTGGCTCAAGCCGGGGCTTCCATCGTCGCTTGCCCCCGGTAAGCGCCCCCGGACCACCCTTTCCGTTTCCCTGGTGTACAGGGACGGGGAGCCGTACGCGAGTTTCGGCACTCCCGGCGGCGATCAACAGGATCAGTGGAGCTCCGTCTTCTTTCTGCGCCACGTGCATCACAATCTCAATCTGCAGGGTGCGATCGACGCACCGATGTTTCACAACGACCACATGCCGAGCTCGTTCTTTCCACGACGTGCTAAACCCGGCTCACTGACGATGGAAGGTCGTTTTTCGATGGAGGTGCAGAAGGAGCTTGCGGACAGGGGACATCGCATCGAAATCGTCGACGACTGGTCGCTCGGAAGGCTTTCGGCGGTTTCCAAAAGAGGGAGGGTGCTGCGCGCGGCGGCGAACCCTCGCTACATGCAGGGTTACGCCTTTGGCCGTTGAGTGACACAGTGCGCGCTCATCAGTCGATAGATGAGTGCCGTTGCCCGGCCAGCTCAATGAAGGCGCGGACGGTCTTGGACCTGTTCGTTCTTTTCCAGGCTAGAACCGTTTCAAGACAAAATCTTTGATCGTCGATGGGACGCAGATCGATATTGTGACCGGCGAATCCGATCAAGCTCTTTGGATAGATCGTGACGCCGAGACCGGCCGCGACGAGTCCGAGCAGGGCCATCGGATTCGACGCCTCCAGGCAGACCTTCATGCTCAAGCCTTCCGCCGCGAAGATGTCGCTGAGGCGCCAGCGATACGCTTCCCACTCGCCCATATCTCCGAGGATAAGATCCTGCCCGGCAAGGTCGGCTGGACGTATCTTTGGCGCACGGGTCAACTCGTGATCCCGCGGGGCGACGAGATAAAGCGGCTCTACCGAAACCACCAGGACCTGGAAATCGGGATGGTCGAACGGCCCGATCATGTAGCCGATGGCGATCTCGTCATGCGCGAGCGCCAGCTTCTGACCTTGCGTACGCATGTAACGCAGGTTCAGGGCGACATGCGGATGGAGCCGTCTGTATCGAGAGACTGCCGACGGCATCAGCGTCGTTGCCGCGAAGGACATGTAAGCCAGCCGTAGCTCTCCGGTCTTGCCTTGCGCGACAAGACGCGCCGCGCCGACTGCCCGTTCGTAACCCCGCAACAGCTCGACATTTGTTTCGTAGAAGCAGCGGCCCGCCGGCGTGAGCGAAACTTCCCGGGTGGTGCGCTCGAACAGCTTGAAGCCGAGCAGCTGTTCCAACCTCTGAATACGACGGGTCAGAGCCGACTGATCAATGTTGAGGCGCTGGGCGCCGCGTCGGAAACTGAGTTCCTCGGCGACTACCACAAACGACTGCGTGAGTTCGAGACTTCCGTCTCCGCACATTCGGCGCCTTCCCTACGAGCGAGTGAAGGATATCGATTGATGCAGGCCGTGCAACAACAATTGGCGAACGATCACTTCCGCGCGCGCTGTGTTTCGTCATGATGGCGGGGTCGGGACATGGAGCCGTCGGTCAGGACGGCCGGACAACGAGGAGATTGACCGTGCAGGACATCGACAATCGCGAACTTAACCGCATGTTGCAGCAGGCCTTCGATGCTTCCACGAAGATCTATCAGGAGCGCGGTTTCCAGCGTCGTATCGGATTTGGAAGGCGTCCCGCGCTGGTGAGCGTCGATCTCGCCAACGCCTGGACGCGGCCCGGCAATCCCTTCACCTGCGATCAGGAAGCGATGGACAACCAGATCATGCCGGGCATGCAGCGGCTCCTCAAGGCGTGCCGCACGAACGGCCATCCGGTGATCCACGTGACTACGGCCTACGAGATCACCGATCGCAACGCACCGTTCACCGACATGGGCTTGTGGCACTGCAAAATACCGATCGAGGTCGTCAATCTCAACGATCGGGCACTCTGGGCCATCGACGCGCGAATCGCTCCGGTCGAGGGTGAATATACCTTGCTGAAGAAGCGGGCGAGCGCATTTCACGGTACGGGCCTTGGGGGAATTCTGCGCGCTGCCGGCGTCGACACCATCCTGGTAACCGGCGTGACCGCGACGGCCTGCGTCCGTACGACGATCTGCGATGGCCTCGCAGACGGCTTTCGCACCATTGCTGTTCGTGAGTGCATCGGTGATCGCGTGCCCGGCGCGGTCGCCTGGAACCTCTACGACATCGACGCCAAGTTCGCTGACGTCCACAGCGTCGATGAATGCGTCGATTACCTGGACAGTGTGGGATCGACGCGCATGGCGGCCGAGTAACGCTCCCGCAGCAACGGCGAGATGGACAGCGTCCCGCCGTTGCTGATACGGAACGGTTCAGTCGCTACAGCAACTTGAACATCACAAGCGCATCAACATAGTCGCCTGAGGGCCGACGGAAGGCGAGTGGCAGGCGACCGACGTCCCGGAAGCCAAGAGAATGCCAGAGGCTGACGGCGCGCTCATTGCTGCTGACAACGAAATTGAATTGCATCGCGGAAAATCCCTGGCTCTTCGCATGCAGCAGGGAATGTTCGCACATCTGCCGTGCGATACCTTTTCCCTGAGCGCTCACGTGCGTCATGTAGCCGCAATTGGCGACATGCGATCCGCCGCCGGCCTGATTGGCGCGTAGGTAGTAGGTCCCCACCGCGTTTCCGTCTTGCACCGCAATAAAGGTTTGCCGATCCGTCCCCATCCAATAGCGGAGAGCGTCTGCTTCCGACATGTCCCTGGGGAGTGTGTAGGTCTCGCCGGCGCGAATGACAGGGCCGATGATCGACCAGATCGATGCGCTATCCTCAACTGTGGCCGGCCTTATCTGCAGCATGAGTGATTGTTCCGTGGGTATGTCGAGTGGGGGAAAAGCGAGCTTCGCCGATGAAGCTCGAGCAAAGGCCATTCTAATACAGGGAATGGCGATCCGAGTCCTTCTAGCCCTCGACGTCATGCGGCGCCGCGAAGCAACTTCCCGCCGTGACTTGAGGTGCTCGCGAACGCAACTCAACCTGGGCGCTATTTCGGAATCGCACAACTACGCCAAGTCGACTGCGCTGCGATCGCATGCCATTTGCTTAGTAGATAAGCGGCCGTTTGCATACTTACTGCACATTGCCAGGGCCGTGCGACGCGACGTCCCTCGCGTCTTCCAACAGCTACAATTTTCATGTCGCATTCATACAAGCCCCGGCTGGCAGTGCACGTATACATTTTTGTGACTTTCGAAAGACGAGAGCAAGAGGGGAAGCGGGAGGGCATTCGCAGCCTTTGGCAATGGCGCCAAAGAGCGAGTGGCACCACGGAGGGACGCATGAGCTATCTGATGAACCGGCGCGGGTTTCTTGCGGGTGCGACGAGCGCGATGGCGCTCATGTCCAGCGCGGGCGGGGTCCGCGCCGAAGGTGGCCAAATAATCGTCGCCAATTGGGGCGGGGACTGGAACGACCGCACGGTCCAGTTCTTCGAAGCGCCCATTGTCGAGAAAGCCGGTTACACTGTTGTCCGCGACCTCGACGGGTTTGACCAACGCAGAACAAAGATCATTGCAAGCCGCAGGCTGCCGCGTGCGCCTATGGATGTCGCGCACATGGACGACGCGACCGCGTTCGAACTGGCTTCGTTGGAAGCGCTTGATGCGATCGATGAACAGGCCGTCCCGCGACTGAAGGATACCCTGTCCATCCTGCGAACGCCCACATTCGTCCCTTGGCAATACAGCGCCTGGATCATCGGCTACAACCCCAAGAAATTGAAGGAGGCTCCCAAGGGCTTTGCCGATCTCTGGGACCCCAAGTACAAGGGCATCGTCGGCCTAAGCGACGCCCACTGGTTTCACCACATCGAGTCCACCGCACTCAAGCTCGGAAAGTCCCTCGACAACATCAATATCGAGGCCGTGAAAGCCAGCATGATGGAATGGAAGAAAGCGGCCAGCCCGCGCATCTATCCGAACCATCTGCAGATCGAGCAGGCGCTCAAGAACGAAGAGATCCTCGTCGCTCCCGAGTACAAGGCGCGCATCCTGCAATTCGCCTCGGAGGGTGTCGATGTGGTTTCCGCGTATCCGGCGGAGGGCGGCATCGGCATCATCTTCGGTCTGGTGATGCCGAAGAAGGGACCGAATCCTCAGGCGGCGAAATTCTACTGCAATGCGTTGCTAGACCCGGACGGGCTGACGGCTCTGGTCCAGAAGTCATTCTATTCGCCATCAAACTCCAAGTCGGTGTTGCCCGAAGCTGCCGCCAAGCAGATCGAATTCACTGAGCAAGAGAAGAAGGCGATCCATAACCGGCCTCATGCATTCTGGCTGAAGAACCGCAATGATCTGCTCGATTGGTGGAACAAAGAATTCAAGAGCTGAACGCGTCTAGATGACCACGCTAGTAGTTGCACGAGAGTCAAGCGGCATGCCTGCCGTCGCAAGACGCACCCGGTGGGCTGCCCCTTATGCCTTGTCGGGACCGGCCTTCGTCTTTGTCTCGCTACTGTTGATGCTTCCGCTCCTCATGATGCTGCGGTTGAGCTTCTACCAGTACGACGCGGCACAGATGTACATCCAGGCGTTCACGCTGGATAATTACGTCAGGTTCTTCAAGGACGAATTCTACCGTCAGGTGTTGTGGACGACCCTCTGGGTCTCGGCAGTCACGACGTTGCTGTGCCTCATCGGTGGATTGGCTGTTGCGTATTTCATGGCGAGGACGACTGCAGCCATACTGAAGCGCTATCTGATCATCGCAATCGTCTTGCCGCTGTTCATGGGGAACGTGGCGAGGACCGCCGGATGGATCATCATCCTCGATAACAAGGGCTTATTGAATTTCCTGCTGCAACAACTCGACCCGGGAGGCGAAACGCTGCAACTACTCTACACGTCCGGCGCGGTAATCACGGGTCTGACGTCGGTACTATTGCCATTCATGATCGTGACGCTCAACAGCGTCATGCACAATATCGACGTATCGCTGGAGGAAGCGTCACTCAACCTGGGGGCTTCCGCGCTGACAACGTTTCGCCGGATCGTCCTTCCTCTTCTGATGCCGGGTATCTTCGCAGGCTGCGTGCTGTGCTTCATCCTGTCGATGAATGCCTATGCGACGCCGATCCTCATCGGTGGGCCAAAGTTCTACATGATGGCGCCGACCATCTACAAGCAGATATCAGCGGCCATGAACTGGCCGTTCGCCTCGGCGCTGGCGTTCATGCTGATCTCCCTGACGATGGTGCTCACGGTCGTGTCCGCCGTAATGTTCAATCGGACGGCACGGATAGGTGCCGTCCGATGACGAGTATCAGCAAAGCGAGCCCGCTCAGGTGGATCTATCTGATCTTCGTATGGGCCACCATCCTGTTCGTGCTCGTTCCGCTGGCGACAACGATATGGGTCGCGTTCTTCAGCAACAAAATCCTTTCATTTCCTCCCGAGGGATACACGGGAAGCTGGTTCGTTCAGGCCTGGAGCCTCGAAGCCTTCAGGAGCGGCTTCTTCCTGAGCTTTCAGGTGGCGATCAGTGCGTCGGTGCTCGCGCTATGCCTGGGCGTTCCCGCAGCGCTCGCGATCGGCAGATACCAGTTCCGGGGACGGGAGTTCATCAACACTGTGCTGATGTCGCCGCTGATGATCCCGGCCATCGTCGCCGGCAGCGCGATCTATCTGTTCTACATTGAGCTTCAGATCTGGAGCGACGTTCAGTTCGCCTCTACGGTTTATGGCCTGACTTTGGCCCATGCTCTGATCGCGATACCTTGGGTGTTGCGGCTGCTCGTCGCATCCTTGGCCGGGCTCGATCCTGCGATCGAGGAAGCATCACTTAGTCTCGGCGCCACGCGGCTTACGACTTTCTTCCGTATAACCCTTCCGCTGATACGCCCGGGTATCACGGCTGGCGTTCTGTTCGGATTCATCGCTTCGTTCGGCGATCTTGAGAAGTCGCTCCTGCTAGTCGGTCCTGGTCGTATCACGCTGCCGATCGCGATGCTCAACTATCTGGAATACCGAACCGATCCGACGATCATGGCGGTTGCGACGATCCAGGTTCTCATCATCGCGATTGCGCTCATCGTTTCCGACCGATACGTGCGTCTCGGCCGAACATTCTGAAGAACAAAAGGGCTAACAGTGTCCAACGTCACTCTCCAGAACGTGGTGAAGCAATACGACTCCTTCGTCGCTGTGAGGGAAATGTCGCTCGATATCGCGAACGGAGAATTCCTGGCGCTGCTCGGGCCCAGCGGATGTGGAAAGACCACGACGCTTCGGATGATCGCGGGCTTTATCGAGGCTAGTGCGGGCCGGATCTTGTTCGGCGATCAGGATGTGACCGATCTTCCGCCCAACAAGCGCAATACGGGAATGGTGTTTCAGGGCTTTGCCCTGTTTCCCCATATGAACGTCCATCAGAACATCGCCTACGGACTGGAGATGCGCCGCGTTCCCAAAGGCGATATCCGACAGCGCGTGGCCAAGGTTCTGGACCTGGTGCAGCTCGGCCGTTTCTCAGAACGCATGCCACGACAATTGTCGGGAGGGCAGCAACAGCGGGTCGCGTTGGCTCGCGCACTGGTCATCAATCCGCATGTGTTGTTGCTGGACGAGCCGCTGTCGGCTCTCGACGCGAAGCTGCGACACGACGTTCGGCTGCAGATAAGACAATTGCAACAATCGCTGGGGCTGACGACCGTGTTCGTCACCCACGACCAGGAGGAAGCGCTTAGCCTCGCCGATCGGCTCGTGGTGATGAATGGGGGTGCCATCGAGCAGATCGGGAGCCCCGCCGATCTCTACGAGCGGCCGGCTACGCCTTTCGTCGCCGACTTCATCGGTAAGACAAACTTCTTCAAGGGAACACTGGTTGGCGACAGGTTCACGACCGATGCGGGAATTTCCCTCAAGGTTGCGCCGAAAATCGCGCGGGCGACGCTGCTTGGGGTGAGGCCCGAGAAAATCAAGATTGCCGTCGGCCAGGCATCGGCGGCGACGGTGCACGGCGATGCGAACGAGATCGACGGGGTGGTCGAGCTCATCAGCTATCTCGGACCTTTCACCGAGTATCAGATTAAGGTTCGCGGCGAGCAACGTCTTCTGGTTCAGCAGGCCAATCGGGACATGCCGGAAGCGGTTCAGCCAGGGCAGGCGGTCAGGCTCACGATTGCTCCCAAGTGGTGCTTTCTCTTCAATGCCGACGCGGGCACGAGGGCAAACCTGGAGGGCGAGCCCTAACGGACCGTCACTACTTGGTACCGGCTGCGTCCCAATCGCTGCCCGGCGTTCGAACATCGATTTGCGTCAGGAGAACAAGAATATGTCGTCGCAACTGCACGACCGCTCGATCGTCATTGACGGTCTGATCATCTCCAATTTTGGCCGGGATATATTCGAGGATATGCGAAAGGGAGGGCTTACGGCCGCCAATTGCACGTGCTGCATTTGGGAGGGGTTCACCGAGACGATGCGGAACGTGATGCAGTGGAAACACTGGTTCCGCGAACATGGCGATCTGATCAAGCAGGTCTATACAACCCAGGACATCATGGCTGCGAAAAAGGAAGGCAGAACCGGGATCATACTGGGGTGGCAGAATATCACCGGTATAGAGGATCAGATCGGCTATCTCAGCCTCTTCAAGGAGCTCGGCGTTGGCATCATTCAGATGGCCTACAACACCCAGAACCTCGTGGGCACCGGCTGTTATGAAAGCAAGGACGGTGGGCTGTCCGACTTTGGACACGAGGTGGTTGCCGAGATGAACCGGCTTGGCATCCTGTGCGACCTCTCGCATGTCGGTCCTCAGACGAGCACAGACGTGATCCTTGCTTCCAAGAAGCCCGTGACCTACTCGCACTGTCTGCCCGCCGGGCTTAAGTCCCATCCGCGCAACAAGAGCGATGAGCAACTGAAGTTCATCGCCGATCGCGGCGGGTTCGTCGGCGTTACGATGTTTCCTCCCTTCCTTAAACGCGGGGCTGAAGCATCAGTAGACGATTACGTCGAGGCGATCGAATACGTCATCGACATCTGCGGCGAGCGAAACGTCGGCATTGGGACCGACTTCACTCAAGGCTACGGGCAGCCCTTCTTCGATTGGATCACGCACGACAAAGGATACGGACGCAAGCTCACGGACTTCGGGAGCGTGATCAATCCGCAGGGCATGCGTACCATCGGTGATTGGCCAAATCTCACGGCCGCGATGGAGAAACGCGGCTGGAATTCAAGCAAAATCGAGGGCGTGATCGGAGAAAACTGGCTGTCGGTCTTGCGCGAAGTCTGGGGCGCCTAGATCGCCTGCATACGAATTCGCATAGTAATTGCTTGCCACCACTTGTGCACGCCGGTTTGTTGAGGGCGCCTTCCATGAGGAACTGGTTCACGCAGTTGAGGGCATCGCTTAGGTTCCAAGGAGACGTCAGCGATTTCCACATCTGTCCCGACGGTGCGCAGGTCTCGCTGCCCACGGGAATGAAACAAAGCGATGGGGTTCTTGACTGCCTTGATCGTACCGGTCTCGACGCTAAAATTGACGAACATGGTCCGGTTCATAGCGAAAAGGACGGCCGAGTTGGAAGAGGGCGATAGCTTCTCATTCTTGCCTGACACATTCTTGGCTTTAGAGCGTTTTCGAGCCAAGCATGCCCTCGGACTTGATCCGAGGTGGACATCGGTTCGCGTAGCAATCAAGTGTACGCAGATTGCGTAGACTTATCTGCGCAGAAAACGCGTCAAGACAAGAATCCAGAACTTCGGTTCTGATTCAATCAGAACCGAAGTTGCTCTAGCCGCCGCATTTGGGCATGAGGCCGTTCACATCCTGCACCAGGCTGGGCATCACTTCCGCGGCGGAACGCTTGCCCGTCACCAGGCTTTCGGTGTGGTTCTTGATCACTTCGATGATCTTCAGCGAATTTCCACCCGGAAAGGACGCCCAATCCGTCAGCACTGGCAGTTGATGAATGCTGGTCATGTGGTTGGGGTTCTTGGCATAGAATGACCCGAGGAGCTCGGGTGACTTCACTGCAATCTCATTGCCGGGCATGTAACCGGTATAGTTCACCATGAGCGTCTGACCGATCGGGCCGGTGACAAACTTCACATACTCCCACGCCGCCTTCTGCCGCTCGGCATCCTTCGCGAAGACCATAGCGACGTTTCCGCCGGCAGGCAGCTTCCCGTCGGGTGCCGACAACGGAAACGCGACGGTGTTGAAATCAAAGCGGTTGCCGATCTGGCGATCCGCTGCGGCGACATAGGACGTGGAATCGACGAGGATGGCGACGCTGCCGGCGACGAATGACTGACGCACTTGGCTGATACCGAAGTTGGGCATTCCTGACTTGCCAAAAGACTCCAAGGTCTTGAGCGCCCACATGCCGGCATCGTCATCGAAGGCGATCGTGCAGCCGTCGGCCTTCAGCATGCGTCCAGCGCGGCTGGTGACGAGCGACTGCAGCAGCCAGTTTCCGGTCTGGTCCCATTGGTAGTAGAATCCCGTCACGCCGGCTCCGGCACTGGCCTGAATTTTCTGACCTGCGGCGACGAGCTCGGGCCAGGACTTGGGCAGCGTAGTCGGATCGAGGCCGGCCTTCTTCACGAGGTCGGCGTTCAGGTAGAGCACCGGTGTCGAGACCGCGAAAGGCAGACCGTAGAGCTTGCCTTTCCATTGGCCAAGCGCTGCGAGCGTTGAGTAGTAGCCGAGTTTGTCGAGACCACCATCTGCCGCCACAAAGGCATCGAGGGGCGCGCCGAGGCCGCGGTCCACGAACAAGCCGATCTGGTTGATGCCGTTGAAGGCGATATCCGGAAGACGTCCGGTGATCTGGTCGCGCAGGATCTGCTGTGCCCCCTCCTCGTAGCCGGCCGCCGGGTTGCGGAATTTTACCTTGATCTCGGGATGTGTCTCGGTGAAGCGCTTGGCCAGCTCCTGGTGAAGTGCGTTGAAAGTCCCCGGCGTGGTGTAAAGCACGTCGAGCGTTAGCTCGGCATGGGCGGGCGTGAGCGCGAAGGCGGCCAGCAATGTGGCACCCACGACCCTCAACACGCGGCGCGGCAGCAATCTGTCGAACATGATGGTGTCCTTTGGTTACTTCATGGCGGTGGTCGCCAGCCCGTCGATGAAGCGGCGCTGGGCGAAGAGGAAAGCGAGCAGCAGCGGGGCGACGATGATCGTGGCGCCGGCCATCAGTGCGCCGAGGAATTGGCCGGCCTCGTCATCGCGGAACAGGAGAATGCCTAGCGCCGGTGTCGAGATTTCTTCGCTCCGCACGGCGATGAGTGGCCAGAACAAGTCATTCCAGTGGGCCACTACCGAGAAGATGCCGAAGGCGGCGAGCGCGGGCGCACTCATGGGCATCATGATGCGCCAGATGATCTCGAACTCACCGAGCCCATCGAGCCGGGCGGCGTGGATGATCTCGTCGGGGATGGATCGGAAGAACTGGCGCAGCAGGAAGATGCCGAAGGCCGAGATGATCCAGGGAAGAATGAGAGCCGCGTAGGTGTCGAGCAGCCCGAAGACGTGGAGCAGGACAAAATGGGGAATGGCCAGGGCCTGCGGCGGCACGAGAAGCCCAACCAGCACTGCAGAAAACAAAGTGTCACGTCCGCGGAAGCGCAGCTTGGCAAGGGCGTAGGCGCATGGCACGCAGATCACGAGCTGCAGCGCGAAGATGACCGCGCAGACGAAGACGCCATTGAGCAGGAAGCGGAGCATCGGCGCTGCGGTCAGCGCAACGCGATAGTTCTCGACGCCGTGGAAGGTTTGGGGCCAAAGATGGAAGTCGGGTTGAAAGATTTCGTCCGGTGGCTTCAGGGATAAGCTGACCATCCATACGAAAGGCAGCAACGCGAATGCTGCGGAAGCGACGAGCAAGACGTGGCGCGCGATGCGACCTGCGAGCCGGCGTCGGGGGCGGTGTGCACTCATGAATAGTGCACCCGGCGTTCGATGAACCGCGCCTGGGCAATCGTGAGGGCGATCACGATAGCAAGGTAGACCACCGTCAGGGCCGCGCCGTATCCGGTGCGCAGATAGTCGAAGCTTTCGGAATAGAGCCGATTCAGTAGAACCTCGGAGGCGTAATTCGGACCGCCCTGGGTGAGCACGCGCACGCTATCGAACACCTCAAAGGCGCGGCTTGCGGTGAGGACGATGACGAACATAGTGACCGGCCCCAACATGGGGAGAGTCACGATGCGCAGCCGGTCAAAGAGGCCGTCCGCGCCATCGACTGCAGCGGCATCGTAGAGCTGCTGGGGCACCGCCTTCAGGCCGGAGACAAAGAGCACCATGGCGAAGCCAAAACCCTGCCAAATGCCAATAAGGGCGACGGCGAGGAGCGCGGTGTGCTCGTCCCGCAGCCAATTGATGCCGGTCATGCCGAATACGGCGAGCGTCCGGTTGACCAGGCCGATGCTGGGATGAAGCATGGTGCCCCACACCACGGCCATGGCCGACATGGTGGACATGACTGGCAGAAAGTGCACCGCGCGATAGAAGCCGCGCAGGCCAGGGCTCGCTTCGATGAGCAGAGCTGTGGCAAGGCCAAGCCCCACCGTCCCCGGCACCACGATAGCCACATAGATGCAGGTGTTTATCAGGGCCTTCCAAAAGGGCGGGTCCGCCCACAACGCTGCAAAATTCTCGGTACCGACGAAACGGAAGGTGCTGGCGCCCAATTGCCAGTCGGTGAAAGAGAACAGGATCACCGCCGCGGCCGGGCCAAAGAGCAGGCAGATGAGCAGGATCAAGGCCGGCGAGACGGCGAGCCAGCCGACGGTGGCCTCTGCAGCCTGATGCTGCCGACGACGGGCAGCCGGGCGAGCACGGCGGTGGGCCAAGGCCATCACGCTCATGCTGCCACCTGCTCGATATCGCCGCAGCGTCTGCCAGCCTCATCGAACTGCAGCAGTCGCGCGGCATCGACCTTGAGCCCAACCGCGCGGCCGAGCGAAAGGCGCGGTTCGTCGGGTGCGGTGCGGATCACGACGGTTTCTGAGCCGTCGCGGAGCGCCACATGCACGAAGATATCCGAGCCGAGATTTTCAAGATCCGTCACGGTGCCACCGGGCAGGCCAGCGGTTGGCGTGGTCAGGACGGCTGCTTCAGGACGAAATGCGAGGTGCTTGGTCTGCGGTGCAAGGATTGCCGACAGAATCGGTCGATCGTCCGCCCAATGGCCGCGAGCGACCACGTTGATCTTGGGGCTGCCGATCATCTCGGCCACCCTCAGATCCTGCGGGTCGCGATAGAGCGCTTCTGGGGGGCCCACCTGGAGCAGCTCGCCGCCGATCACCACGGCCACGCGGTCCGCCATCGTCATGGCCTCCGACTGGTCGTGCGTGACATAAACGAAGGTGACGCCGAGGCGGCGGTGCAGCGCGGTGATTTCCGCGCGCATCTGCACTCTGAGCTTGGCGTCGAGATTGGATAGCGGCTCGTCCATCAAGAAGACGGTGGGATGCCGCACCATTGCGCGCCCGAGGGTGACGCGCTGGCGTTGCCCGCCGGAAAGCTGGCCGGGCTTGCGGTGGAGCAAATGGGCCACGTCGAGCATGGCGGCGGCCTGCTCCACCTCCATGCGAATGTTTTTTTCGATGCCGCTGCGACCCGGCAGCAGCCGTCCGATGAGCGGCAGGCGCTGTGCGAAGGAGAGTCTCCGCGTGCGCAATGGCAGCGCGATATTGTCGAATACGGTGAGATGGGGATAGAGGGCGTAGGACTGAAACACCATGGCGACGTCGCGGTCCTTTGGACGGGCACCATCCACGGTCCGGCCGCCCACGCTCACCTCGCCGGCGTCTTGATCTTCGAGCCCGGCGATGATCCGCAGCAAGGTGGACTTGCCGCAGCCGGACGGTCCCACCAGGGTCAGGAATTCTCCGTCCTGAATCTTCAGGGAGACGCCCTTCAGGACCGGCACCTCGCCATAGCGCTTCTCGATGGCGCGCAGCTCGATCTCAGCCACAGCCGCCTCGCTGTAGCGCGTTGCCGTCTGTGCCGGAGCCGGGCAGACCGAGATGAGCAAGAATGGTCGGCGCGATGTCGATAACCGAGGCTGCTTTGGAGCGCACCGCTCCGGCCAAGAAGCCCGGACCTGAGATCATCAGGAAAGGGGACTGCTCGGCAGCCCCAAGCCCACCGTGCTGACCTGCGCCGATGACATCTTCCTTGCCTTCGGAACGCTTAGCGGCAAAGCTTGTCCCGACGATGCCGAAAGCGTTGGTAGCCTCGGTCTCGCGCATGGAGACGGCACAGGCGAGTCCGTTGTCGGTGGACTGGCCAATACGGTTCAACTCGGCCCTGGTCAGTACGGTGCCGGCCCAATCTTGGCTGGCCAGGAAGCTTGCAATCGCCGCCTCGCGCCGAGCGGCGTCCGGGTGAAGATAGATCAGTGCCGAAGTGCCGTTGGAGGCGACCACCACCTCCTCGGAATCGAGACTTTCCTTGAGGCCGGCGGCGACCAGCTCGGCCTCGATGTGGATGACGCCGCTCACGGTTTGATGACCGTGATCGGATCCAAGGAGAAAGAGCACATCCTCACGGTCGGGCAATTGCGCCACAGCGTCCATGACGCGCTTCGCGTTCCGATCGGCTTCCGTCAGGACAGCCAGGTGTTCGGGCGAGCCCAGCGGCAGTGCGTGCTGGGACGAGTCGGGTTCGCCCAGCCACATCAGAGTGAGGGCTGGAGGACCCGCAGTCAGCACAGTCTCCGCAATGAAACGCTCGGTCATGGCTCGATCGCCAGCCACGTCCAGGCTCACGCGAAGCTGCTCAGCTTCGGGCAGGGGAATGCGGCCTCGCCCGAACGAGCCGGCGCGATGATAGATGCGTCCGTGGCCGTCGGGATCGTGAGCATAGGCCGCACCAGGCGACACGTTGCTGAAGATCACCGCACCACCGTGCTCACGCAGCCGCTCGGCAAGAGTCGGAACGCCAAGGGACCGTCCGGTGACACGTCTTTTGTGCTGGAGAAAATCCGGCCGCCCCGCATCGTGACGCACAAGGCGGCCGTCTTCAACGAGGACCATGGTGTTGCCCTGGAGCCCGTGGTGCGCCGGCAGGCAGCCGGTGGCGAGGCTGGCGGAGACCACGCGCGTGCATGAAGGAAAGACCGTGCTGTAGTCTGAGAATTGCTCGGCGTGCGCGGCGAAGGCGGCTACGTGCGGCGTAGTCTCGGGACTGATGAGGTCCCGGCGCAAGCCGTCGAGGATGACGAGGATGGCGCGGCGCACGTTCATGCATCCACGTTGTTGAGCGGCACGAAAGAGGCGCGACATTCGCGCAGCAGCCGTGCTGGGTCGCTGGTGCGACCGGCTTTCAACCGATGTTTGGCCATCTTTGGCCGCTCGGGCCACGCGCGGAGTTTTCCGTTTACGTCCTGAGCAAGCCGGATCGGCGTCGGTTCACCACTTTGCATGTCGTTCCATCGTTTGCGCCTGAGAGGAGGGGACTCCTAATGGAGGCCGACGACACTTTTGTGACTTATTAGGTACATTTGTTCCGAACACCGAATTGCGATGTGGGGCGTGTAGCAGGGAGACGGATGTGCTGGACCAGGCAACTCGACGTGGCGCCCGGGCCAATTGTTTAAGACTACGTTCGCCCTAGGTGCGCTTGCGCGTGATCGAAGGCTCTTCGAAGTCTGTCCGGCGGATCTCGTTGAAGAGTGCTTCAGCGGCTGCCGATAATGTGCGACCGCGCCGACGGATCAGATAGATCGGACGAGAGATCCGTGGCGCTTGCAGAACTCTGACGCCAAGTGTCGGACGCTCGAACTGGTGGAGGCTAAGCGACGGAACTATTGTGATGCCCAGACCCGCTTCCACCATGCCGGCAAGCGTCGCCATGTAATTCGCTTCGAGATGGGCTTTTAGTTTCACGCGCTCAAAGGCGGCATCGAGAGCGCGGCGAACACTACTGTTGCGTGTCAGGTGAATAAACGGATAGGACGCGATGTCAGCGGCAGCGATCTTCTTTTTCGCCAGCAATTCATGGTCTTTGCGGCACACGAGGTAGAAGTGATCGGTTGCCACGACCTGCCCGTCCAAGTCCTCTGCACCGTCAAGTGTCGACAGGGCAAAGTCAACGTCGCCGTTGCGTACCAATGATACGCACGTCTCCGCTATTGCATCGGTCAGCGACAACTGAACGTTTGGATGCCGGGTTGCAAACCGTGATAGTATTTTCGGCATCCAACCGGCAGAGACCGATGGCAGTGCCGCGATCGACACCCGGCCCCGGCGGCGCGCCGCCCGGTCGCGGAAAATCTGAATAACGTCGGACAAATCCGCGTGCAACTGATGAGCGAAAGGCTCGAAGACCTCACCATCGGGAGTCATTTCGACCCTCCGCGTGGTCCGGTCGAACAGTTTGGCTCCTAACGCGTGTTCGAGCGACGAAATGCGGGTGCTGAACGCCGACTGCGACAGCCCGCATCGCGCGGCCGCCCGGGTGAAGTTTTTTTCCTGAGCGAGGGTGAGGAAGATATTGAGGTCCTGGCTCGTTATATTCATAGAATCGATCAATCATTATGATCTTTCGATTTATCAGATTTGTGGCCCGCAAGTAAGCTTCCTTCACAAATCGTAGGGAGCAGGGGTCACCATGGTCGGACCGTCTCGCAGGTCGTGGTTGGGCGGTGTGGGTGCGCTGTCTCTGGCCGCGTCGTGGCCCAGGAGATCGTGGGCGAACGATAAGTTCCCGTCACGGCCTGTCACGCTGATCGTTCCGTTTCCGGCCGGCGGAACGGCCGATACCACGTTCCGCGTACTGGCGACTGCCGCGGCAGGGCACCTCGGCCAGCCGATCGTCGTGGAAAACCGTCCGGGGGCCAGTGCCACGCTAGGTGCGGTTGCGATGCTGTCGGCGTCGCCCGATGGCTACCGTATCGCGGTCACTCATTCGGCGGTTCTGCGAGTCCAACTCATGCAGAAGACGCCCTATGACGCGTTGCAGGATTTCACGCCGATCATCCAGATCGGCGCTTTCAACGTCGGCATGGTCGTTCGCCAGGATTCACCGTTCAAGACCTGGGGCGACTTTATCGCCGAGGCCCGCAAGCGGCCCGAGGAAGTCAACTATGGGACGAACGGTCCGGCGACCGCGCAGAACCTCGCGATGGTCCAGGTCGCCGACATCGAGAAGATCAAGCTGATCCATGTGCCGTTCAAAGGAGACTCCGAGGGCATCGCCGCCTTGCTCGGCGCCCACATCGACGCCCACGCGGGCGGCACGATCCTCGGCGATCTGGTCGACAACGGGCAGGCGCGCTGGCTCGCGGTCTTCTCTGACGAGCGGTTGAAGCGTTGGCCTGACGCGCCGACCCTCTACGATCTCGGCTACGATGTGACCGCAGCGAGTCCGAACGGCTTGATTGGTCCAAAGGGAATGCCACAGGAGGTGGTCCAGCGGCTGCACGACGCGTTCAAACTGGCGCTTTTTGATCCGCAACATGTCGCGATCCAGGAAAAGTACGGGCAGTCGATCCAATATCGAGATGGCGCCGATTTTGGCGAGGTGATCAGGAAGAACTTCGAGATCGAACGTGAGAAGATCCGCCGCGCCGGCCTTCTGCGGTCTTGAGCGACTTCAAATCCAACAGGTGAAGAATGCAGGTTGGCGTCGAAATTGGCGGGACATTTACGGACCTCGTCTGGGTGGACGAGAAAGGCGTAGTCTCCGTCGGCAAGGTTCCATCGACACCGAGCCAGGTCCACAAGGCAGTTGAGAACGCCGTCGATCAGGCTGCCGTGCGGTTAAAGGAGGTGACGCGCTTCTCGCACGGCTCGACGATCGCCACCAACGCGCTGATCACGCGGCGCGGCGCGCGCACCGGGCTTCTTACCACCAAAGGCTTTCGCGACATCACCGAAATCGGCCTGCACGATCGCGTTGGCAACATCTATACGGCTTTCTATCACAAACCCCGCGCACCGGTAGAGCGGCGCTTCATCCGCGAGATTCCTGAACGCATCGACGGGCGCGGCAATGTGGTCGAGGCCCTCGATGAAGAGGTGGCACAACAGGAAATCCAGTTCCTCCTCGACAGCGGCGTGACGTCGATTGCGATCTGCCTGTTGCACGCCTACCGCAATGGCGTTCACGAGGATCGTTTGCGCGAACTCATTCTCTCGATGAGCCCCACAACGCGCGTCGGCTGTTCGAGCCGCGTATCGCCTGAATTCCGTGAATACGAGCGCACCGTGACGACGGTGGTCAATTCCTTCGTCTCCCCGGTGGTCGTTGACTACGTCGATCGGCTGGATCGCGGTTTGACCGATCGCGGCTGCAGCAGCGGCTTGCAGATCATGCAGTCGAATGGCGGCATCATGCCGGCGGAAGCGGCGGGCGACAACGCCGTGCGCATGCTGCTGTCGGGGCCGCAGGAGTTCAGGCCGCCGCATGGTTCGCACGCCGCAACGGCATCAAAGACATCATCACGATCGATATGGGGGGTACCAGCACGGATGTGGCGGTCGCGCCGATGCTGGAGCCGCGGGTCGTACAAGAGCTTATGGTCGACGACCTGCCGATCCGCACGACCGCGCTTGACATGGTCACGGTCGGCGCCGGCGGCGGTAGCATCGCGGCGCTTGATTCCGGCGGCTTCCTCAATGTCGGGCCGGCCAGTGCAGGAGCCGAACCAGGACCGGCATGCTACGGCCGCGGCGGCAAGCTGCCGACCGTGACAGACGCGCAGTTGATCGCCGGACTGCTCCGGCCATCGCACTTCTTTGCAGGCAAGATGAAGCTCGATGTCGGGGCCGCGAAAAATGCATTCGCGTCGCTGAAGGTGCCGGGCGACCTCAGGCATAAGGCAGATGCCGTGTTGCAGATGGTCAACAGCAACATGGCGGCAGCGGTTCGTCTTGTCTCGACCGCGCGGGGGATCGATCCGCGTGACTTCACGCTCGTGGCTTATGGCGGTGGCGGCCCGCTGCACGCCGCGACAGTGGCGGACGAGGTCGGCATGAACCGCGTTCTTGTTCCGTGGTCGCCGGGCATCACCAGCGCTTTCGGCCTGCTGATCGCCGACCTCAAAGTCGACTTCATCAAGGCGAGATTGCAGCCCTTGACCGCCGAAACGCTCGCCGAGATCGGCGTAGCCGATCTGGCCGCGACATGTGACGGCTATGCCGCGAGCCTCGGCTTGGCCGCTGGCGGCTACGACGTCCAAATGGGACTCGATCTGCGCTACATGGGCCAGGGATTCGAGTTGACGGTCTGGACGGACGTGGCGCGGGCAAGCCCGTCGGAATTGCGTGCCATTTTCGAGAGCCTGCACCGCGAGCGCTACGGCTACACGCGATCGAACCTGCCGGTTCAGATCGTCAATGCGCGGGCGCGGCTTACCCGCAAGAACAAGCTCAACGTTGTTACTCCCAAGGGAGATCCTGGTCGGAACGGTACGCGCGAGACGTGCGACATCGTCCTACAGGGCAAATCCATTACCGCGACCTTCATGGATCGTTCTGACCTTGATTTCGGCGAGACAATCACGGGCCCGGTTATTGTCGAAGAGCCAACGACCACGACACTGGTGCCACCGGGCTGGATGGCGCGCTGCTGCGAGAGCGGCGATCTGCTGCTGGAGAAAAAGTGATGTTCGGCGAACAGACCAAGCTCGCGATTCTCGCCAACGCGATCCGTGCAATCGCGAACGAGATGGGCGCGATTCTTGTCCGCTCTGCGTTCTCGACCATCGTTCGCGAAGCCCGCGACTGCTCGACCGCGATCCTTGACGCGCGCGGCAACGTGGTGTCGCAGGCCGAAATGATCCCGATCCACAATGGCGGGTTGAGCGAAGCGTTCAGGGCGTCGGTCGCGCAACTCGACATCTCCGGGATCGGGCCCAACTCCGCGATCCTGCTCAACGATCCCTATGCCGGCGGCCAGCATCTCAACGACTTCATCATCTTCCAGCCGGTGTTCGCCGATGAGGTCCTGATCGGATGGGTCGGCAATACGGCGCATCATCTCGACGTCGGAGGCGGCGGCGCCGGAATCAACATTGATGCGACCGAATTGCTGCAGGAAGGCATTGTCATTCCGCCGCTGCTGATCGATGTCGAAACGGACCTGATGGGCGGCGCGATCGACCGCCTGATCTTCGCCAACGTTCGGACGCCAGAAGTCGGCCGCGGCGACTTCTACGCTCAGATTGCCGCCAATCGGACCGGCATAGAGCGTCTCCAGCAACTCGCCAAACGTCACGGATACGATCTGGTGGTCCGCGCGATGGCAGAGACGCTCGATTACACGGAGCGCCGCATGCGGGCGGCCATCGCGACGATTCCGAACGGAACGTGGACCGGCGAGGCCTGGATCGACGCGGACGTACGTGGCGATACTCCGCTAAAGGTTGTTGCGACCGTTACGGTCGGTGACGGAGCCATGGTGCTGGACTTCGCCGGTACGGCGCCGGAGGTGCACAGCATGTTCAACAGCTCGAAATCCTCGTCGATCGCTGCGGCGATCTCGGCTGTTCGCTGCCTGCTTACTGACAAGGACATTCCGGCCAACGATGCCTGCAATCGTCTGATTGATATCAGACTGCCCGAGGGCACGATCGTCAATCCGACGCCCGGCCGACCGGTGCGTGCCCGCATCGCCGTGTCCTATCGCGTGCTTGATGCGATACATGAGGCGCTCGGAAAGGCGATTCCGGATCGCGTTCCCGCGCAGGGCTTCAATTCCACCACCGGCCTTTACCTCGTGCAGGAGCGGCCGAACGGCGGCACCCGCATCTACGCGGACGTGCTTGGCGGCGGCTATGGCGGTGCGCCGGACTACGACGGCGCGCACGCGCTCGCCGGCGTCTTGTCATCGAGCCGCAATACGCCGATCGAGTCGATTGAGCAGATCCACCCTCATATCCGCATGCTGCGTTATGGCCTTGTTCCGAATTCCGGTGGCGCGGGGGAATGGCGCGGTGGTCTAGGCTTTACGCGCGCCATCCAGGTGCTGGAGGATAACGTCGTCCTCAGCTACTACTCGGAGCACTTCCTCTATCCGGCACGCGGCAGGATGGGCGGTGCCGATGGAGCCCTCGCATCGTTGAAGGTGATCCGTGGCAAAGACGTCATCGACTTGCCAACCACGGCGGTCATGACCCTGCAGAAAGGGGATATCGTTCAGCTCACCGTCGGCGGCGGCGCCGGCTGGGGCGATCCTGCGAAGCGCCCGGTCGAACTCGTTGAGCGTGACCTCGAGCAGGGGCTGATCACCACGGAGTTTGCGATAAGACATTACCCTCAGGCTTTCAAGCCCGCGCACGTTGCCTGACGGGAGGGTCTCGCATGTTCTACCGTCCCGAACGCACTCTGACGACCGACGCTGCTGCTATCGACCTTATGTCGGAGCTCGGCTTCGCGCTTCTGGTTTCGACCGAAAACGGTGAGTTGCATTTCTCCCACATCCCGGTGCTGGTTGATGTGAAACACGGTGCGGTAACCCACATCCGCGGTCATGTCGCGCGCGCCAACGAGCATTGGAAATCGCTGGAGCGCCAGCCGAAGGCGGTGTTCGTCTTCAACGGCCCGAATGCGTACGTGTCGGCTCAGTGGTACACGAAGGAATGTCCGGCGGCGCCGAGCTGGTCGTATGCGGTGGTCCATGCCCATGGTGACGTCCGCCTGCTCGACCGCGCTGGGCTCGATCAGGTTGTCGATGACCTGGTGCGTGTCAATGAAAGCCGCTTTCCCACCCAGTGGTCGATCGCGGACTACAGCCCGCAGCGCCGCGCCGCCTTGATGCCGCACATCGTTGGGTTCTCGATGGCAGTGACGCGGCTCGAACCCAAATTCAACATCAAGCGGCACTACAGTGACGCCGACAAGCGCGGCGCCATCGCGGGGCTCATCGAGACCGGCAAGGATGATGCCCGACAGATCGCGGGACTGATGGCTGAGACGCTCTCGGTGCGGGGTGATCGCCCAGCTAACGACATTCTTGACAATTATTCAAAGGGCTAGCGCCGAGCTCGTTCTGAACGACCACGGGTCCGTCGAACGACTAAGCCTCGACGAGCAGACGGAAGAACCGTCGATCAATCCGTACGGAAGACAGGTTGTCGCGCTGAGGACAACGAATAGCGAATAATGAGTCCCGCAGCATGTCCAACTCGGGACGCCCCAAGATTGTGAAATCCTATTCCAGAATTCGCTCGAACTATGAAGTCTATTTTCAGCTCGAAGCTCCTATAAGTCCTCGATACGCAACCGAATTGCGCAACGGCGTTGCTAGTCTTTCCACAAGGCAGAAATGTCGCGTGGAGCGAGCAACAGGAAATGCGAACGATTGGCTTGATCGGCGGAATGAGTTGGGAGAGTACCGCCGTCTATTATCGACGGCTCAATGAACAGGTCCGAACCCGGTTGGGCGGGCTTCACTCCGCCGAAATCCTGATGAGGTCGGTCGATTTCGATGCCATCGTCAACCTGCAGAAGCAGGGACGCTGGGACGAAGCGTGCAGGATTCTTGCAAATATCGCCCGCGAGCTGGAGGAGGGCGGCGCCGGCTGCCTCCTGATCTGCACCAACACCATGCACAAGCTCGCGGACGAGGTGCAGCGGGCGGTATCGATCCCGCTGTTGCATATCGCCGACGTTACCGCCAGCGCGATCAAGGCCGGCGGATGCAAGCGCCCGTTGCTGCTGGCGACACGCTACACCATGGAACAGGACTTTTATGTGCAGCGGCTGCGCGAGCAGTTTGCGCTCGATCCGATCATTCCCGACGAAACAGATCGCATCGCCGTCCATGACATCATCTTCGATGAGCTATGCCAAGGCGTCGTCAGCGAGCGGTCGCGCCGCCGCTACCTCGATGTTATCGCGCGCGGAAAGTTAAACGGTGCCGACAGCGTGATCCTCGGTTGTACCGAAATCTGTCTGTTGGTCGGACCGCAACACATTGATCTTCCAGTGTTCGACTCGACGATGCTGCACGCCGACGCTGCCGTGGATTTCTCCATGACGAAACAAGCGTCTCATCCGCGTGCAGCGCAGGGAATGAAATCCTGAAGTGGCACCGATCTTGCCTGAAAATCAGCGAGCCGCGAGTAGGTTTGTAAGGAAGTGAGTGAAATGGCTCTGACTATCGATGCAGTGAAGCCCGTTCTCGATCACGCCGTCATTAATGTGATGGGGAAGCTCGACGAGGCGGCCGCGCAATATGACCGGCTCGGCTTCAAACTGACGGAACGTGGTCATCATTCGCTCGGCTCGAGCAATAACCTCGCGATCTTTGGCGAGAACTACCTGGAACTGCTCGGATATCTGCCGGGGAACGAGACCAGGCGCGCCGACCTGTGGGCACATCCGCCCGGGTTGACCGGGCTGGTGTTCAAATCGGTCGACCCCGACCTTGTCTTTGCCGCCTTGAAACAGCGCGGCATTCCAGCGGAAGAGCCGATGAGCTTTTCGCGCCCGGTGTCGCTTCCAGGTGGTGCGCAGGACGCGCGCTTCAGGGTGGTTCGCGTCAGCGGCGAAGAGGTGCAAAACGGCCGCACTTTCTTCTGCCACCACGATACTCCGGAACTGGTCTACCGATCGGAATGGCGTGCGCACCCGAACGGTGTCACCGACATCGTCGAATTCGTCATCGCGTCGAAAGCGCCGTCGCGCACCGCTGCCCTGTACGAGCGGGTGTTCGGCGCGCCTTTGCTCACTGAGGTACCTGGCGGCGTATCGTTCCGTGCCGGCACCGCCATCATCCGTGTACTGGAGCCGTCGGCAGTTGCCGAACGCTATGCCGGCGCAGCGCTGGTCGACGAGAACGGCTCGGATCGTATGGTCGCCCTGGTGTTCAAGGTGCCTTCGCTCGAGGCTGCGCGGACGGTGTTCGAGAGGTCGGGGATCGGTTACCGGCCCTATGTCGACGGGATCATCGTCAGCCATGCCGACGCAGCCAATGTGGCGCTCGGGTTCACGGCGCCATGATGATCGATTTCACCGAGAGCTTCGCCTTGGACTATGCGGGCGCCCGCGCCAAGTTCCGCGCGACTGCGGCCGAACTGGGTGGCGCGCTTTCCGACTATCGTCATCCGACCCTAAAGACGCCTGACGGCCAGGATCTCGTGGTCGACGTCGCGCGGCTCGGCGATGCCGCCGCCCCGTCGCAGTTGATCGTGATCAGCGGTACGCACGGCCTTGAAGGTCTCAGCGGCTCTGCGGCACAGATCGCCTGGATGAAAAGCGCTCAAGGGCGCGCGCTGCCGCCTCGTGTCTCCGTGTTGCTGGTGCATGCGATCAATCCCTATGGTTTCGCGTGGGGCACTCGCACGACCGAGAATAACGTCGATCTCAACCGCAATTTTGTCGATCACGAGGCGCCGCATCCTGCCAATCCCGGCTACGCAACGCTGTACCCGGATCTGGTCCCGGACGATTGGACGCCGCCCGCCCTTCAAGCCTATGCCGCAGCGCTCGATCGTTTTCGTGCCGCGCATGGCGATGATGCATTGTTCAATGTGCTGGCGAGCGGGCAGTATGACTTTCCCAATGGCAATAATTTCGGCGGCGTCGCTCGCGAGTGGTCGAACGTTACGCTGGAGAAGATCGTCATCGATCATCTCGGCAAGGCTGAACGTGTCGGTTTCATCGATTGGCATACCGGGATCGGGGGCTGGGCCGAATCGTTCTTCCTTTGCTTCAACGACGAAAACGGTCCGCTGCACGCCGAGGCCGTGCGCTGGTGGGGCAAGGAGCGGATCATCGGCCAGCGGCCACACAATATGGCGCGGCCGAACTATCAAGGGCTGGTGTTCCACGGCCTGACGACATTCCTCGGCCGCCGGCCGATGGTCGGCGCGGTCGTCGAGTTCGGCACCCGCGGCGTCCATGTCCGCCGCGCGCTGCAACTCGATCTATGGCTCAAGTTCAAGGCCGAACGCGACAGCGAACGGGTGCGGCTCTTGAGAGCCGATCTTCACGACTGCTTCGTGCCGGTATCGGCCAATTGGCGCGAGCAGACCACCGAACAGGCGATCTCGATAACTCAACAGGCGATCGACGGACTGGCGACCTGGTCGCTTGCCGCGGCGGCCTAACACGGAGCTGAATGACAAGATGCGTGCCGTAATCCTTCGCGAACATGGCGACAACGACAAGCTTCAATTCGTGCCGGATTATCCAACGCCGAAGGCGGCGGAGGGTGATGTCGTCGTACGGGTCAAGGCCTCCTCGATCAACTACCACGATGTGTTCACCCGCCGCGGCATGCCCGGCATCAAGGTGCCGCTGCCGGTCATCATCGGCCTCGATGTGGTCGGCGAGATCGCGGAGCTTGGCCCGGGCGTCACCGGCTGGAAGGTCGGCGATCGCGTACTGATCGATCCGGTCAACCGCGTCGAGGGCGGCCTGATGGGCGAGACCCAGGACGGGGGCCTCGCAGAATATTGCCGGGCCAAGGCGCACCAATTGGTCAGGATTCCCGACAATGTCGGCTTCGAGCAGGCGGCGGCGCTGCCGGTGGCTTACGGCACTGCGATCCGCATGATGAACACCATCGGCAAGATCAAGCCGGGCGAAAAAGTGCTGATCCTTGGCGCGAGCGGTGGTGTCGGCGTCTGCTGCGTGCAACTCGCTAAACTGGCGGGCGCCTATGTAATCGCTTGTGCTGGCAGCGAGGAGAAGGGGCGGCGGCTCAAGGAGCTCGGCGCCGACGAAATCATTCTCTACACGCAGACCGATTTCATGAAGGCAGTCTTCGAGCGCCACGGCAAGCCGCATCGCCGGCGGTTCGTCGAAGGCGGCGGCGTCGACGTCGTCGTCAATTTTACCGGGGGCGACACTTGGGTGAAGTCGCTTCGCTGCCTGAAGCTGGGGGGGCGTCTGCTGACCTGCGGCGCCACGGCCGGGTATGCGCCGACCGAGGACATCCGTTTCATATGGACCTTCGAGCTACAGGTCCTCGGCTCCAACGGCTGGGAGCGCGAGGACATCGAAAAGCTGTTCGATCTGGTGCAGGCGGGCAAGCTGCAGGTCCTGATCGACAAGTCCTATCCGCTCGAACAGGCCAAGGAAGCCGTGCGCGTGATCGAAGATCGGGCGGTGTTCGGCAAAGTCGTGGTGACGCCGTGAGCAAGACAGAAGTCACGACCCTTACCGCCGCCGACATCCAGAAGATGCTGGATGTCTCGCCGTTCAATCTGTTCCTCGGCCTGACCGTCATTGACGCCGATCCGGTCAAGCAGGAAGTCACCATGCGCTCGGCGATGCGTCCGGAATTCGAGCGTCGTCCCGGCTCGAAGCAGTGGCACGGCGGCGTCATCGCTTCTGTCATCGACACTGTCGGCGATTTTGCCGTTGGCATGATGGTCGGACGGGGCCTGCCGACCATCAATTTCCGCGTCGACTATCTCAAGCCTGCGGTCGATACGGCGCTGGTTGCAGTGTCACGCGTGCGCCGCGCCGGCAAGAGCGTCGGCGTCGCTGATGTCGACGTGTTCGACGAGAAAGGCTCACTGCTCGCGATCGGAAGGGGCACCTATTCGACGCTGGATGCAAAGTAACAGCGGGAACGGGGCAAACGGGCGCTGCAATAAAAGCCCGTTCGACGCAATCATAGAGGGGCTACACGATGAGCAGGTTTTCGAGACGCGACTTTCTGATAACCACGGCGGGTGCGGCGCTCGCATCAGGCATGGCCGGACCTGCGCTGGCTGGGCTCGAAACGCCAAAGCGTGGCGGCACACTGATCGGTACCTGGGGCGGCTTTGAGCCGCAATCCCTGTTCGTGCCGCCGGGCGGCGGCTCAAGTCCATACTTCACCTCGACCAAGGTACTGGAGCGCCTGATCCGCCTGACGGTCGATTTGAAGTTCGAGCCGGTGCTGGCCGTCGACATCAAGCCATCGGCCGACTTCAAGAGCTATACGATCAAGCTGCGCGAGGGCGTCACCTGGCATGATGGCAATTCCTTCACTGCCGAGGACGTCGTTTTCAACGCGATGCAGTACTGGAAGCCGATCTCGGCAGGGGTCTCGCTCGACGCGCTCGAAGGCGCGGAGGCCGCGGACCCGCTCACCGTGGTGCTGAAGTTCAAGGCGCCGGTCCCTGAATTCTTCCTCAAATCCGTGCTAGCCGGCAAATCCGGTTTGGTGATCCCGAAGCATATCTATGCCGGCAGCAACATCATCACCAATCCGATCAACAACGCGCCTATTGGTACGGGCCCGTTCAAAGTCAAGGAATGGGTGCGTGGCAGCCATGTCGAGTATCTGCGCAACGAGAAATACTGGAATCCGGGACTGCCGTACCTCGACCGCCTGGTCATCCGCTGGTGGCGCGATCCGGCGTCACGGGCTGCTGCTTTCGAGGCGGGCCAGCTCGACATCGGCACCTTCAATCCGATCCCGATGCCGGACATCGCGCGGCTCACCTCCGGCGGCAAGTTCGTTGCCGAGACCAAGGGTTATTCGAACTCGGCCTGGGTGACGACGATCGAGTTCAACCAGCGCCGCGAGATCTTCAAGAATCAGGAGGTGCGGCAGGCCCTGATGCAGGCGATAGACCGGCAGTTCATCGCCGATACGGTGTTCTTCGGCCGCGCCCGTCCCTCGATCGGCGCGGTGGCGAGCTCGAATTCCATCTTCTTCACCAAGGACGTCCAGGACTATCCGTTCGACGTCAAGAAAGCAGGGAAGATTCTGGATGCTGCAGGTTTCCCGGTGAAGGGCGGCTCGCGCTTCAAGCTCAGCCTGGTTTCAGCTGGCTGGTTCGAGGAGAACATCAAGATCGGCCAATATGTGAAGCAGGCGTTCGAGGACCTCGATATCACCGTGGATCTCGCGGTGCCGGATCGTGCTACCTCGCTCAAGCGGATCTACAGCGACTACGACTATGACGTCGCGATCTCCAACAATTCCGGGAGCGTCGAGCTGATCCCGAGCACGACGCAATATTACACCACCGACGGCATCGTGAAGGGTGCGGCGTTCCGCAACGCCACCGGCTATTCCAATCCGAAGCTCGACGAGATCGTTGCCAAGATGACGGTCGAGACCGATGAGCCGAAGCGCATCGCGCTGGCCAAGGATTTCGATCGCCTGGCCACGATAGAGGCTCCGCTGCTTCCCATGGTCGATCTGGAGCCAGTGACGATCGTCCGATCGGACGTCCGCAATCATTCAGCTACCGCCGACTTCATGGGGGAAAGCTGGGCCGAACTCTGGCTCGATCGCTAGATAAGGGAGCATCGACTTGAACCGCATCGTGCTTCGCCGATTGGCTCAGGTAATCCCGCTAGTCCTGGCGGTGATCGTGCTCAACTTTGTGCTGATCCATCTCGCGCCGGGCAGCCTGTTCGACGTCATGACTGCCGAGCAGCAGATCTCCGATCCGGCGATGCTGGATCAGCTCCGTCACACCTACGGCGTCGACCAACCGACCTGGGTACAGCTCGCGAAGTATATCTGGTCGGTGATGCGGCTCGATCTCGGCTTCTCCTACCGGCAGAATGCGCCGGTCCTCAACGTGATCATGGACCAGCTGCCGGCCACCGTGATCCTGATGCTGGCGGCTACTTCGGTGGCACTGCTGGTGGGCGTCACGGCGGGCGTGCTGGCGTCCGTCAAGGTCAACACGATCTGGGACAATTTGATCTCGCTTGCCGCAGTGTTCTTCTTCGCCGCGCCAAGCTTCTGGCTCGGCATCATGATGACGGTGCTGTTCGCAGTCAAACTCGGCTGGTTTCCGGTCGGAGGCATGCGGACGATCGGAGCCGGCAACGGCGCGTTCGCCGATGCGCTCGATGTCATGCACCACCTAGTGCTCCCCGCGACGGCGCTCGGGTTGTTCTATGCCGCAACCTATGCGCGGGTGATGCGGGCCTCGATGCTGGAGGTGTTCCGGCTCGACTTCGTCCGCACTGCGCGCGCCAAGGGGCTCTCGCCGGCACGCGTTGTGCTCGCGCATGTCATGCGCAACGCGTTGCTTCCGATCGTGACGCTGCTCGGCCTGCAGCTCGGCACCATCCTGGGCGGCTCCGTCGTGATCGAGGCTGTGTTCAGTTGGCCTGGCATCGGCAGCCTGCTGTTCGACAGCGTGATGAGCCGGAATTTTCCGATGGTGCTTGGCGTACTCGTGCTTGGCTCGCTGCTCGTGGCCGTCGCCAACGCAACCGTTGACTTGCTCTATCTGCGGCTCGACCCGCGCATCCGGGCGAGGTAGGCGGATGCTTAATCTCGCGATCGATTTCACCCGCCGTTTCGCGCGCAACCGCGCCGCGCTGATCGGTCTTCTGCTGGTCATTGTCGTGGTCGGCGTCGCCCTGGCGGCGCCCTGGTTGTTTCCGCGCAATCCCTTGCGCATCGTCGGCCGTCCCGAGATCTGGCCCTTTGTCAATTCGCGCTACCCGTTGGGCACCGACTCGCTTGGCCGGGACATCGCGGCGATGATCGCCTACGGCGCGCGCACGACGTTGTTGATCGGGCTATGCGCGAGCCTGACAGCGACTCTGATCGGCATCACGATTGGCGCCACCGCCGCCTATTTCGGTGGCTGGATCGATGAAATGCTGATGCGTTTCACCGAGCTGTTTCAGACCATTCCGAATTTGATTTTCGTGCTGACCATCGTCTCGATCCTCGGCCAGAAGATTGAGTATGTCACGGTCGCTGTCGGCATCGTCACATGGACTCCAATTGCGCGACTGACGCGGGCGGAATTCATGGCGCTACGCGATCGCGAGTTCGTGCAGGCCTGCCGCGCCATGGGCATGGGAAACTTGCGCATCATGCTTGGCGAGATCCTGCCGAATGCGCTGCCGCCGGTGATCGTGCTGTCTTCGCTCGTGATAGCCGGCGCCGTGTTGTTCGAATCCGCAGTGTCGTTCCTCGGGCTCGGCGATCCCAACGTCTCAAGCTGGGGGCGGCTGATCGGCGATGGCCGGACCCCGATCCGCACCTCCTGGTACATCTGCGCCGTGCCGGGCCTTGCGATCATGATCACGGTGCTGGCGCTCAACCTGGTTGGCGATGGTCTCAACGATGCGCTTAATCCGAAACTCAGGGATCGTTGACATGGTGGCTGGCAACGGCCCGGTTCTCGAGATCGACCGGCTGAGCGTGTCGTTGTTCACGCGCCGCGGCGTGCTGCCGGCGGTGGATGGGCTGTCTTTGACGGTCGCGGCGGGCGAGACGGTAGCGATCGTCGGCGAATCCGGCTGCGGCAAATCGCTGACGGCGCTCGCGGTCATGCAGCTGTTGCCATGTCCGCCGGCGAAGATCGTCGGCGGCAGCGTCCGTTTCATGGGCCGCGAGCTGACGTCCTTGTCCGATCGCGAGATGCGGCGGGTCCGCGGCAAGGACATCTCGATGATCTTTCAGGATCCGATGATCTCGCTCAATCCGGTCACCACCGTCGGCGACCAGTTGATCGAGGCGATCCGGTGGCACAATGACGTCTCGCGCGCAGAGGCGCATACCCGCGCCGTCGAATTGCTGCGGCAGGTGCGCATCCCCGATGCCGAGCGCCGGCTGAACGATTTTCCGCATCAGATGTCCGGCGGCATGAGCCAGCGCGTCATGATCGCGATGGCGATCGCCTGCGGGCCGAAGCTTCTGATCGCCGATGAGCCGACCACGGCGCTCGACGTGACGATCCAGGCGCAAATCCTTGCCTTGCTCAAGGAATTGCAAGCGAGTTCGGGCATGGGGCTGATCATCATCACGCACGACCTCGGCGTCGTGGCCGAGACCGCCGACCGTGTTGTGGTGATGTATGCCGGCCGGAAGGTCGAGGAGGCGCCGGTGGAGGCGCTATTCGAACGGCCGCTGCATCGCTACACCCGCGGCTTGCTTGGTGCCACGCCTTCGGCGACGCGCCGGGGCGGCACGCGACTTGCGGAGATCGGGGGCAGCGTGCCGCCGCTGTCGGATCTGCCGGCCGGCTGCGCCTTCCAGAACCGCTGTCCCGACGCATTCGATCGTTGCGGTGCGGAGAGGCCCGGCCTGATGCCGCTATTGCCGGGGCGCACCGCCGCGTGTTTCGCCGCCGAAGAGGAGCTGTCGCGACATGCCGCTGTTGTCCGTACTTAGCCTTTGCGTTCAGTACCAGACCGCGCAGGGCACTGTGCGCGCAGTCGACGACGTCAGCTTTGAGCTCGAAGACGGAGAAACCGTCGGCTTGGTCGGCGAATCCGGTTGCGGCAAGTCGACCCTTGGCAAGGCGATCATGCGGCTGGTGCCGAGCTCCGATGGCCGCATCGTGCTTGACGGGCAGGACATCACGAGCATGTCAAGCGGGCAGCTCAAGTCCGTGCGCAAGAACATGCAGATGATCTTTCAGGATCCGTATGGCTCGCTCAATCCGCGCCACGATGTCGGCACCATCATCGGCCAGCCGCTCAGCGTCGCCGGCTGGTCACGCCGTGACATCCGCGATCGTGTTACCGAGCTGATCAGGCAGGTTGGCCTCCCGGCGGATGCCGAGCGCCGCTATCCGCACGAGTTCTCCGGCGGCCAGCGGCAGCGCGTCGGTATTGCGCGTGCGCTCGCGTTGCAGCCGAAAGTCATCATCTGCGACGAGCCGGTATCGGCGCTGGACGTCTCCGTCCGTGCGCAGGTGATCAATCTGCTGCAGGACTTGCAGCAGCAGACCGGCGTGTCCTTTCTCTTCATCTCCCATGATCTCTCCGTAGTCGAGCATATTTCCGATCGGCTGATCGTGATGTATCTCGGCCGCATCGTCGAAAGCGGCAGCGGTGAAGAGATTTGGCGGCAGCCGGCGCATCCTTACACGCTTGCCCTGCTGGCGGCGGCGCCGATTGCCGATCCACGATTGGCGCGCGGCCGCGCCAAGCAGGTCTTGCAGGGCGAATTGCCGAGCCCGCTCAATCCACCCCAAGGCTGCAGCTTCCATGAGCGCTGCCCGATGGCGCGCGAGCGCTGCGGCAAAGTGCGGCCGCTGCTGCGGAAGGTGTCCGGCGGCCGAATGGTGGCCTGCCATTACGACTTGCTTGAGCAGCCCGCCGAACTGCCGCGGGCAGTGAGTGCGGCCAGTTAGCTGATACGAAGGACGGAGTTCCGCCGATGCGTTGGCACAATTTGGGCGATCTGATCGATCGCAGGGGCAATCTGGACAAGGAAGCGATCATCGATCTCGCTTTGCCCGGTGGCCCGAGAATCTATACCCACCGGCAGATAGATCAGCTCGCCAACGGCGTCGCAAAGTACCTGACAGACCGCGGATTTTGCCGCGGCACTCATATCGCCATCCTGTCATTCAATCGCGCCGAATATGTCGCGGCCTATTTCGGCATCATGCGGGCGGGCTGTATCGCAGTGCCCGTCAATATCAAGGTCGCGCGCGACACCATCGACTATGTGATTGATGACGCCAAGATCGCGCTCGCCTTTGTCGACGCTGCGAACCGCCCTCAGGTGCGCGAGGGCATTCCGGTGATTGACTTCGACGACGCCGGCCCGAACGGTTTTGCTGCGAGCATAAAGCCCTTCGAGTCCTTCGATAGTGTCGTGGCCGGACCGGACGAAGTGGGCCAGATGCTCTACACCTCCGGCTCGACCGGCCGGCCGAAAGGCGTGCCGTTGTCGCATCTCGGTCAGCTCTGGGCGCTTTCCACCCGAACCAGCGGAGCGCTCAACGAAAATGAACGCTACATCATCGCTCAGCCGCTGTTCCATATGAATGGGTTGTTCGCGACCAAGACGATCTTTGCGACCAACGCATCCGTGGTGCTGCTGCCATCGTTCGAGACCAGGAGCTATATCGAGGCGATCGCCAAATACAAGGCAACGGCGGCGACGGCCGTCCCCACCATGTGGGCGCGGGTGATCAAGGAGCGCGAGTTGCTGGCTCAGAACGACATCACATCGATCAGGCGATTGATGCTTGGCTCGGCGCCGATGACGATGGGTCTGTGGGACAAGATCAAGCAGGTCCTGCCGAACGTCACGCTCTCCATCGGCTACGGCACCACCGAAGCCGGGCCGGCAGTGTTTGGACCGCATCCGAAGGGCATTCCAACGCCACCGCTCGCGCTCGGCTATCCCATCGATCCCGAGGCAGTCAAGCTCATCAATGGTACCGAGAATGAGGGTGTGCTGTTGATGCGCAATCCTGCGCTGATGGATCATTATCACAACCTGCCGCAGCAGACGGCGAAGGCGATCACCGACGGCTGGTATTACAGCGGCGACGTGATGCGTCGCGACGAGAACGGCTTCTACTATTTCGTCGGCCGTGCCGACGACATGTTCGTCTGCTCGGGCGAGAACGTCTATCCCGGCGAGGTCGAGAAGTTGCTGGAGCGTCATCCGCAGGTGCAGCAGGCGGTGGTGGTGCCGCTGCCGGACGAGGAGCGCAGCCAGGTCCCGGTCGCCTTCATCGTCACCCGCGCCGACGCCAAGCCGACCGTGGACGATATCCGGAAATTCACGATTGCCAATGGACCGGCCTATCAACATCCGCGCCGCATCGAATTCGTCAATGAATTGCCCTGGGCCGGCACCAACAAGATCGACCGCAAATCGCTGATTGATCGCGCCCGCCAACTCGAGGCGGCGAAAGGCTGGTCGGTGTGAGCGCGCTGGCAGGCAAGATTGCATTGGTCACCGGCGCCAGCCGCGGCATCGGGCAGGCGATCGCACTCAGGCTCGCCGGGGACGGTGCGATCGTTGCGGTTCATTATCACTCTGCCGAGGATGCCGCGCGCGCTACCGTCGACGAGATTGTCGCTGCCGGTGGGGCTGCGTTTGCATTGCAGGCGGACCTATCGGCGCGAAGCGGTGCTGCGGCGCTCACCGCAAGGTTCACTGCGGAACTAACCGAGCGATACGGCAAGACGGCGTTCGATATCCTCGTCAACAATGCCGGTGTCGGCAAGCGTGCGACGATCGAGGAGATCACGGAAGAAGATTTCGAGCTTCTGTTGCAGACCAATCTCAAATCGCCGTTCTTTCTGATCAAGGCTCTGTTGCCCCACTTGCGCGATGGTGGCCGCATCATCAACATTTCGTCGATGGGAACGCGCGCCGCGTACCCCGCCATGGCGGGCTATGCGCCGACAAAAGCGGGCCTGGAGGCGTTGAGCCGCCTGCTCGCTGTTCATCTCGGCGGGCGGCAAATCACGGTGAACTCCGTGATGCCGGGCGCCACTGCGACCGACATGAACGCGAATGCGCGCGACCCCGTCGCCAGCCGCGAAGTTGTCAATTCGATCGCGCTTGGGCGTGTCGGCGAGCCGGCCGATATCGCAAAAGTCGTCGCGTTCCTGGCGTCCGACGACGGTGGCTGGGTCACCGGCCAACAGATCGACGCCAGCGGCGGCCAGCGGCTGTAAGCCGCACTGCCGCCGGAACAGGCAAGGATTGGCCGCTTTAGCCGTCCGATGCCTCGCCTGGCGGGCTTTTCATCAGCAGATTTCCCAAGAGGGGGGCCTCGCTTGCGGCGGGGACGCTACACGCTGCCGCGAGATTGTACAGCGCCTGATGAAAGTTCATGCTAGCCGCAGCGCGTGCATGACAATAATATTCTTCAAACAAGTTTCATCGCAACCAAAACATTCTTTTCCCTCCTGGATTCGGAGGTTTGCATGCTCGACGACTTCGACCGCAAGATCTTGGCGACGCTGCAGGTGAATAGCAGCCTCTCGATGCAGGAGATTGCCGAGCGGGTCGGGTTGAGTTCGACGCCCTGCTGGCGGCGGATCCAGAAGCTTGAGAGCTCCGGCTACATCAAACGCCGGGTGGCGCTGTTGGACGCGGAAAAGCTGAACCTTGGCGTCAGCGTCTTCATCGCCGTCAAGACCAACCAGCACAATGCGGAATGGGCGCAGAAATTCCGGAAAATCGTCACGAGCTTTCCGGAGGTCGTGGATTTCTATCGCTTGAGCGGCGACGTCGATTATTTGATCCGAGCCGTCGTGTCTGACATTCGCGCCTATGACGATCTCTACCAGCGATTGATCGCAAAGATTGACCTGCACGACGTCTCATCGATGTTCACGATGGAGCAGATCAAGTCGACCACCGAATTGCCACTCGCGAGTCTCGCGTGAGCGACTGAGGCGGGCACCCACGTGTCTGGGCTGGATCGTCGACGCGGATTAGGGGCTATGGCTGTCGTCAAACCGTAATATTACGTCACTAGCGTCCGCCGCGCGTTGGCTTGGGATGTGCGCTGACGCGCAATTTGGACCGTCGGCGGGCAGGTCGTAGCGCTGGGAAGCTGGAACGGCTGTCCTGATCTGCGTGGGCGGGGACAGTGGTGATGCTTCGATCGGCCCTAGCCGAACTCAGACCGGATCGCGCCAACCGTGTTGTCGTTACGTCGGCCAATAGGCGGCTGGCAGCTTGGGCATGCGCATTGGCCGTCGCGGGCATGGCTGCGGGTATCGACGTGGCCGCGGCTCAGACCAGGCCAGCGAATGCGCCGATCGAATTCAATATCCCCTCGCAACCACTCGCCGCCGCGCTCAATCGCTATGTCGATGCGACCGGACGCGACGCCCTCTACGACACGAGCCTTGCGGCCGGCCGCCTCTCCGGCGATGTCCAGGGCGTGTTTGCACCGGACGAGGCGCTCCGAAAGCTGTTGTCTGGCACCGGTTTGGCTGCCGAGTTCGTGGCCGAGACGACGTTCGTGCTGTTGCCGGAGCCACTCGCCACTCAGCAGGCGGCGCAGCAAACACGATCGCCAGAACATCGGCGTTACTATGGACAGATTCAGGCGAGCATTGCGGATGCTCTTTGCCGATCGGGCGGCGCGCGTCCCGGCAGCTATCGCTTCGCCACTGTGTTCTGGATCGCGCCAGACGGCACCGTCCAGAGATCCCAACGTATCGGGTCCACCGGCAAGCCTGACGCTGATGACCGGATTGATGCAACCTTGCGCAGCGTGCGCTTCGACGAGCCACCGCCGGCGGGCTTTCTGCAGCCGGTCTTGATCTTGATTGTGCCGCAAGGACCCGGCGTGGCGCAGGGGTGCGGCAAGGCCGATTCCAATCTCCGATCGGCTGGGACCCGGCCATGACCGAGACCGCCTTGACGATCATCCGCCGGCTGTTTGTCGATCGCTATGACGACCTCAAGGCGCGTTTGACTCAACGCCTCGGCTCGGCCGATCTCGCCGGTGATGCGATGCAGGATACATGGTTGCGCCTGTCGCGCGCGGAATCGATTGGCGCCGTACAAAGCCCGCGCAGCTATCTCTTCCGGATCGCGCTGAACGTGGCAGAGGATCGCCGCCGGATGGAGCGGCGTCAACGCATATCGGCGATCGAGATCGAAAGCCTGCTTGAGCTGCCCGATCATGCGCCGACGCCTGAGCAAACCATGTTGGCGCGGTCTGACCTGGAGGCGTTCGAGGCGATCGTCAACGAACTCCCCGAGCGGCGACGGGTGATCTTTCTGGCGGCGCGGGTCGGCAATGTTCCCCGCCAGGAAATCGCCGATCGGCTCAGCATCTCCCGGCAACTCGTTGCGAAAGAACTCCGGTTGGCACTCGAACATTGCCTGGCGCGCTATAAGGAATTGAAGGGTTGAGCGTGCACTTTCGGTCGCCGAGAATCGTCTTAGAGGTAAGAATTCCTGCGATCGTCGCTTGCTTTCTCACGGAGGCAGCGGCGAAAGGCATAACATTGAGATGAGCAAGGCACACCCTGGTTTGGATGCGGTGGAGCGGGAAGCGGTCGACTGGCTGCAGAAGCTCACATCCGGAGAAATGACGCCGAAGGACGTAGCGGCGCTGGAACTCTGGCGCGCGCGCAGTCCTCTGCATGAAGCAGCCTTTTTGGAGACGAAGCGCCTATGGCATACGGCTGGTGTCGCCGGCGATGCTCTGTCGGGTCCGGGTGAAAGCTTCCTAGCCAGGCTCGATGCGCTGGGACGGCGCCGCAGGATGAACCGTCGCGCGGTATTGAGCGCCGGCGTCGCGGCAGTTGCCGCGGCGTCGGTCTACGGCGTGCTCAACCCGCCGTTCGGATTTTGGCCGTCATTATCCGAACTCAATTCGGATTACCGCACGGGCACCGGCGAGCAACGCCATGTCACATTCGCCGGCGACGTGGCGATCGGCCTGAACACGCAGACGAGCCTGGCCGTCCGTCCTGCGGAAGGAATCGAAGATCGCATCGAGTTGATCTCCGGCGAGGCATCGTTTGCAACATCGATGCGCCCGGCGCGATCGCTCGTGGTCCTGGCGGCGCACGGCAGGACGATCGCCGAATCCGGCCGGTTCGATGTCCGCTACACCGCAAGCGGCGAGCGGTCCCCGGTCAGCGTGACCTGTTTCGACGGCGCGGTGCGGATCGAACGTGGAGCCGACGTTGTGGCCCTGCGACCTGGCCAGCGCGTGCGCTATGACCTTGCGGGACTGAGCGAGATTGCCGCAGTTGATCCGCAGCTAGCCTCGGAGTGGCAGCGCGGCATCGTCGAATTCCGCGGCACGCCGCTCGTCGAAGCCGTGGAAGAAATCAATCGATATCGGCCCGGCCGCATCATCTTGATGAACACGGCCTTGGGCCAGAAACAGCTCAGCGGTCGCTTTCGTATCGATCAGATGAATGAGGCGCTGCTGGGATTGGGGCGCGCGTTCGGCGCAAAACTGCAGCGGTTGCCGGGTGGAATCGTGCTGCTGAGCTGATTCGGGCGGGACGGGTAAAAAATTTCTCAAAAAATCTTCCGAAAGCGTAGTCAACGGCCACTCGGGATTCGGTCTTAGCGGTGAGACCTCTCTTGACCCCCGAGGCGGCGGCGACTTCCGGCTGCAGCGTCAGGGGCGTACCGTCGTCTGAAGGAGCCGCCCGATGTCCGCCCGTTCACCCTCGACCGCTAACGGTCCCATGCGCCGCCATGCCCGTCACGCGGCGCTGCGAACCGGCGTCAGCGTGGTGGCGCTGTTCCTGGCCAATACTGCAGTGGAGGCACGTCCATTAGGCGGACAGGCACCGACACCATCGGCGGCGGCGATGGCTGCATCGCAGTCGGCGGCGCAGGACGCGGCGACGGTCGCCAAGCAAAGCCAGGATGCGATGGCGCGGGCCACGCGCGCCATCCAGGCGATGCAGGCGGTGCAGGACGCGGCGCGCAGCGCAGCGCAGGCCGCGCAGCGCTCCGCGACGCTGCCGCAGGTCGCTGTGCCGAATGGGCTGGCGCCGGGCGGCCTGCAGGCGGCGGCTGGATGGCAGGGCGCCAATGCGCCGACGCAGGCCGTCGATGCCAGCGGCCAGACCCAGGTCGGCATCCAGCAGACCCGGGCGCAGGCGATCCTGAATTGGAATTCGTTCAACGTCGGCGCGCGCACCACGCTCATCTTCGACCAGCAGGGCAACGCCAGTTGGGTGACGCTCAACCGCGTGGTCGGCAGCACATCGCTGAGCCAGATCCTCGGCAACATCAAGGCCGACGGGTCGGTCTATGTGATCAACCAGAACGGCATCATCTTCGGCGGTGCGAGCCAGATCAATGTCGGGTCGCTGATCGCCTCGACCGCCAATATCACCGATACCCAGTTCCTCAATAGCGGCATCTACTCGCGGCAGGAAAGTGGCCAATACGTGCCCAGCTTCACCGATGCTGGTGGGGCCGTGAAGGTCGAGGCCGGCGCGCTGATCTCGACCCGCGCGCCGTCGTCGGCGAAGCAGGGCGGCGGCTTCGTCCTATTGATGGGCACCGAGGTCAGCAACGCCGGCGCGATCAGCGCGCCGCGCGGTCAGGTGCAGCTTGCGGCCGGCAACGATTTCCTGCTGCGGCCAGGCTACGGCACCGACGCCAACCAGGCCTCGACCACGCGCGGCAACGAGATTTCGCCGATCGTCCGCGATGCGCTTGCGGTCGTTGGCAATTCCGGCCTGATCTTCGCGCAGCAAGGCGACATCACACTCGCGGGCCGCAGCATCGGCCAGGACGGCGTGCTGGTTGCCACTACCTCGGTCAACACCCGCGGCACCATCCATCTCCTGAACGCTGCCTCCGATGCTGCTGGTAGCGTCACGCTCGGCAGCGGCAGTCTGACCGCCATCCTGCCCGAGCTCGGCAGCGCCGAGACCGCGCTCGACAGCCAGCGCAACCAGTTGATCGCCGATTCCAACGCCTTCACCCACGTTCCGACCGCCAACGCCCAGTTCAACAATCTCTCGCTGCTCGCCGATCGGCTCCACCAAGGCCGCGTCGAGATCGTCAGTGGAGGCAACGTGGTCTTCAAGGATGGCTCTATCACGCAGGCGCAAGGCGGGCAGGTTGCCGTCTCCGCCGCTCGCCGCGTTTTCGCCGAGAATGGCGCGGTGATCGATGTCTCGGGCGTGCGCGGCGTGCTGCTGCCGATGTCGGCCAACAACATCATGGTCAATGTGCAAGGCAATGAGCTGCGCGATTCACCGGTCAATCGCGATCAGGATTATCTGAAGAACGCAGATGTCTGGATCGACGCGCGCAATCTGGTGCTGGTGCCGGCTGGCACAGGCGGCTATGCGACCGACCGCTATTATACGCCGGGCGGTCTGCTCGAGGTCTCGGGCTATCTCGCCAATACCGCCCATCGCATCGGGGAATGGACCGCGCTCGGCGGCACCATCACGCTGGCGGCGCCGGAGGTGGTCGCGCAGAAGGGGGCAGTGTTCGACGTCTCCGGCGGCTCGGTCAGCTACGAGGGCGGCTATATCAGGACCACCAACTTCCTCGGGGCGGACGGCCGAACCTACAATATCAACAATGCGCGCGCGGATATGCAGTTCACGGCGCTCGGCGGCGGCTATGTGCGCAAGCATTATATCGAGGGCAAGGTTTACGATAAGCTGACCGAGATCTGGGCGTCCCCGTTCGGCAAGGGCAGTGTCTCGACCCGCTGGGAAGATGGCTACACCGTCGGCCGCGACGCCGGCTCCCTTATCCTGTCGACGCCGACGTCGATCTTCGAAGCCACCATCCTCGCCGACATCGTGAAGGGTGACCGCCAGATCGGGAACCGGCCTTCCGGCACCACCGACGGCTACAAGCTGCCCCAGGACGTCGCGCCGCTCGAGGGCAGGCTTGCGCTGGGCAGCTACTCGGGTATCGGTCTCACCGATGCATCCGCTGCGCGGGTCGTCTTTGGCCGTGTGTCTGATATCACTGAGGCGCTGAACGACAAATCGGCGTTGCCCGACAGCCGCATCGGCACCGCGTTGTTTGACGCGGACGCGATCAATGCCGCCAAGCTGGGCGGTCTCAACTTTGCGAGCAGCAAGGAAATCGTTGTCGAGGCGCCGCTTGAACTTGCGCCCGGCGCGGAGGTGACCTTCGCGGCGCCGCATGTCGATATCGGCGCAGACGTCACGGCTCATGGCGGCAGTATTACGCTGACCAATCTCATGCATGCCGTGCTCGGCCAGGGGCAGAACGCGAAATGGTGGGCGCTCAACGACGCGAACGGCAATTCGCAGGTCACGATCGGCGAAAGGGTTGCCATTGATCTCAGCGGATTGTGGACCAACGAATTCCGCGACACGCAAACCGATTCATCACGTCTCGCGCATCTTGATGGCGGAAATTTCACCGTCTCGACCACAGGCGGCATCACGCTTTCGAAGGGTTCGCTCATTGACGTGTCGTCAGGCGGCGCGATCCTGGTGGATGGCAAAACCAAAGGCGGCAAGGGCGGCAATGTCAGCCTCGTCGCCAATGATTATGCGCATCTGGCCTCGACGCAGTTCTTCACCAATCCGCTCATCCTCGATGGCGCTATCCGCGCGTATGGTTTTGGCGGCAGCGGCACGCTGACATTGGATGCGGGCCAGGCGATCGCGATCGGCAAGGCCGTGGCCGATGCGCTGGTGCTCGACCCCGAGCTGTTCCGGTCCGGCTTCTCCGCGTACAAGATCTCCAGCAACACTGGCATGGAGATCGGCGAGGGAACGCGCCTTAACGTCGAGGTGCCGGTCTATCGCTTCACGGACAAGAACTATGACGCGGCGACGGGAAGCCCTGTCGCGGATGCCGCGGAGCTGTGGACGCCGCCGAGCTTCATCATCAACCCCGTCGCGCATAGCGTCACGCAGCGCGTCGGCGCCGATGTGACGCTCTGGAGCCTGCATGATTTCACGCTGGCGAAAGGCGCCTCGATCAATGTCGATGCGGGGCACTCCGTCTCGATCTTCGCCAATCGCCAGACCGTCATCGACGGCGCGATCACGGCTCCCGCCGGCAATATCCTGATCACGAGCCTGCAGGACGCGCCCGGCGACACCAGGTACAATTCCGGCTATGGCGAATTCGCCCTGACGCGGTCGATCTGGATCGGCAACGCCGCGGTGCTGGATGTCTCCGCACGTGGCGCGGTGGGTCGCGATGAGCGCGGGATTGCTTACACGGCTGTACCGGACGGCGGCACGATCCGCATCGGCGGCACGGGCGCGGTCGACAACGTGGGCGTCCCCGTCGTCAGTGATGCGTTTGTGATCCTTCGTCCCGGCGCCTTGATCGATGCATCGGGCACCTCCGCGCTGGTCGATGTCTCCACCGGCAACGGCTATGTCTCGACGCCTGCCGCCAGCAATGGCGGGACGATCTCGCTCTATTCCGCCTTCGGCATCACGCTCGACGGTACCTTGCGAGCAGCTAGCGGCGGCAGCGGCGCCTCCGGCGGAACGCTGAATCTGACGATGGCTGAACGAGGTTATACGTTGGGGCAACCCAGCGCGAACGCGCCCTATGCTATCGGCGAACTGACGGAAGACTTCCAGAGATCGCGCGATATCACCCTCGTGCAGTATGCGGGTCGCAGTGGCCTCAGCGCCGATCTCAAGCCGGGTGAGGACGATCCGACATTGCAATTCGGGCGCACCGTGATCGGTGTCGACCAGATAGAGCAGGGTGGGTTTGGATCGCTATCGCTCTCGACTCGCGATCTCTTTGTTTTTGGCGGCAATATCGATCTTCAGCTTTCGCGCAGCATCCGCTTGTCAGGCGGTGTGATAACGGCGCCCTCCGATCAATCCAATGCCAGCATTCGCCTTGCGGCGCCTTACGTCCGCCTGGATGGGTTCAACTACAGTGGGACAAAGCCCGCAGCGGGTGACAATGCCAGAGGCTATTATCCCGGCATCAATGTGCCGAGCGGCTTCCTTCTTGCTGCTCCTCAATTGATCGCGAAGGACAGTCATTTTACCATCTCCGCCGATCTCATCGATCTCTACGGGGATATTCATTTCGGCGCGGCGGCCAAGCAAGGTTATGGCTCAGGACTGATCCGAGATGCCGTCGCCTATGGTTTTGACCAGGTGACGTTGCAAAGCCGCGGTGATCTTCGGGTCGGCGATGCCACAATCCGTGCTGACCAAAACGAACAGGTTGGCGGCCTCAATGCCTATAATCTCACGCTGATCGCAGACCAGATTTATCCTCTGAGCGGCGCGGTCGCCATTATCAGGGCTGGCCAGCGGGCCGGATTGGACAATGGCGGCTATGCCCCAGATACCCGTCTTACCATCCGCCGCAATGACGATCAGACACCGGCGGTCCCGCCTTCGGTGTTCGGCGGTGTCGCCTTTTTCGCCGCCAATATCGACCAGGGCGGCGTTCTTCGCGCACCGTTGGGCCATATCTGGTTCAACAATTATGATGATACCGCGGCCAATGACGTGCCGCCTGACGCACGTATCACGTTCCGCAGCGGTAGCATCACCTCCGCAAGCGCAGCCGGCTTGATCATGCCTTTTGGCGGCACCTCGGACGGGATCACCTATCAAGGCGCGGACGGCACACTGCGCAATCTGGCGGGCGCATCTTACGATGACCATCACGGCTACAAGATCGCGAGCGGTATTTCGATCGATGCCGCGTCGGTCGTGGGTGAGGTTGGAGCCGTGCTCGATCTCAGCGGCGGCGGCACGCTCACCGGCGCGGGCTTCATCTCCGGCCGAGGCGGTTCGGTCGATGTGTTGAAGACAGCGCTCGTCAATGCCAATCCGGTCAACAGCTACAGCGCCGCCGGCAACAAGGTCTATGCGATCGTGCCCGGTTACGCGGCTGATTATGCGCCAGCGATCGCGACCAACGGCGCCGGCGATCCGGCGATCGGTCAGCAGATCACTCTTCCCTCTGGCGTGCCGGGACTGCCGGCGGGCACCTATACGCTGCTGCCCTCCAGCTATGCGCTGCTGCCCGGCGGCTATCGCATCGAGCTTGGCTCGACGGGAACCACCACGTTTGCGCCCGTGACCATCGGCAATGCCTCCGTCATCACATCGGGCTATCTCGGCGTCGCCAACACTGGAATTAAGGACGCGTTGCCGACCAGGGTGATCTTCAGCTCCGGCCAGAGCACGCGCCGCTACTCGCAATATAACGAGACGAGCTATGCCGATTTCGAGCGCGCGCGGGCGGCCCAGTTCGGCGGTCTCCGGCATCGTCTGCCAGAGGACGGCAAGGTGCTTGAGATCAGTCTCCTGCCGCAGTCGGATAATACGAAGTCGCTGTCCTTCGCCGGCACCGCGCTGTTCGATGGCGCCAAGGGCGGTATCGACGGGACGCTGATCGTCATGCCGTCGGCCACCTCGTTGGGGCCTGCCGTGCTCGACATCACGGCGCCAGGAGCCGTGCCCATAGCCGGGCATACGTCCATCTCGAGCGACGACATCAACGCCTTCAAGGCATCGACGCTCTTGCTGGGCGGCACGAGCCTGTACTTCGAGGAAGACAACCCCGGGGCCGGCGCCAACGTTTATTTCGACGGAGGCACGACTGCGGCCGTCAACCTGCTCGATGGCGCCATCATCCGCGCGGGCCAGGTCTTCCTGGTCGGCAAGGCCGTCAACATGGGGGGCGGCGCGACCATCGATACGCGCGGATTGCGCAGCAACGCCGTCGATTCCACGCTCGGTTATGTCTATGCCAACATAAGCCCGTATCTGTACGCGGATCCCAATTTCAGTCCGGCCGTGCTCGCGGTCGCCAATGGATGGTTCCAATTCCTGAACGCCGTTGGCCCCGGCAAGATCGACATCGCGAGCGGTGCATCGCTGCTCACTGACGGCAGTGTGGTGCTGGCCGGGCCGGGCGGGCTCACCATGGGTGACGTCAATTTCGGCGCACGTTATCTCAACGTCACGCAGGAGCAGGTCAATGTCGGCACGGAGGCCGCGCTTGCTGCGGCGCAGGCCGCGGGCCAGCTTCCTTCGGGTTGGAATCTCGCCCAGAGCGTGCTCGACAAGCTCCTGCGGCCGTCGACGACCGCCGGGGTTCCCCCGCTCGAACAACTCATTCTCACGGCAAACGGCGCGTTCAATCTGATCGGCAACGTCGCGCTCGACACCACGCGGCAGGAGGGAGCGCAGGATCCGCTCAAGCTTGTTCTCAACACGCCGGCTATCTACGGTCTTGGCTCCGCGAGCGACACGGCGAGCATCAAGGCCGATGTGCTGATCTGGAACGGCATCCGCACCGGCACCGCCGCTCCGTATGGCAGCCAAGCGCCGGCCAGCGTCATGCCCGGCGGTCCCGGCACGGGATTGGGGCATCTCGCCATCACGGCGAACGAGGTTCTGTTCGGCTACGACGCTTCGCAGAGCAAGCCGACCGATGGCGCAACGCTGAATCGTCTCGCGCTCGGCTTCTCGGATGTCACGCTGACGGCGTTGAGGCGCGTCACCGCGAACAGCGATGGCACGTTCAAAGTGGGCTTGAGCCAGGACAGTCAGGGCGCCTTGCAGGGCGGGAATCTCACCATCGCGGCCCCGCTGATCACGGCGAGCAATGGCGCGAAGCTCGATGTCACCGCGGGCGGCGCTCTGCGTCTGGTCGCGCCGGCTGGGGCCGCGCCCGCGGACACACGCGGCGTGACAGATCTCGGCGGGACGGTTTCCTTTGGCGGCGACAGCGTCTTTGTCGATACCGCTTTTGCCTTGCCCTCCGGCAAACTGACGTTCAACGCCGCGCATGACGTCGTGCTCGGCGGAAACGCGGTGATCGACCTGTCAGGCCGTGCTATTTCCTTCTTCGATGTCACGAAATATAGCTGGGGCGGCGATCTCGTTCTGAATGGCACGAGCGGCGATATCATCCAGGGCGCCGGCTCGGTGATCGATGTTTCGGCGGTGAACAACGCCGCGGGCTCGATCACGACCAAGGCCATCGACACTGCACATGGGCACGTCTCGTTCGGCGGCACGATCAGGGGGGCGTCGACGGGTGATTTCGAGAGCGGCCAGTTCACGGTGGCGGCGCAGGATTTCGGCGATTTCGCCGCATTGAACGCGAAGCTCAATGACGCCGGCTTCTTCAGCGCGCGTAGCTTCGATTTGCGTCAGGGCAGTCTTGTCATCGGCAACGGCGTCAAGGCGCGCTATGTGACGGTCTCCGTCGATCAAGGCAGCCTCACGGTCGACGGCAGGATCGATGCGAGCGGGACGAAGCCCGGCACCATCCGCCTGTCGGCGCGTGACGATCTGACCTTGACGCGGAACGCCGTGCTCGATGTGCATCACTCCGTGCTGCAGACCGACAGCTATGGTGCGCCGATCGAGGCCAACAACACCGCGCATGTCGAGGTCACGAGCAAGCAAGGCAGCATGACGCTAAGGCCAGGCGCAACCATCGATATGTCCTCGCCGGACAGCGTAGCGCGCGGTAAGCTGGAGCTCAATGCGCCGCGGCGCGGTGACACCAATGACGACGGTATCGGCGCCAATGACATCGCCGTCGACGCGCGCGGCCCGCTCGATATCCGCGGAACCAGCAGCATCGCGATGAACGGCTTCCGCACCTATCAACTTCCGGGCGGTAGCGTCATCGATCAGGCCTACCTCGATGGTCTGCATGCCGACAGTGAGGCATTCATCAACGCGGCACTCCAGAATGGCGACTTGCATAATCACCTTGCCGGGCTTGCGGCCTATGGCTCCGCCTTCCATCTGCGGCCGGGCGTTGCCATCACGTCAGATGGAGATCTCTCGACCAACGGCGATCTCGATTTCTCCGGTTATCGCTATGGACCAAAGGTCGATCCGGCCGCGCCAGGCTCCGGCGAACCGGGCGTGCTCGTCGTCCGTGCCGCCGGCGATTTCAAGATCAACGGAAGCATCAACGACGGCTTCGCACCGCCGCCGAAATCGCCCGACGCGCTGACGGTGCTGATCCCGGCAGGTACCATGCTTGGATCAAATTACACGGTCACAATGGATGACGTCATAATCGGCAACGGATCGACCATTCCGAGCAACGGCACAATCAACCTGGAACTGAATCTCGTCGACGGAAGGATCGTGCAGAGCCCGAACGCCGCAAATCCACTTCCCGTCGCGATGACCTTGTCGGAGCCCTTCACTATAAAAGGGCCCAATGTTCAGACTAGGAAGCTGAATGGCGGGCGCATCATCACGCCGGAAAAGACCTACAACCCGGGTGATACGCTTCTGGTCAACACAGTATTTCCGATCGGCACCGTGTTCGAGAAAGGCCTCTATTTTACCGGGCAGGTCTTCATCAACTCAGCCATCAATCTGGTGCTTCAGCCTGTGACGTTGCCGGCGGGGTCCAGCCTTACCCTGTTCGGGGGTTACACGTTCGATGCCGATACGCCGCTTCCCAAGGGCACGGTGCTGCCGGCCGGCATGACGAACGTGAAGGTGACCGGGCCGGGCGATCGCAAGGTGTGGGCGATCGCACCCATGCTCGCACCGGGGACGCAATCCTGGTCGATGCGGCTTGTGGGCGGTGCTGATCTTGCAAGCGCCGACAGTCGGGGGCTGAAGACGGCAGACAGTCTCGCTGGTTCAGGCAATGTGGTGTTGAACGATCCCTTCCAGGTCACGCTCGTTGGGAGCACGTCGACCTCTGGCGTCAGCGTGGTGCGCACCGGCACCGGGGATCTCGAGCTTCTCGCCGGCGGCAATTACGAGCAAAAATCACCGTTCGGGGTCTATACCGCCGGCACTGCGATCAAGGAGACCGGGACCGCGGCCAACGATCCTTACAACGCCAGCCGGGGCACATTGTCCGATGGCACGGTGCTGGGCTCAACAAACGCCGCGTATGAAGCGACGCTTGGCTCGCAGCGGATGTATTACACCGAGCATGGCGGGGATTTCCTGCTAGCCGCGCAAGGTGACGTGAAGGGCACGCTGACGACGCGCGCGGACGAGGTTGGAAGCTGGCTGTGGCGCCAGGGTGGTTCGGAGATCGGCCAGCGCACGGCATGGGGCATCAATTTCGGCAGCTATACGTTTGATCAGATCGACACTAGCAACGCGCCGGCTCTGAATCTGTCTGCTTTCTCCGGGGTCGGCACCCTCGGTGGCGGCAATGTCACGCTGCAAGCGGGCGGCACGCTCGGCGGCGACACAGGTCGCGGCGTGGTCATCGCCGTCGGTGGCAGCGGCCGCGTGATGGGCGATGGCAGCCTGGTCCAGACGGGCGGCGGCACGCTGTCGGTGAAGGCGGGCGATATCGGCACCGGCGGCAACCAATTCGTGAATCTGCGCGGGACCATGGATGTCGCGACGGGAGATTTCGGCAGTCTCACCGCGACAAACATTCGTAACGATAACGGGACGGATCCGCGGCCGATCAATCCGCTGACGCCTTATTCGATGACCACGCTGTATGGCGGAGATTTCGCGCCGGGCGATAGCGTGATCAACCTTCGCGCGCGCGGCGATCTGGCCGTGGGAACCATCCTCGATCCGGGCCGCGTCGGCCTCACGGCCTGGACGGACGCGAATAACGTTCAAACGAACGGTGACGGCGCGAGTTGGTTCACGCTGTGGACGGGGCAAACCGCTGTCAACATGTTTGCCGCGGGTGGCTCGCTCCAGCCGGGCAGCGGCGCAACCTATTCCCGATACCTGCCCCCGATCATGCGGGCGATCGCTGCGAACGGCAATATCTATAACCCGGGCGGAGGGCTCATGCTTCCGTCACCGAGTGGCGAACTCGAGGTGCTGGCGCAAGGATCGATCTTTGGCAACGGTAGCGAGACGGGTCCCTTGATGACTCCGACAACGGCGTTGGCGACGCCGTTCAAGCCGGCCTGGGTGATCCTGAATGATGGGCTTAACATCACGGCCTCTAACTATTTCGGCGATTACGCGAATGCGGCTGACCAAGTCGGTGGAGGAATTGTCGTCTATTCCTATAGGAGTGGTGGGCACCCCTTCGCCTTCGATTCAAGCACGGTGAAGGATAAAGCCCCGCTGGACCAAGGCGATCCGTCGCAACGCAAGCCGTCACACATCTATGCGGTGAATGGCGACATCACGGGCATCAGATATGGCCGGATCGTCGACCAGAGCTGGACCGCCCCCGATCAGAGCATCGTTGCAAACACCTATTATCAGGCTGCAAGGCCGCTGCGGATGGTCGCAGGCGGAGATATCGTCAATACGATGGGTCTGATCCTGCACACCGATCAGAACGACGTGTCCACCATCGCGGCCGGCGGCAGCATCATCTATGCGGGCGCTCCCTCGTCCACCAACGGGTGGCGCGGAGGCTTGGCGATTGCCGGCCCCGGTACGCTCGAAATCACAGCCGCCAAGGACATCTATCAAGGGTCAATCGCGACGGTCGAAAGCATCGGACCGTTGCTCGCGGGCGACCAACGGCCTGGTGCTGGTGTCGTGATGCAGGCCGGCGTCGGCGCAGGCGAAATCGGTGTTGGACAAGTCGACTGGACCGGTTTTGCGAAGCTCTATCTCGATCCGAAGAATCTCATGGGCGAGGGGAAACTCGCCGATCAGCCCGGCAAGGTGGCAAAGACTTATGGGGATGAACTTTATGACTGGCTGAAGGAACGCTTCAGCTATAGCGGGTCCAAGGCCGATGCGCTCGGTTACTTCTTCACCTTGTCGGGAGCGCAGCAGCGCATCTTCCTGCGGCAGGTCTATTACGCCGAACTGACCGCAGGCGGGCGCGAATACAACGAAGATGGCGGCCCACGTGCCGGCTCTTATTTGCGCGGGCGCCAGGCGATTGCAACGTTGTTGCCGAACGATGCCGCCTATGGTGGGGATATCACGATGTTCTCGGCGGCGGTCGCGGCCGGCGCGGGTAAGACGACCGTTCAAAGCGGTTATGTGCACACCGATTTCGGCGGCGACATCCAGTTCCTGGTGCCGAACGGGGAGGTCACGCTCGGGACCGAGGGGCTGTCGCCGGGCGCCGATGCCGGCCTCATCACGCAAGGGGCAGGCGACATCCAGATCTATTCGAAGGGCAGCGTGCTGCTTGGCCTGTCGCGCATCATGACCACGTTCGGCGGCAATATCATCGTCTGGTCGGCGGAAGGCGACATCAACGCCGGCCGCGGCGCCAAAACCACGGTGATCTACACGCCGCCCAAACGCGCCTACGACAGATACGGCAATGTCACCGTGTCACCGGTCGTGCCGTCCAGCGGCGCCGGCATCGCGACGCTGAGACAGATCGCGGAGGTGCCGCCCGGGACGGTCGATCTGGTCGCGCCGCTCGGCACCGTCGATGCAGGCGAGGCGGGGATCCGCGCATCGAGCTTCGTCAACATCGCAGCCTTGCATATCGTCAACGCCGCCAACATCCAGGCGCAAGGCGGCGTCGTTGGCGTGCCGCAGGTCCAGGCACCCAACATCGGCGGCCTGACCGAAGCATCGAACACGGCGGGCGCCGCAGCCCAGCAAGCCACCGTGCCGCAAGCGCGCGCCGGCGAGCAACCTTCCATCATCATCGTCGAGTTCCTCGGCTTCGGTGGAGGAAGTGAGGAAGATCGCCCCAATAGCGAACAACAGCGGAACCGTGGCAGACAAAGCAACAATTATGACCCGAACAACATGGTCCGCGTTCTTGGCAACGGCACATTTTCCGCGGAGGACACCAAGCAGTTGACGGCGTTGGAGCGCGATACGCTCACCCGCCGGGTCGTCGCGCCAAGCTCTCCATAATTGGCATGGAGCGATCTGCGTGGGAAGTCGTGTCGTTGGTGGTGACCGCTACGGGACGGGCAGGCAGTGCGTTGTGGTCACTGCTTGATCCAAACAGTCATACCTGGCTCGAGGATGGCCGCCTCTCCCTGTGGGTCGAGGCGCAAGCGTAGCGTATTGCGGTCGTGATCGCCAATCACGCGCTCGGCCTGCCAGGTCGCAAAGACGCCGAGCGGCCGCAGTTCGGTGATGGCGCTCTTGATCGCGCCGTCGTCGCCGTTCCGCACCACGCCGACTGTTTCTCCGACCGCGAGACGGCTCAGATGGTCTTCGCGCACATTGAATGAAAGCCACTGCTTGCCCGCCGCTTCGACCATCAGGATCGGTTGACCCGCGCGAACGTTCTCGCCGACTTCTGCGGCGATGACGCTGACCACACCGTCGGCGGGAGCACGCAAGACCATCTTGTCGAGGCGACGCTCGAGCACCGCGACCGCAGCCGCTGCGGCCTGCACCTCTGCATCGGCGATCGCGCGTTCCTCCTGGGTCGGACCCGCCACGGCCGCATCGTAGTTCGCCTGGGCCTCCGCCACATCGGCACGTGCGCTCGCGGCGTCGTTTTCGGCCTGGTCAAGCGCCTGCTGGGACTCAAAGCTCTGACGCGCCAGCGTGGTGGTTCTTGTGAGCTGGGCCTGCACATAGTCAAGGCGGGCCTTTGCCTTGGCGATTGCAGCTTTCAGAGAGTCGACCTGCTCACGCCTGACGCCGGCATAGACGTTGTTGCGGTTCG
>NZ_JCAMOT010000014.1:0-174959 GCF_059512425.1 Bradyrhizobium sp. Leo78
CGTGCTTTTTGTTGCACGGGACCCATGGGTGCAACCGGCACCCGGCTTTCCCTGCGCCCTCTGTTCGATGAGAGGGCCGAGAGTAACGCAAAGCTCGGGCGAACAACGCCGCGAGAATGCGGACTCACATCCTCATGCTGTTTGAAAGTTGAATCAGAACCCATCCCCGTCATTGCGAGCGCAGCGAAGCAATCCATCGCGCCACTTGCGGAGAAATGGATTGCTTCGCTGCGCTCGCAATGACGGTGGAGAGAGCGTTTCCCAGGACTACGGTCGTAGGATGGGTAGAGCGAAGCGAAACCCATCATTCGCGCCGCTTGCTCCATCGGGATGGGTTTCGCTTCGCTCTACCCATCCTGCAGGCCCGCGAACGAAGACATTGCCGCCCCCTTGGGATTTTCGTACACAACCGTCGCCATGACCCAACCGTCCCTTTCCCCCGGCTCCGCCGATGTCCTGTTGTTCGACCTCGGCCGCGTCGTGCTCGATATCGATTTCGGCAAGGTGATGACCACCTGGGCCGGCCATGCCGGCTGCGAGCCCGGCGAGCTCGCCACCCGCTTTGTCATGGACGAGAGTTACAGACATCACGAGGTTGGCAAGATCGATGACGCCGCCTTCTTCGCAGGCCTGCGGCAGTCGCTCGGCATCAGCATCTCCGACGCCCAGTTCCTGGAAGGCTGGAACGCGATCTTCGCCGGCGAGATGCCGGGAATCGCCGAGCACCTGGCGCGCGCCAAGACGCGCCTGCCGCTTTATGCGTTCTCGAACACCAATCCGCCTCATATCGAGCATTTCTCGACAGCCTATTCGGACGTGCTCGGCCACTTCCGTCAGATCTTCTTCTCCTCGACGATCGGGCTACGGAAACCTGACGCGGACGCCTATGATTACGTGATAAAGGCGATCGGCGTGCCGGCTTCGCGCATCGTGTTCTTCGACGATTCCGCCGAGAACATTCGCGGCGCACGGGCGATAGGTCTCACGGCCATTCACGTCACATCGCCGGATGATGTGACGAACGCGCTTGTCGCGCTCGGAATTTAGGAGTTGCCCGTGGCACTGATGCCGGTCGCCGATGCGCTTGCCGCGGTCCTCGCCGGCGCGGAACCATTGCCGGAAGAGATGGTCGCGCTCGATGCCGCCTATCACCGCACGCTTGCCCGTGACGTCGCGGCAAAACGTACTCAGCCGCCACTCGCGATGTCGGCGATGGATGGCTATGCGGTGCGATCCGCCGACGCCGCCGACTTGAGCGCGCGGCTGAAGGTGATCGGCGAAGTCGCCGCGGGCCGGCCGTTCGGTCGGGAACTTGGTCCGCGGGAAGCGGCACGGATCTTCACCGGAGGCGTCATTCCCGCCGGCGCCGATGCGGTCGTGATCCAGGAGGACGCCCAGGTCGATGGCGATCACATCACCATCACCGAGGCCGCTGTCGCCGGGCGGCATATCCGGCCCGCCGGCGTCGATTTCCGCGAGGGTGACGTGCTGCTCAGGCGCGGAAGCCGGCTGACCGACCGCGCGCTGTCGCTGGCGGCGTCGATGAACTATCCGGAACTCCCCGTGCGGCGCCGACCCAAGGTCGCCGTGCTCGCGACCGGCGACGAACTCGTGATGCCGGGCACCTCTCCGGGTCCAGGCCAGATCGTCTATTCCAACGGCTATGCGCTGCGGGCGATGGCGCGTGCGGAAGGCGCTGAAGCGATCGATCTGGGGGTCGCCGCCGACACGGTTGCCGCCACCACTGACGGCATCCGCCGCGCGCATGCCGCGGGCGCCGACATCCTCATCACCACCGGCGGCGCCTCGGTCGGCGACCATGACCTCGTGAAGCCGTCGCTTGAGGCCGAGGGCGTGACCATGGCGTTCTGGAAGATCGCGATGCGGCCGGGCAAGCCGATGATGCATGGCCGGCTCGGCGCGATGCGAGTGATCGGCCTGCCCGGCAATCCGGTGTCGTCCTATGTCTGCGCCTATCTGTTCCTGGTGCCGTTGATTCGGGCCCTGCTCGGCCGCTCGGCGATTCATCACGTGACGGAAAGCGCCCTGCTCGGCCGCGATCTCGCCGCCAACGATCAGCGCGAAGATTATCTTCGTGCGCTACTCGAAGAGCGCGACGACGGCACGCTGATCGCAACGCCGGTCACCAAGCAAGACAGTTCGCTGCTTGGGAATCTCACTGCGGCGCAGGCACTTGTGATCCGTCCGCCATTCGCGCCAGCCGCAGCAAAAGGCGCGCCTTGCGACATCCTCCGATTGCCTGAATGACGCGGCGACCAGCATCTACCGGAGCATCTCTGATCGCGTTCACCAGAAATTAAGTGGTTGCGGAACACATATCGAACATATAGTGTCCGTTCATGATTTGTTTCGAAACTCGCTGTCTACGAATGGGAGTGCGTGACTCCCGAGATCAGCTCTTCTCAAGTCTCGGATCGAACGACGCTACCAACCGGGGGAATGCTCGCGATGCTTACGCGCAAACAGTATGAACTTCTGCGTTTCATCAACGAACGGCTGAAAGAGGCCGGCGTGCCTCCTTCCTTCGACGAGATGAAGGACGCGCTCGACCTGCGCTCGAAGTCCGGCATCCACCGCCTGATCACGGCGCTGGAGGAACGGGGCTTCATCCGCCGCCTGCCGAACCGCGCCCGCGCGATCGAGGTGATCAAACTGCCTGAGCTCTCCGCTGCCGGCAACGGCCGCCGCGGCTTCACGCCGAGCGTCATCGAGGGCACGCTCGGCAAGCGCACGACCAGCGCGGCCGTGGCCGAAGACGATGGCAACCGTCCCGTCGCCGTTCCCGTGATGGGCCGGATCGCGGCGGGTACGCCGATCGAGGCGCTGCAGACCCGCAGCCACACCATCAGCGTGCCGCCCGACATGCTCGGCTCCGGCGAGCATTATGCGCTCGAGGTGCGCGGCGATTCCATGGTCGAGGCCGGCATCCTCGACGGCGACATGGCGCTGATCCAGCGTAACGACACCGCCAACACCGGCGACATCGTGGTGGCGCTGATCGATGAGGAGGAAGCGACGCTGAAGCGCTTCCGTCGCCGCGGCGCGTCAATCGCGCTTGAGCCTGCCAATGCGGCCTACGAAGTCCGCATCCTGCCGCCGAACCGGGTGCGGATCCAGGGCAAGCTGATCGGGCTTTATCGCAAGTACTGAGCCGACGAGGACGCAGCAGCTCGTCTGGTACTTTGGTGGGTGATCTGCCCTCAAGGACACTGACAAGAACGATTTAGAGTGATTAGAATAAGAGCCCCGGTAAGTTCGCCGGGGCACTCTCGATGCAAGGAGATGTGCGGCAGCGCCTCCTATCGTGTTTGTGAACGGCTAGAGGGCGCGGGCCGTACAAATGCCAAGAACGGAGCAGAGGCTTATAAGTTATCGTCCACTCTGATAGAGGCCTGCGCCTCTTCCCAGGCACGGGTCGGCTATCTCGAATGAGGAGCAATCCGATGTGTGACTATAGCCTGCATGCCGTGGCGACGCGTCCCGCCCAAGTTGGAGAGACGCTTATCACCACCACCTTCCGCGGCACTTCGACCCGCGGCTTCGCTTCGGAAAGCGATCCGACGGTCGCAGTCTGCATGCTTCCCGGAACCGAACTCGCGTTCGCCGATAACGTCCGCTACGACAATCGCTGGATCTGGACCAAGACGACCGGCTTCCGTGTCGGCAAGTTCAACCAGATCGATGCGCATATTCGGGATCGTCATCACGACGCGATCGAATTCCCCGATGGCAGCCATGTGCTGGTGACCCAGCTCTGCGAAGGGCAGCGGGCGACCGTGCTGCAATTGCCAGTGACGCATCATGTTGCAGAGCCGGCACCGAAGGCGGTCGACCAGCGCCCCGCGCCGAACCCGCTGTTCATCGGCTGAGAGCTTCGGGCAGCGTGCGCCGCCGGTCTCGGCCGGCGGGACGTTGCCGCGGGTGAAAAACAAAGTATTTCGAGCGGCCCCGGAGGCCATCCGGGGGCGCATGCGGTTTTTTGTTGAACTACTCGCAAGGGGCATGATCGGTGGTCACCAAGATCACATGGCAAAAAGCCGGACGGGTGGCCCAGCCCGGCCGATACATGTTCAGGTTCGGCTGGCTCACCGTCGCAGCGGAAGATCTCGCGATCTGGGAGCGATTTCCGGATGCGAGCTTCACGCTCGTGCAAGTGCCGTCGCATTCGGGCGGTCCGGACGAATTTCGGCTCGGCGCCTTCGAGCTGCCGGCCAGCGCCGGTGGAGATTGACGGGGGCGCTCAGTCTTCCGGCTGCAGGTCGGACTCGGACGGGGTCGCATCGATGGCGCGCGGCGCGGGTGCCCCTTGGATCCGGATCGTGGTCTCGGGTTCGCCTTCGCCTGACACCGCAGGCGACCACGGCCGGTCGAGGCCGGCGGGCTTGACCGCATCGATGACGAAGTCGTTCCGGTTCCGCCGCAGCGCCAGCCCGCCCTGCCGCCGCAGCCGCTCGGCATCGATGACCGCCGCCGCACAGCCTTGTGGCACCGGCCGTGCGGTCACGATCAGCACCGCCCGTTCGCAATCGTCCGCGAGCGCCTCGGATCGCCGCGTGAGCGCAACGAACGCGCCACCGGCCACAGAGGTCACGCAGCCGCTCTCATCGCAGGACACGCCCTCCGTGAGCGACGGGTCGCTTGCAGTGCGGGCATCGGCATCCGCGGCAAGCCACTCCTTGGCGAGAAACGCGTCCTTCGCGGTCCGCATCAGGTGCAACCGCCCGTCACCGCCGCGGACGGCGACATTGCGGCCGTCGCCGGAAATCAGGATGTCGGGTTGCGGCGCCCTCACCGCCCAGACCACCGCAATGAGAAGCACCGCCGCGCCGGCGAAGCGCAGCGGCGTGCGCAACAGCCCGAGCAGGATGACGCCCAGGCTCGCGGCGATCAGCGGGCCGATCCCGAACGCACTGACGTGGCCGACTGCGCCCGGCAGCGCGGCGACCCATTGCGCAACCACGATCATCCAGTCGATGCCGCTGCCCATGATCGCCCAGAACACGCCGTCGAAACCGAACGGCATCGCCAGCAAGCCGAGGAGCCCGGCCGGCATCACCAGCGCCGACACCACCGGCATCGCCGCCAGATTGGCAAGCACGCCGAAGGGCGCCACCCGATGGAAGTGAAAGGCGGCATAGGGCGTGGTCGCCAGCCCCGCTACCAGCGAGGCCAGCAGCAGCATCGCAATCTCGCGCCCGCCCCACAGCGCGATCCGCGCGGTCGCGGAATGATCGGGCGCGGCAAACAGATGCGGCATGCCAATCTGCACCAGCGCCACCAGCCCGAGGGTGGCCGCAAACGACATTTGAAAGCTCGGATGAACCAGCGCTTCCGGTGCGATCGCGAGCACGATCATGGCCGCGACGGCGAGCGTCCGGAACGTCACCGCGCGGCGGTCGACCATGACGGCGATCAGCACCACTGCCGTCATGAAGAACGATCTCTGGGTCGCGACCTCCGCTCCCGACAGCAGCAGATAGAAGGCGGCAGCGACCAGCGCCGCGGCGGCGGACCATTTCTTGATCGGAAAGCCTACAGTGAGCACCGGGAACAGTGCGAGCAAGGCGCGGACTGCGAAGAAGACCACGCCCGCGACCACCGCCATGTGATAGCCCGAGATCGAGAGCACGTGGCCGAGCCCCGAGATGAACATCGCATCATTCACCGGCTCGGAGATCGCATCGCGCCGGCCGGTCAGGAGTGCGGTCGCGATCGCGCGATTGTCGCCTTCGAGCACGTTGCGGATCCGCGCATCGATCGCATCGCGCATGCCTTGCATGAACGCCGCATAGCGCAGCGCAAATCCGCGGCCTTCCGGCGACGCCGTCGTCTTGATCGCGCCGAGTACGAAACCGGAGGCGCCGATGCCCTGGAAATAGAGATCGCGGCTGAAATCGTAGCTGCCGGGCCGTAAGGGAGCGAGCGGCGGCTGCAGCCGTGCCTTCAATTCGACGAAGCTGCCGACGTCAGGGGCAGTGCCCTTCTTCACCGACAGCCTGACACGCTCGAGCTTCGGCGCGCCGCGCTGGCTTTCGATGCTCGCGACGCGCAGCACGAAACGGTCGGTACGCTCGCGGATGTCACGTGTCTCGACAAATCCGGTGAGCGACACCGAAAACATCGGCCGCGCCAGCACGCCATGTGCGACCCGCGCGGTGCGCCAGGTGGCAACCGCAAAACCCGCCGCAACGGCGGCAATGATGACGGCGGCAGCGAACGCCTGCCGCCGCCTGAGCAGGAACGCGACAGCGCATAGCGCGATGGCGACGATGGCCGCGACCGACAGCACTGGCTCATGGTCGGCGGCGAAGTAAAGCGCGATGCCGCAGCCGAACGCGACCGGCACCCAGGGCAGAAGCCGTCCGGCGCCCGCTTCCGCCCGGACCCACTGGCGCAACGTCTCGACGATTGGCGGCCAGGCGCCGACGCCGATCGGGGCATAACCACCCGCCGGCGCCACCGCCTCGCGGGGCGGCCAGGTGCCGGCATAGCCGCGCCTGCCGCCCGGCGTCCTGCCCTCGTCCGACATCCTGCGCCCTGGAGTATTCCTGCTTCAACAAAGCTACCGGAACCGGGTATCCGCGGGATAGCGGAACAGATGCGGAATACGGAGGAAAGAACGCCCTGCCGGCGCGTTTCCGATCTTAGCGCTCCAAGCCCGATTGAGCCGAAAGTCTCATAAGGCCACAGTCCCATTGAGGATTAGACTACTCTCACGCCTCCACCCGGACAGATGGGAAAGAGGCAGTGGTGGCTCGCGGTTCGAAGACCGCTGGAGCCCTTCTCAGGTGGTTCAAGGCTTCCCTGAGACCGGCGTTGCGGACGCAACTCGCAAATCAGGCCTGTAGCGTCACGCATCACGCGCACTCCGCGAGCGAACAGAGCGCTGAAAAACGCGAGGAGAAGCCTTTGAACCGAAGGAGCAGCACATGGCAATTCAAGTACCGAGCGATTTTCGCCGGGTGATCGTTGCCGCGTCGGTCGGAAACATCATCGAATGGTATGACTTCTATATCTTTGGCAGCCTGGCCGCCGTTCTGTCGGTCAAGTTCTTCGAACAATCCCACCCCGTCGCAGCCCTGCTGAGCACGATCGCCCTGTTCACTGCAGGATTCCTGATCCGTCCGCTCGGAGCATTCCTCTTCGGATGGATGGGCGACCGGGTCGGCCGCAAGTACACGTTCCTCATCACGCTCACCGGAATGGGACTGGGAACGGGCGCGATCGGCCTGATCCCGACTTACCAGTCGATCGGTCTCACCGCCGCGTTCGTGCTGTTCGGGCTGCGCATGATCCAGGGCCTGTGCCTGGGTGGCGAGTATGGCGGCGCCATCACCTATGTGGCCGAGCATGTGCCCGACGACAGACGCGGCTACTACACAGGCTGGCTCCAGACCTCGCCGACGCTCGGGATCGTGGTGTCGCTGGCCGTGATCATTCTGACCCGGATCTATTTTGGCGATCAGGCCTTCAACGAATGGGGATGGCGCGTTCCGTTCCTGCTGTCATTCCTGCTGGTGGCCATCGCCATCTACATCCGCCTCCAGCTCCAGGAGACGCCGATCTTCCAGGAGATCAAGGCCCGCGGGCAGATGACCAGGAATCCCTGGAAGGAGGCGTTCCTTAGCTCGAACATCAAATACATCGGAATCGCCATCATCGTCCTGATCGGACAGGGCGTGGTGTGGTACAGCGGTCAGTTCTGGGCGCTGTACTTCCTGCAGCAGGTCTCCAAGGTGGACGCGCTGACCTCGTCGTACATCGTCGGGGCTGCGCTGCTACTTGCGACGCCGAGCCTGATCTTCTTTGGCTGGCTGTCGGACCTGATCGGCCGCAAACCGGTGATCCTGGGAGGCATGCTGCTTGCCGCGATCACCTATTATCCGCTGTATCTGTGGCTCGGAACGGTCACGCACCCCGGAAACATCAACTATCCGATCGCAATCTTCATCATCTTCATCCTCGTCTGTTACGTCGGGATGGTGTACGGGCCGGTCGGCGCGTTCCTTGCGGAGTTCTTCCCCAGCAGAATCCGGTACACGTCGGTGTCGGTGCCGTATCACATCGGCAATGGCTGGGGCGGCGGCTTGGTGCCGTTCATCACCTCGGCGGCTTTCGCCGCCACTGGCAGCGTCGGCTACGCGCTGATCTATCCGATCCTAGTTCCTGCGATCTGCTTCGTGCTCGCCGTTTTCCTGATGCCGGAAACGAACAAGACCAGCATCTGGGAGCAGGTCGAACCGAGAACCGCATCGTGACGCCCAATAGCCCTTGCCCCGGGGGCTACCAAGCCCTGTGGCGGGGGAATCCAACATCCGGCAGGAGCGGGTCGACACCTCTGCCGCAACAATCCCCTCGCGCCGGCCGCTACCGCGTAGCGGTCGGACCGATGGCTCGGCCAAACCCGCCTTCTCAGCCGGCGCGGTGATGCCAGCGATCGTGCCACCAGGCGGTGAAATCACGATCCGTCAGCAGCTCCCAGCCGGCCAAGAGGATCACCAGCATGCCCGACAGCACGCTGCTTACCGTCGCCGAGACCTGCTCGTAGCCGACCGTCCACGGTGCCAAGAGCAGAGCCAGTCCGAGCAGCATCTCTCCCCATTCCTCCAGATAGGACGGAATGACAAATGCCTCGACGGCAAACAGGATGACAGCCAACCCAAGCGCGATGGTGATCCAGACGGCCGCTCCGCCGAAGCCCAGGGCAAACGGCGACCCGACCAGCCACACACCCACCAACAAGCTGGCAACGTCCTGCCAGTGTTGAATGCGCATGACGCTCACCTCCCCTCTCCCATGCATATGGTCACGCGGCGCGGCGCCGGAAAGACATCCCGCCTGACCTGCGTTGTGTTGCGGCTCTCCGTGTTCCGGAGCCGCTTCCCGCCGCCCATCACCCGGAAAGCACGCTTGCAAGTGCGCCGCAGCAGGATGCAAACTGCTGCGCTCAATCAGGTGTCAACGTCTACGGCTCTCGGCCCGACCGGAATTCAAGGTTGCGTCCAGAACGAGAGGAGCATGACGCCATGCGAGAAATCGAAATCCACGATTATGCGCGGCAGCTCTTGGAAGCACATGGTGCCAAGGCCATTGCGGAAGCTGCGCAGAATGCCATCGAGCTCGAGGCAAAGGGCGAGGTCGAACTCGCCAAGACCTGGCGGCATATCGAAGACGCCATGAAGCTGATGCGCGGGCCGCACCAAAGCTGACGCTCCGGTGCGGCAACCGCGAACGTGGCGCAGGATTCGTCGCAAGCCGCTTTAACGCGCGGCGGAGCGACAACATGACCTCTAGTGACCGGCTCTCCATGACAGGAGCGAAGCCATGTTTCCCAGATGTACGACAGCCGAAGATCTCGTGAAGGCGATCACCGATGAGAAGGTGCAGATGATCGACCTGCGCTTCACCGACCTGCCGGGGGTGTGGCAGCATTTTTCCGTCCCGCCGAGCGCGGCGAGTATCGATGCTCTCAGCGAGGGCATTGGCTTCGACGGCTCATCGATCCGCGGCTTTCAGGAAATCCAGGAAAGCGACATGCTTGTCGTCGCAGATCCGACCACGGCTTTCCTCGACCCGTATTCGCTGGCATCGACCCTGGTCCTGATCTGCAACATCCGCGACCCCGTGACCGGTCAATCCTATAGCCGCGATGCTCGCTACATCGCGCAGAAGGCCGAGACCCATCTGAAGGGCACCGGGCGCGCCGATACGAGCTACTTCGGTCCGGAGGCGGAGTTCTTCGTGTTCGACGACGTCCGCTACGGACAGGGCATCAATTACGCCTTCCACGAAATCGATTCCGGTGAAGGCAGTTGGAACACGGGCAAGGAGGAAGTGCCGAATCTGGGCCACAAGCCGCGCCCGAAAGAAGGATACTTTCCCGTTCCCCCCACCGACAGCATGCAGGATCTCCGCGCCGAAATGGTGCTGACGATGGAAGAACTCGGCATCCAGATCGAAGCCCATCACCATGAAGTCGCGACCGGCGGCCAGAACGAGATCGACATGCGCTTCACCACGCTCACGCGCATGGCGGACAATCTGATGATCTACAAATACGTGGTGAAGAACACCGCGAAGCAGCATGGCATGACCGCGACGTTCATGCCCAAACCGCTGTTCGAGGACAACGCTTCAGGGATGCACGTTCACCAGTCGCTATGGAAGGGCGAGACCAATCTGTTCTACGACAGGGGCGACTATGCCGAGCTGAGCCAGCTTGCCCGCTACTATATCGGCGGTCTCCTGACCCACGCCTGGGCGCTGTGCGGGCTTTGCGCGCCCACCACGAACTCCTATCGGCGCCTGGTGCCGGGCTATGAGGCCCCGATCAACCTGGTCTACTCCCAGCGCAACCGCTCGGCCTGCTGCCGCATTCCGATGTATTCGCCGAACCCGAAGGCCAAGCGCGTCGAGTTCCGCTCGCCGGATCCTTCGTGCAATCCCTATCTGGCTTTCTCCGCGATGCTGATGGCCGGCCTCGACGGCATCAACAACCGGATCGACCCGGGCAGCCCGATCGACAAGAATCTTTACGACCTGCCGCCCGCCGAGGCGAAGGATGTGAAGTCGACGCCCGGATCGCTGGACCAGGCACTCGACGCGCTCGAGCGCGATCACGCCTTCCTGCTCCGTGGCGACGTCTTTACCGCCGACGTGATCGAAACCTGGCTCGACTACAAGCGGAAGAAAGAGGTCGATCCAATCCGGCTACGCCCGCATCCGTACGAGTTCCACCTCTATTACGACATCTAGCGACGACCGCCCGGGTGACCCGCCTATTGGTCAATCAGCGGCGTCTTCGATGAAACGTGATGGCTGGCGATTTTCCAGTCGCCGTCTTCACGAACGATGACCCAGGTGATCTTGACTGAGAACGTCGGATCACTCTCGCCCAGAAAGAATGACGCGGTGCCAGCCATGTTGATGAGATCAGGGCTGACCTGCGCGGCGCGCACATCGGAAAACTGAACGGTCGGCGAGCGCCATTGCGGCAGGCCGTTGAAGTAGGCCGCAACCCCTTCCCTGCCGCGATAGAGCGTCGGATTGGAGCCGAAGAAGAACGCGCGCTCCGAATAGAGCGAAGCGAGTGCTGCGGCATCCAGCCTGCTGAAGCCGGCGGACCATTTTGCCATGATGGCGGAGACGATCTCCTCGGCTTCGCCCTGCATCTCGCCCGCCCCTAGCTTTTGCCGCCGACTTCCTTGGCGAAGGTATCGCGGAGTCCAATGGTGCGGTTGAACACCATCTTGTCCGACGTCGAGTCGGCATCGCGCACGAAATAGCCCTGGCGCTCGAACTGCATTACCTCGTTCGAATTGCTCTCGGCGATCGCCGGCTCGATGCGCGCGTCCGTCAGCACTTCCAGCGACTGCGGATTGAGGTCGGCGGCGAAGTTGCCGGCGTCCGGACTGGGCGTCGCGAAGAGCTGGTTGTAGATGCGGATCTCGGCCGGTTTCGACTGCGCCGCCGGCAGCCAGTGCATGGTCGCCTTCACCTTGCGGCCGTCGGGCGCATTGCCGCCCTTGGTCGCGGGATCATAGGTGCAGCGCAGCTCGACGACCTCGCCGGCGTCGTTCTTGATGACGCCGGTGCACTTGATGAAATAGGCGTAGCGTAGCCGCACTTCGGTGCCCGGCGAGAGGCGGAAGAATTTCTTCGGCGGGTTCTCCATGAAGTCGTCGCGCTCGATATAGAGCTCGCGGCCGAAGGCGATCTTGCGGGTGCCGGCCGTGGGATCGTCGGGGTGGTTGATCGCCTCGATCTCCTCGACCTGCCCTTCCGGATAGTTCTCGATCACCACCTTGAGCGGCCGCAGCACCGCCATGCGTCGGAGCGCGGTGCGGTTCAGCTCCTCGCGGATGCAGAACTCCAGCATGCCGACGTCGACGACGCTGTTGGACTTGGCCACGCCGATCCGCTTGATAAACTCGCGGATCGCCGCTGGCGGCACGCCGCGCCGCTTCAAGCCTGCAATCGTGGGCATGCGGGGATCGTCCCAGCCGGCGACATGTCCCTCGCGCACGAGCTGGGTCAGCACGCGCTTGGAGAGCAGCGTATAGGTCAGGTTCAGGCGCGCAAATTCGTACTGCCTGGGCTTGGACGGCACCGGCAGCTTGTCGAGCAGCCATTCATAGAGCGGGCGATGATCCTCGAATTCGAGCGTGCAGATCGAGTGCGTGACGCCCTCGATCGCGTCCGACTGCCCGTGGGCATAGTCATAGCTCGGATAGATCGACCATGTGTCGCCGGTGCGCGGATGGTGTGCGTGCAGAATCCGGTACAGCACCGGGTCGCGCATGTTGATGTTGCCCGAGGTCATGTCGATCTTGGCCCGCAGCACGCGCGCGCCGTTCGGGAACTCGCCGGCCTTCATGCGGCGGAACAGGTCGAGGTTCTCCTCTACCGAGCGGTCGCGATAGGGCGAGTTCTTGCCGGGCTCGGTCAGCGTTCCGCGCGCGAGGCGGATCTCCTCCTGGCTCTGGTCGTCGACATAGGCGTCGCCCTGCTTGATCAGGCTTTCGGCCCATTCGTAGAGGCGCTCGAAATAGTCGGAGGCAAAATAGAGATTGTCGCCCCAGTCGTAGCCGAGCCAGCGCACGTCGGCCTGGATCGAGTCGATATATTCCTGCTCTTCCTTGGTCGGATTGGTGTCGTCGAAGCGCAGGTTGCAGTGGCCGGGAAACTCCTGCGCGATGCCGAAGTTAAGCGCGATCGACTTGGCGTGGCCGATGTGCAGGTAGCCGTTCGGCTCCGGCGGGAAGCGCGTCACGACGTGGCTGTGCGTCTTTGACGCGAGGTCAGCCTGGACGATGTCGCGAATGAAATCGCGTCCGGTCTCCGCCGCCACCGCTTCTGCCGCCACTGGTTCTGTCGTCATCGAGGGTTCCTATGCATGGTCCAGAAAACCGGAAGCCGCTTTCCCGAAAGATCATGCTCAAAAAAGGGATCAGCCGCCCTTCTGCCAAATTCGCCCCGGCCCGCCAAGCCCGCTTTCGAGGCCGCCGCTTTCGAGGCTGCCGCTTTCGAGGCTGCCTTGGGACAGCCCAAGTGGACAGCCAAGGCTTTGGTAAGGCCAAGGCTTTAGTTATGCGTTGTTCCTGCTATACACCAGCGCCGTTCAAGCCCGAGTTCGCATCCGGTCATGTCTGATTCCGTCGTCACACGCTTCGCCCCCTCGCCGACCGGCTTCCTCCATATCGGGGGCGCCCGCACCGCGCTGTTCAACTGGCTCTATGCCAGGAAGCACGGCGGCAAGATGCTGCTCCGGATCGAGGACACCGACCGCGAGCGCTCCACCAAGGAGGCGATCGAGGCCATCCTGGATGGCCTGACCTGGCTCGAGCTGAATTGGGACGGCGAGGTCATCTACCAGTTCAGCCGCGCCGCCCGCCACCGCAAGGTCGCCGAGCAGTTGCTCGCCGCCGGGCGCGCCTATCGCTGCTACGCCACGGCAGAGGAACTTGCCGCCATGCGCGAGAAAGCGCGCGCCGAGGGCCGCACTCGCCTCTACGACGGAATGTGGCGCGACCGTGATCCGGCCGACGCGCCAGCCGGGATGAAACCCACGATCCGGCTGAAGGCGCCCCTGACCGGCGAGACCGTGATCGAGGATCAGGTCCAGGGCCGCGTGGTCTGGCAGAACGAGAACCTCGACGACCTCGTCCTGCTGCGCGGCGACGGCACGCCGACCTACATGCTCGCGGTGGTGGTCGACGACCACGACATGGGCGTGACACATGTCATCCGCGGCGACGATCACCTGATCAACGCCGCGCGCCAGAAGCAGATCTACGACGCACTGGAATGGAACATCCCGAGCATGTCCCATATCCCGCTGATCCATGGCCCCGACGGCTCAAAGCTCTCCAAGCGCCACGGCGCGCTCGGCGTCGATGCCTACCGGGCGATGGGCTACCTGCCGGCGGCGCTGCGCAACTACCTGGTCCGGCTCGGCTGGAGCCATGGCGACCAGGAGATATTCTCCACGCAGGAGATGATCGAGGCCTTCGACCTGCCGTCGATCGGCCGTTCAGCGGCGCGGTTCGACTTCGCCAAGCTGGAGAACCTCAACGGCCACTATATCCGGCACAGCGACGATCAATCTCTCGTGACGCAGTTCGAGAACGTGCTGGACTACGTTCCCGACGGCGCCGCCATCAAGGCCAAGCTCAACGACGGGACGCGCGCGCAATTGCTGCGGGCGATGCCGAGCCTGAAGGAGCGCGCCAAGACGCTGATCGAATTGATCGCGGGCGCCTCTTTCATCTTCGCCGACCGGCCGATCCAGATCGAGCCAAAGGCCGCCGCGCTGCTGACGCCGGAAACGCGCGCGCTGATCGGCAAGCTTCGCGCGGCGCTGGAGACGGTCACCGACTGGCGGCTGGAGACCACGGAAGCCGCCATGCGGAATTTCGCGGAGCAGAACAATCTCAAGCTCGGCGCCGTCGCCCAGCCGCTCCGGGTGGCATTGACGGGACGCACCACCTCGCCGGGTATTTTCGATGTCCTGGCGGTATTGGGGCGGGAGGAAAGTCTTGCCCGGCTGGGCGATCAGTCGGCTGCGTAAGCCCCCTGCCATGCCCCTCCGAGGGTCCACCTTGCAGCGCACAGGGCAATAAGCTACGCATTCCGCGAGGCCTTCTAGACAATCCGGCTTGTCCCGACATCCGCCGTAGAAACGGCAACTCGGGCAGGCTCGATTTTCGCAACAATTCATCGGGGACTACACGATGGACGCACAATCCAGCAGCAAAACAGCTACCCTCACGATCGGCAACAAGACCTACGATTTCCCGATCCTGAGTGGCACCGTCGGTCCTGATGTCATCGACATCGGCAAGCTGTACAATCAGGCCGGCGTGTTCACCTACGACCCGGGCTTCACCTCGACGGGGAGCTGCCAGTCCAAGATCACCTATATCGACGGCGACGCCGGTATCCTCGAATACCGCGGCTATCCGATCGAGCAACTCGCCGAGCACGGCGACTTCCTGGAGACCTGCTATCTCCTGCTCTACGGGGAGCTTCCGACTCCGGCGCAGAAGAAGGATTTCGACTACCGCGTCACCCATCATACGATGGTGCACGAACAGATGGCGCGCTTCTTCCAGGGCTTCCGCCGCGACGCCCATCCGATGGCGATCATGGTCGCTGCCGTCGGCGCACTCGCCGCGTTCTACCACGACTCCACCGACATCAATGATCCGCAGCAGCGCATGATCGCTTCCATGCGCATGATCGCGAAGATCCCGACGCTGGCGGCGATGGCCTACAAATACACCATCGGCCAGCCCTTCATGTATCCGAAGAACTCGCTGAAGTTCGCCGAGAACTTCCTCAATATGTGCTTCGGCGTGCCTTGCGAGGAATACAAGATCAACCCGGTGCTCGCCGACGCGCTGGAGAAGATCTTCATCCTGCACGCCGACCACGAGCAGAATGCGTCGACCTCCACGGTGCGCATCGCCGGCTCTTCGGGCGCCAACCCGTTCGCCTGCATCGCGGCCGGCATCGCCTGCCTGTGGGGCCCGGCGCATGGCGGCGCCAACGAAGCCGCGCTGAACATGCTGTACGGCATCGGTAAGGTCGAGAACATTCCAGACTTCATCGCCAAGGTGAAGGACAAGAACAGCGAAGTCCGCCTGATGGGCTTTGGCCACCGCGTCTACAAGAACTACGATCCGCGCGCCAAGATCATGCAGAAGATGTGTCATGCCGTGCTGAAGGAGACCGGCCACGGCGACGATCCGATGCTGAAGGTGGCGATGGAGCTGGAGAAGATCGCGCTCAGCGACCAGTACTTCATCGACCGCAAGCTCTATCCGAACGTGGACTTCTATTCGGGCATCACGCTGAAGGCGATGGGCTTCCCGGTCGACATGTTCACCGTGCTGTTCGCGGTCGCCCGCACCGTCGGCTGGATCAGCCAGTGGAGCGAGATGATCGAAGATCCGCAGCAGAAGATCGGCCGCCCGCGCCAGCTCTACACCGGCGTCGCCCGCCGCGAATACGTCCCGATCGACCAGCGGAAGTAAGCTTCAAGCTTTCTGCGAAGTTTCAGACGGCGCCATCGTTCTGATGGCGCCGTTTTCGTTTGCGGCGGGCTGCGATCTCCACCGATGACGGCTTGCTAATACGCGATCGTGCTGCGTACGCCGATCAGTGCCCCGCTCTTCACAGGCGAACCCGGCAAGCCCCGATCAGGGACGTGTCCACCGGGATGGACGATGTATTCAAAGACAGGCTGAAGCGTCCAGCCTGGCTTGATCTGAGCCTGGTAGGAGAGCTCAATCGTGAGCTCGAAATCTCTAAGCGGCTGATGGACTCCAGTTAGGTCGATGATGTCGCGATCGAGCGCGCGCGCCCGATCGGAGATATGCGCGCAGATGAACGACGCTCCGAACTTGTCGTCAGGTCTGCCGGGCAGCAGTCCTGAGAACACGATTCCGGTGTCGACGAAGAAGTCGATCAGGTTGCGATCCGATGGAGTGCCCGAGATCCGGCTGAACACGGCGATGCCGCTTGCGGCATCCCCGCCCTCGGGGCGCCAGATCTGCTGATCGATGATGCCGTAGATGCCGCTCGACCCGCGAAACAGACGAGCGTTCCCGCTGCTGAACGGGCTCGCCTGCGAAAGGCCGGCATCGTCGAACCTCATGTCCGCGAACATCCCGAAGTGGTGCCATCCGCCAAGCCGCAGCGTGCCGGCCAGCCCGCGCGAATCCTTGTCCTGATTGTAGCGATACTGCAATTCCCCCATCAGCAAGGGCGGATCGTTCACGCGGAAATTGGTGCCGGCGCGATTGACGGTCGCCTGCCCGCCTGGATCGCCGTTGAACAATCCGACCAGGGTCGTCCAGCTTGGGCTGGGATCGAATTTCAGCCGGATGCCCGGCGTTGCGAGAGGATAAGCGGGACCGCCACTTGGCAAATTGCCACCGGCAATTGTCGGCCAATCGCTGCTGATGAGCGTCTTGCTGTAGTCGCTGACGAAGAACTCGGTGTCCGCCGCAAGCTGGCCGAGGCGGATGCTGAAGCGATCGTCGAACAATTTCTGCTCCAGCCATAGCTCGGACAACCGTGTCGACGGCACAGCCTCGATGTTGCTGATCGTGATCAGGCTCTCGAAATGCTGGTCGCGCAGCCCCGCCGTATGATGAATCTGGAAGGCGTTGGCGAAGAAACCCAGCCCTGACCACCCCGCGAGCTTCTCCAGGTCGGCCGCGACGAAGGCCTCGAGCTTGCCCTCATAGAGCCCACCGCGCCGCACGCCTCCGGACAGGTTGCGCAACGCTTCGCCGGTGTAGATCAGCCCATAACTGATCCCGCCTTCCGCGAGCCATTTGCGCACGCCGGTGGGATCGCCCTCGTCCGGCAGGCTGGTCGCGATCGACGACGGGGGAATGCCGTTCAGCGAAGCGGCGTCGTCAGCGGCGGCAGGCGCGGAAACCAGAAACGCAGCCACCAAGCCCACCACCACTGACACCTGGGATCGTCGACTGGAACTAGAGAGATGCAATTGCGATGCATTCGCAATTTCGTTGCGGACCTCTCTTAAATCGTCGACCTGACGCCGCACTCCCACAGTCGCCCCACCCCAGTTGCGAGTTACTCGCAATCAGGATTGACACAAGCAGTTCCGCCAGGCAAGCTTCATGCAACTAAGTCGCAACTGCAATAAGCTGCGGAGCCCTGCTTGGGGCCAAGCACGGCTCGAGCGGGACCGACCGTAAAGCTCATAGGGATAGATGAAGACGAACCAGATGCGCCGGCGTGCTGGCCGGGTGTCTTGAACGACGGCTAGTTCGTCGGCGGACCGTTCCGCATTGTCGCCAGCACGATGTCGGCGGCGCGAACGCTTGGCGGCTGGTCGCCGGTCGACATGATCGCGTCCATCGTGGCGAAGGCCTCGATCTGGCTGCGGCGCCGCGCGGAATCCGCGAGCACCTCGCCGAGCGCCTGCGACAGCTTTTCGGGCGTCGCGTTCTCCTGCAGGAATTCCGGGATCACCTCCCGGCCGATCACGAGATTGGCCAGGATCACCGATGGCACGCGGATCGCGCGGCGCAGGATGAAGGCCTCGATGGCGCCGACGCGGTAGGCCGTCACCATCGGAACGCCTGACAGCGCCAGCTCCAGCGTCACGGTGCCCGATTTGGCGAACGCGGCATGTGCGATCCTGAACGCGGCGCGCTTCTCGCTCTCGCCGACCACGATCTGCGGCTTGACCTGCCAGCCCTGCACACCCTCGCGGATCACAGCTTCCAGATGCGGCATGGTCGGAAGGACCGGCTCGAACACAACGCCGCTTGCGCGCAATCGCGCCAGCGTTTCGCCGAACAGCGCGAGATGATGCCTGATCTCGCTGCGTCGGCTGCCCGGCAGCACCAGCAGGACCGGCGGCTGCGCATCGCGCCGCTTTGCTTCCTCGTCGTTCGGCCGCAGCGAGGCAAACTGCTCGGTCAGGGGATGGCCGACATAGCTGCAGGGCGGCCCGCGCAGCTTGCGATATTCTTCCGGCTCGAACGGCAACAGCGCCAGCACGTGATCGACATAGCCGAGCATCGCGCGCGCCCTGCCCGGTCGCCAGGCCCAGACCGACGGCGACACATAGTCGACGATCGGAATGGTAGGATTGCGCGCCCGGACGCGACGGGCGACGCGATGGGTGAAGTCGGGGCTGTCGATGATGACCAGCACGTCCGGCGCCGCATCGATCACGGCATCCGTAGCGTGCCGGATCAATCGCAGGATTTTCGGCAACTGCTGCACGACAGCGGCAAGGCCGACAATCGAAAGTTCTTCGATCGGAAACAGCGACGTGAGGCCCTCGCGCGCCATCATGCGGCCGCCGACGCCGGCAAACTGCACGGCATCGCCGAGCCGCTGGCGCAGCACCTTCATCAGCGCCGCCCCGAGGCGATCGCCGGATTCCTCCGTCGCGATCAGGAAGATCTTGCGCGTGACGTCTGGGGCGCGGCCGTGCATCAGCTTGGCACACCGATGACGAACAGCCGTCTTGCGTCCGCAGCCTCGATCATCGCCTGCGGTTCGGCGGCAAGCGTATTGCCGGCAATGACGGCAATCCCGGCAAGGCCCGCTTTCGCGGCGCCCTCGACCGTGCGCGGCCCGACTGTCGGCAGATCGTAGCGCAGATCCTGGCTGCTCTTGGGCGCCTTCACCAGCACGCCGCGACCGCTCGGGGCACGGATGCGGCCGTCGGCACGCAGCCGCGCCACACGCGCCAGAAGCCCGTCGGTGCCCTCGATGTCCTCGACGGCGACCACATGCCCGTCGATCACAACCGCAGCCTGGCCGATGTCGAACGGGCTGAGCGCGGCAAGCACCTCGCGCCCCCTTGCAATGTCGGCGCTGGCGTTGCCGGCCGGCGTCGTGCGCGTGATGCAGCCTTCGGGCATCAGCAGATCCGGGGCGACATCCTTGATCCCGACCATGCGAAATCCATCCTGCTCGAGAATGCGGCCCACCCCCGATAGCAGATGATCGTCACCGCCTCGAAACGCGCGGATGACGTTTGCGAGAACACGGAGCGTCTTCAGATCCAGCCGGATTTCCGACAGCGCCGGCCGCATCAAGGTGCCGATGAAGATCAGGTCGCGGCAGCCCTCCTCGCGAAACAATCTGGTCGCCCGCCCGAGCTGGCCGACCGAAATCCAGCGATGGCGGAACCCCTCGACACGGACCGGATCGCACGCGCCGCGCAATGCGAACAGCACCGGCGCGATACCGCGTTTGGCAAGCGACTCCGCGACCGCAAACGGCATGGCGCCGCCGCCTGCGATGACGCCAACCGGAGAGGAAATCGCTGGAGCCGCTGACGTCATGGCTCGGGCGCCCCTCGCATCAGTGCTTGCCGTCGACAGCCGGAAGACAGAGCGGCCGCTTGCCTTTGCCGATGAAGGCGAGGATTTCGGCGATCGCCGGATCCTCGGCCGCCAGCGGCTGCACCGCGGCCAATCGCTCGGCGAAGACGCCCTCGCCATGGAATAGCTTCTGGTAGAAGGCGCGGACGGTCACCAGCCGCTCCCTGGTGAACTTGCGGCGCTTCATGCCGATGATGTTGAGACCTTCGAGCACGGCATATTGGCCGTTGGCGAGGCCGAACGGGATGATGTCGTCGCGCACGCCGCAGACGCCGCCGACCATCACCTGTCGCCCGATCCGGGTGAACTGGTGCACGGCCGAGAGCCCGCCGATATAGACGAAGTCCCCGATCTCGCAGTGACCGCCAAGCGTGGCTGATGTCGCAAAGATCACATCATTGCCGACCATGCAGTCATGACCGACATGGCTGTTGTTCATGAAATAGCCGCGGTCGCCGACGCGCGTCAGCCCGCCGCCTTTCACCGTGCCGATGTTCATCGTCACACCTTCGCGGATGGTGCAGCCGGTGCCGATCTCAAGCCGCGTCGGCTCTCCGCGGTAGCTCAGATCCTGCGGCGGTCCGCCCAGCACCGCAAACGGCGAGATCACGCATTCCGCGCCGATCGACGTATGGCCGGAGACGGTCACATGCGCATCAAGCTTGCAGTTCGCGCCGATCGCGACGTTGGGGCCGATGATGCAATAGGGGCCGATCGAGGTGCCCTCGCCGATCACGGCGCCATCCGCAATCCGCGCGGTGGGATCGATCATGCTCATTACGACAGGCCCGCTACTGGTTGATGCGCAAGCGCGCTAAACAATCGAATTTTCCGGCTGTTAGCGCGACATTGCCCGGCATGTCCAGTGACGTATCATGACTGCATATTGCAGCGCGCGGTACACGGGACGAAGATTGAAGGCGCGCCGAGCCGATCAATCCGTCAGCATCGCGCCGACATCGGCTTCGGCGACGATCTGACCGTTGACCTTGGCGTCGCCGTGAAACCACCACATGGTCTTGCGGCGGCCGATCGAGCGCATGTGGTACTCGATGGTGTCGCCGGGCATCACGGGCTTACGGAATTTGCACTTGTCGATGGTGAGGAAGTAGACCGCGCGCGGCTTCTCGGTGCCCTCCACCGACTTGATGCCGATCACGCCGGCAGTCTGCGCCATGGCCTCGATCATCATCACGCCGGGATAGACGGGACGCTCGGGAAAATGCCCGAGGAACGATGGTTCGTTGTACGTGACGTTCTTGACGCCGATGCCGCTATAGTCGGCGCGGATGTTGATGACCCGGTCGATCAACAACATCGGATAGCGGTGCGGCAGCGTCTTGAGGATGTCGTTGATGTCCACAAGCTCGAACCTGACCGGTGACTCCTCCATCACTCCCTTTCCTCGCCTTTCGAATTCGGCGCACCGTCACGCACCAGGCGCTCCACCGCAAGGATCTCCCTAAACCACTGTTTGGTCGGTTTGGCAAAGTGACCGCCCCAGCGGCCGTTGGCTGGAATGTCGTCCTTCACGGCACTCATCGCGGTGACCTGGGCGCCGTCGCCGATCTTCAGATGGTTGTTGATGCCCACCTTGGCGCCCAGCGCGACATTGTCGCCAATGGTCAGGCTGCCCGCGAGCCCGATCTGGGCCGCCAGCAAGCAGTGCCTGCCGATGGTCACATTGTGGCCGATCTGGACCTGGTTGTCGACTTTAGTACCCTCGCCGATCACGGTGTCACGCAGGCTACCGCGGTCGATGGTGGAACCGGCGCCGATCTCGACATTGTTCTGGATCAGGACCCGACCGGTCTGCGGCACCTTAAGATGGCCGTCGGGCCCGAAGAAGATGAAGCCGTAGCCGTCCTGGCCGATGTTGCAGCCGGGATGAATCAGCACGTTGTTGCCGATCAGCGTGTTCTGGATCGTGGTCTTGGCGCCGACATTGCAGTCGCGTCCGATCTTGACATCGGCCCCGATCACGGCGCCCGCCCCGACGACAGTCCCCGAACCGATCTCGACCCTGGCCCCGATCACGGCCAACGGGTCGACGATCACGCCGTCCTCCAGATGCGCCGTGGGGTCGATAATCGCCGACGGCGCGATGCCTTCGACACCGAACCACGAGCCCGGCCTGAGCGCGTCGCTGTGCCATTGCCGGGCCAGTTGCACGAAGGCGTGGAACGGCTTTGCGGCCCGCAACACGGCCACATGGGCAGGCACGTCCGCCTCGAAGCGCGGGCTGACCAGACAAGCGCCGGCCTTGGTTGCGGCGAGCTGGTCGACATATTTGAGATTGTCGAAAAACGTCAGATGCATCGGGCCAGCCTCGTCGAGCGAGGCAAGCCCCTTGATCACATGATCGCCCCTGGCGGGATCGACCAAATGCGCCTTCGTCAACGCGGCGATGTCAGCCAGCGTCGACGAAGGGGGACTCTTGAAGAAGATCGGCAGCGCCATTCCATCCGTCGCAGTGCGGCCGACGATCGCGGTTAGAACGATGTTCCGCCGCCAAACTTGAATTGCTGCACGCGATCGAACTGACCCTTGGTAAGTGGGACCGCGTAGTCGAACCGCAGCGGACCGAACGGCGATTGCCAGATCAGGCCGACACCGACCGAGGTGCGGACGACGTTACCATTATCGTACTGCAGTCCAAGGCAGGTTCCAGGATTGGACGGGACCACCCCATTGCCGACAGTTGGCGGAATGCAGCCCGGCACGTTGACCTCGCCCGTCTGCGCCCACGACGTCGGTCCCTTGTAGTCATAGAGACCACCGGCGTCAGCATAGATCGACCCCTTGAGCCCGACTTCCTTCGGCAGGAACCAGAACGGCATCTGCAATTCCGCCGACACGCCCCAGTACTTGGTGCCGCCGAGCGCGTCCATCGTGCCGAACGGGTTGATGTCGCGCGGACCAATGCCGTTCGGAGCAAAACCGCGGACCAGGTTTGGACCCATCTGGAAGTGGTCGAGCATCCGGATCTGATCGTTGCCGACCTGGTTGAGAATACCACCCTGGGCATGGATCAGGCCGACGATATCGGCGACCAGCGGGGTGTAGTACTTCACGTCGATCGCGGACTTGATGTAGCTGACGTCGCCACCGACGCCGGCGAAGTCCTGCTTGAAGTCGACCAGCAGGCCGTCCGTCGGGTTTTTGTTGTTGTCGAGCGTGTTGTAGTTGAGCGAGTAGCCGAGCGCCGACGTGAGTGTCTTGCCGCCCTGCAACTCCTTGCGAACCGGCAGCGAAGCTTCGCCGTCGCTGTAGCACCACAGGCCGAGTCCGGAGCTGTCGGTGGCGCTCTGGCCCCCAGCCGTCGCAGTGCCTCCCGCGGGAATTCCGTTCAGTTGCGCGAAGGCCGGCGACGGGTTGAAGGCAAGCAGGCCGTTGTTGGGATTGTTGTTACAGTTCGCGAGCTGGTACGGCAGGCTGATCTTCTGCTGATAAATCGAGTAGCGGAGCTGCAACGCGAGGTCTTCACGCAGGCTGAAGCCTAGCCGCGGGCTGAAGCCGAGCGTTTCGGTACCGTACGAAATGTAGCTGTTTGCGAGTTGCTGGCGCTGGTACAGGTCGAGACCGAGCGCGACGCGATAGTCGAGCAAATACGGCTCGACGAACGACAGCGAGTAGCCGCGCGCATATTGTCCGTAGGTCACCGACGCCTTCGCAAACAGGCCTCGTCCCAGGAAGTTGCGTTCCGAGATACTGACTTCGGCGAGCGCACCGTCCGTGGTCGAATAGCCGCCCGAGACCGAGAAGTCGCCGGTCGACTTCTCCTCGAGATCGACGACCAGGACGACGCGATCGCTGGACGAGCCCGGCTCGGTGGTGATCTTCACGCTCTTGAAGAAGTCGAGGTTCTTCAGCCGCCGCTCGGCACGGTCGACCAGGGCGCGGTTGTAGGCGTCACCCTCGGAGAGATCGAACTCGCGGCGGATCACGTAGTCGCGGGTGCGGGTATTGCCGCGAATATTGATACGCTCGATATAGGTCCGCGGGCCCTCGTCCACGGCGAACACGATCGAGACCGTGTGATTCTCGAAATTGCGATCGCCGCGCGGCCGCACGACGGCGAAGGCGTAGCCGCGCCGCGAGGCTTCGATCTGCATTTCCTCAACCGATTTCTCCAGCGCCTCGGCGTTGTAGAGCGAGCCGACGGAAACACGCGAGAACGAGCTCAGCGAGTTCGGATCCAGCGTCGCGATCGAAGACTGGTAGCTGACGGACGCCACCCGATACTGCTGTCCCTCCTCGATCTTGAAGGTGACGAGGAAGCCCTTCTTTTCGGGATCGTATTCGGTCAGCGCGGCCACCACCTGCACGTCGGCGAAGCCGTGCTTGAGGTAGAAACGGCGAATCAGGTCGCGGTCGGCCTCGACCCGATCGGGATCGTAGGTGTCGGCGCCGCCGAGGAAGCTCAGCAGGTTTGATTCGCGGGTCTTGATGACGTCGCGCAGGCGATAAGAGGAATAGTAATTGTTGCCGATGAACTCGATCGACCGGACACCGGTCTTCTGGCCTTCGGTGATGGTGAAGATCAGGTCGACGCGGTTGTTCGGCTGCTCGATGATCTCCGGGTTGACGCGCACGTCATAGCGGCCAGAACGGCGGTAGATTTCGACGATACGCTGGGCATCGGACTGCACCATCGGGCGCGAGAAGGTACCGCGCGGCTTCGACTGGATTTCAGCCGAAAGCTGGTCGTCCTTGATCTTCTTGTTGCCCTCAAAGGCGATGCGGCCGATCACGGGGTTTTCGACCACGGTGACGACGATCCGGCCGCCGGCGGGCGTGATTCGAACGTCCTGGAACAGGCCGGTCTCGATCAGCGCCTTCAGGCCATCGTCGATGTCAGCCTGGCTCAGGCGCCCGCCCGGACCCGGCTTGAAGTAGGAGCGGATGGTCTCGACCTCGACACGGCGGTTCCCCTCCACCGTGATCGATTCCACCGTCTGCGCAACGGCAGGCGCAGACACAAACATTGCCGCCAGCGAGGCAGCTACCGGCACAGCGAACATGATCAGAGCGGCAAGCAAGCCCCCCCGCACTCGCATTCCAACAATCATGCGCACCGCGCCCTTATCATTCCACGGCCGGCCCGTTCCCCAACGGACCGGCAGATTCCCAACCTTGCTGCACAGCTTGTAGCCAATTTTGTTACGTCGGCAACCGACTGACGGCTGTGCAATTCCATTTTCATTCCAAGACGTTGCCGTTAGGCAACGCCACAAAAAAGCCGTTTCACGATGCCGCGAGATGGAGAATGTCGTTGTAGGTCGCGAACACCATCAGCATTAGCACCAGAGCGAGGCCGATTCGGAACCCCATTTCCTGAGCACGTTCAGATAACGGCCGGCCACGGATCGCCTCGACCGCATAGAACAGAAGGTGACCGCCATCGAGCAGCGGCACCGGGAACAGGTTGAGAAGCCCGATCGAGATCGAGAGCACGGCGGCAAGGTGAATCAGAGCGGCAATGCCGATGCTGGCGACCTGGCCCGAGATTCGCGCGATCCCAAGCGGCCCGCCGACCTGGTTTGCCGCCTCGCGCCCGGTGAACACACCGCCGATATAGGACAGTGTCCGATCGACCACGAACCAGGTCTCCTTCACCCCGAGCCAGAGCGCGGTGGCGGGATCGACCCGCTCGGTCACTTGCTCGCCCGGAGCGGTGGCGCGGGTGATTCCCAGGATGCCCTGCCGGTGGGTGTTCCCGAAGGGATCCTTGATGTCGCGAAGCTCAGGCGTCGCCTGCAACTGGATCGTGGAACCGCTGCGTTTGACGGTGAAAGTGAGCTGATCGCCGCCGTGGATGCTGACGACGCGCTGCATGTCCGAGAAGCTGCCGATCGTAGTACCGTCGATCGCGGTGATGACGTCACCGACCTGGAAACCGGCGACCGCCGCGGCACTTCCCGGCTCGACCTTATCGACCTGCGCCGTGGTGCTCGGCTTGCCGAAGAAGGTGAACAGGCAGGTGAAGATCACGATCGCCAGGATGAAATTGGCAATCGGGCCGGCGGCGACGATCGCCGCGCGCGGCGCAACCTTTTTGTGATGGAAGCTGCCCTTCCGCTCCTCCGCCGTCATGCCCGAGAGGGTCTCGGTCGAGGGCGTGGAAGCTTCACTGTCATCGCCGAAGAATTTGACATAGCCGCCGAGCGGAATCGCGGAGAGCTTCCAGCGCGTGCCATGCCGGTCGTTGAAGCCGAACAGCTCCGGCCCGAAGCCGAGCGAGAAGGTCAGCACCCTGACGCCGACCCAGCGGGCGACCAGGAAATGGCCGAGCTCGTGAAAGAAGACGACGATGGTCAGGACAAACAGGAAGGGAACCACATAACCGACGAGCCCGTGGCTCAACGTGTTGAAACCATGTACGAAAAACTCGGTCATTCAGTTCCCCTCAACCAGGGCAACAGGCCCGGTTCCAACCCTCTAAGATGCCTTTAAGGCAATTTGAGGCAATAGGGAGGCAGCCCTATTTCTCGCGTTATGGTCAACGGAAATCGCATCATCTGCCGATGTCAGAGGCGCCAGATTGCCGGACCTGATCCAGTCGTCCAAGGTCGCCTCCACCAGCCGCGCGATCGCGCCGAACTTGATCTTGCCGGCGATGAAGGCGGCAACCGCCACCTCATTGGCTGCATTATATACCGTGGTCGCGCCCCGACCGGTCCTTAACGATTCGTAAGCCAGCCGTAGCCCCGGGAACCGCTCGAAATCCGGCGCCTCGAATGTCAACTGGCCGATCTTGGCCAAATCGAGCTTGGCCGACGGCCCGACGATCCGGTCCGGCCAGCCGAGGCAATGCGCGATCGGGATGCGCATGTCGGGCGTCCCGAGCTGCGCGACCACCGAACGGTCCGAGAACTCCACCATGCCATGGATGATCGACTGCGGATGCACGAGCACGTCGATCTGATCCGGTGTCAGCGCGAACAGATAGGAGGCCTCGATCACCTCGAGCCCCTTGTTCATCATCGAGGCCGAGTCGATCGTGATCTTCTGGCCCATGCTCCAGTTCGGATGCTTCAGCGCCTGCTCGAGGGTGGCTTGCTCGATGTCGGCGGGAGCCCAGGTGCGGAACGGACCGCCGGAAGCGGTGATGATCACCCGCACCAGCTCCTCGCGATTGCCGGAGCTCAGCGCCTGAAACAGCGCGTTATGCTCGGAATCGGCCGGCAGGATGCAGGCGCCCGCCTTCAGCGCGCGCTGCATGAAGAAATCGCCGGCGCAGACCAGGCATTCCTTGTTGGCGAGCGCGACCGTCGCTCCGCGATCGACCGCCGCGAGCGCCGGCTTCAGGCCCGCTGCACCACTGACCGCCGCCATCACCCAATCCGCCGGCCGTGCGGCGGCCTCGATGATCGCGCTGTCGCCGGCGCCGCATTCGATCCGGGTGCCCGCCAGCGCATCCTTCAATTCGGACAGCTTGCTCGGATCGGCCACGGCCGCAAAACGCACGTTGAATTCCCGGGCGAGCTTGGCCAGGGCCTGCGCATTGCCATTGGCGGTCAGCGCCTCGACGCGGAAACGGTCGCGCGCACCGCGCAGCAAGTCCATGGTGCTGTCGCCGATCGAGCCGGTGGCGCCCAGCACGGTCACCGTGCGGACCGCGGAGGCCGCAGCCTTGTTGTTTCGCAATGGGACAGCACTCATTTTCTCACCAAACCATAAGACCGCGGCCGACGCCATCCGCGCCGCCCCGCAAGAAGCCGAAAATTGCGGCAACGGCAACCGCGGCGACGAAGCCGTCCAGCCGGTCCATCAGCCCGCCATGGCCGGGAATGAGATGGCTGGAATCCTTCACGCCGAACCGCCGCTTCACCGCGGACTCGAAGAGATCGCCGAACTGGGAAACCACCGAGAGCACCGCGCCCAAGACCAGCAGCGGCACAACCGCGCCGAGGCCGAACACCGCAAAACCCGCCGCGACGACGAGACTACCGACGAAGCTGCCGACCGCGCCCGCCCAGGTCTTCTTCGGGCTGACCCGTGGCCAGAGTTTTGGGCCCCCAATGCTGCGACCGGCGAAATAGCCGCCGATGTCGGTCGCCCAGACGACCAACAACACGAACAGCAGCGCCACAAAGCCTTCTTCCGGATCCTGCCGCAGCAGGACCGAGGCGACTTCCGCGACGGCGGCGTAACAAAATCCAGCGATCGTCCACCGACGTTGCTCGGATGAAATCACAGCGATCACGATCAGCCCGATCGCCAGCACCGATACCGCGGCGTCAAGCCGCCCTGCCCCGAGACAGAGCCCAGCAGCCGCCAGCGCAAGCGCACCGGCCATGGTCATGCGCAGCGTGTGTCCGGCGCCGATGACCATCAGCCATTCGACATAGAGGCCGATCGCGGCGAGCGTGACCAGAAGCGTCCAGAGAACACCGCCCGTATAGGCGATTGCAATCGCAACCGGCGCCAAGACCAGCGCCGCGATGATGCGCATCAAGAGATTGCGCGAGGACGGCTCGCTCCTTGCCGCGGGTGCGGCTTTATCTTGGGTCACGATGCGGTTTTCGCAGCCAGACCGCCGAAGCGGCGCTCGCGTCTGGCGTATTCGGCGATCGCACTTTCCAGCGCCGCCTTGTCGAAGTCCGGCCAATGGATCGGCACAAACACGAGCTCGCTATAGGCCGCCTGCCACATCAGGAAATTCGACAGCCGCTGTTCGCCGCTGGTGCGGATGATCAGATCGGGGTCGGGAATGTCGGGCGTGCCGAGATATTGCCCGAGTGTGTCGGCATCGATCGATGCGGGATCGCGCCTTCCTTCCGCCACCTCCCGCGCCAGCCGCCGCGCGGCGCCGGCGATCTCCTGGCGCGAGCCATAATTGAAGGCGACGACGAGATTGAGCTTGGTGTTTGCCCTGGTCAGCTCTTCTGCTTCGTTGAGCAGCGCGCAGATATCCGGATCGAGTCCCTCGCGCTCGCCGATGACGCGCACCCTCACCCCGTCCCGGTGCAACGTCGCCAGATCGTTGCGGATGAAGCGGCGCAACAGGCCGAAGAGATCGCCGATCTCGGTCGCCGGACGCGACCAGTTCTCCGACGAGAACGAGAAGATGGTGAGATAGAGGATGCCGAGTTCGTGCGAGGCCCGCACCACCCGGCGCAACGCCTCCACGCCGCGCCGATGTCCCTCCGCGCGCGGCAGGCCGCGTGCCGCCGCCCAGCGCCCGTTGCCGTCCATGATGATCGCCACATGCAACGGACTGCCGGTTCGATCCGGTCCGGCAGTTGCAGGTGCGGGGGCGTTCGACATTGGCGCTGTCCAAATCAAACGGTCAGGATTTCCTTTTCCTTGGCCGCCAGCAACTGATCGATCTCGGCGATCACGCCGTCGGTCGCCTTCTGCACCTCGGCGGCGAGCCGCTCCTGATCGTCCTCGGAGATCTCGTGATTCTTCTCGAGCTTCTTGACGACATCGAGCCCGTCGCGGCGGACATGGCGGACCGCCACCTTGGCCGCTTCCGCATATTTATGCGCGACCTTGACGAGTTCCTTGCGACGCTCGGCGTTGAGTTCGGGAATACGCAGCCGCAACACCTGGCCTTCGGTCGCGGGCGAGAGGCCGAGATTCGAATCGACGATCGCCTTCTCCACCGCCTTGACCATCGTCTTGTCCCAGACCTGCACCGAGAGCAGCCGCGGCTCGGGCACGCTGACGGTAGCGAGCTGGTTGAGCGGCATATGCGAGCCATAGGCCTCGACCTGGACCGGCTCCAGCATCGACGCCGCGGCACGGCCGGTACGCAGGCCGCCCAATTCGTGCTTGAGGGACTGGGTCGCACCTTGCATACGGCGCTTTACTTCGTTGATGTCAAAACCAGGCGTGGGCATGACGCTCTCCCTTCCTCTGCATCAGCGTCCGATCAGGTCGGATCGGATCACGATCTAATCACTTCGTTTGAGCATGATCTCTGCGGAAAACCGGTTTCCACTTTTCCGGATCATGCTCGAGAAACCAACCGCCTTGCCGCAACGCCCAAGCGTCAGCCGGCGACGACCGTACCGTGGCCCGTGCCGCGCAGGATGGCGCCGATCGAACCAGGCTCGGCGATCGAAAACACAATGATAGGCAGCGACGTCTCGCGGGCAAGCGCGAATGCGGTCGCGTCCATGACCTTGTAACCGCCGGCAATCGCCTGCGAATGCGTCAGGCGATCGAAACGTTTGGCCGACGGGTCCTTCTTGGGATCGGCGCTGTAGACGCCGTCGACATTGGTGGCCTTCAAGACCGCGTCCGCGCCGATCTCGGCCGCGCGCAGGACCGCGGTGGTATCGGTGGTGAAGAACGGATTGCCGGTTCCACCACCGAGCAGGATGATCTTGCCCTCGGCGAGGTATTTGTGCGCCGCACTGCGGGTGAACAATTCGGAGATTTCCGGCATCACGAAGGCTGACAGGGTGCGCGCCGGCGTGCCCTTGCGCTCGACCGCCGATTCCAGCGCGAGGCAGTTCATGACGGTCGCCAGCATGCCCATGGTGTCGCCGGTGGTGCGGGACACGCCATGGGACGACACCTGCACGCCGCGTACCATATTGCCGCCGCCGACCACGACCGCAATCTCAGTGCCGAGATGGCGCGCCGCGATCAGGTCGTCGGCGATGCGGTCGATGGTGGGCTGGTCGATGCCGAAGGATTGGCTGCCGGCGAGGTATTCGCCTGAAAGCTTGATCACCACGCGACGATAGACCGGCTCAGCCATGATGCTCCCTCATCCCGCGCAAGCAGGTTCCGGCACGATGGCGCCGGAACCGTTCGACCCACGCGGTTACTTCTTGCCGCTGGCCGCCGCGACTTCGGCTGCGAAATCGGATTCCTGCTTCTCGATTCCCTCACCAAGAGCATAGCGCACAAAACCGGCAATCTTCACCGGACCGCCGACCTTGCCCTCAGCTTCCTTGACCGCCTGCGCCACGGACTTTCCGCTATCGTGGATGAAAGCCTGCTCCAGCAGGCAGACTTCCTTGTAGAAGGTCTTCAGGCCGGACTCGACGATCTTCTCGATCACGTTCTCGGGCTTGCCCTGCTGACGGTACTTGTCGGCCAGCACATCTTTCTCGCGCCGGACGACGTCAGGATCGAGCCCGGCGGGATCGATCGCCTGCGGGTTGGCCGCGGCGACATGCATGGCGAGCTGGCGGCCGAGCACGGCAAGCTCATCGGTCTTGCCGGCCGATTCCAGCGCCACGATCACGCCCATCTTGCCGGCGCCCTCGATGACTGCGTTGTGGACGTAGCTCGACACCACGCCCTTGCCGACCTCGAGCGAAGCCGCGCGGCGCAGCGTCATGTTCTCGCCGATGGTCGCAATCGCATCGTTGATCGCAGCCTCAACAGTGACGTCGCCGACCTTGGCCGCCTTGATCTTCTCAACGTCGGCGCCAACCTCGAGCGCGACCTGTGCGACCATCTTGACCAGGCCTTGGAATTGATCGTTGCGCGCGACGAAGTCGGTCTCGGAATTGACCTCGACGACGACGCCCTTGGTGCCCTGGGTCAGGGCGCCGATCAGGCCCTCGGCCGCAACGCGACCGGCCTTCTTGGCGGCCTTCGACAGGCCCTTCTTGCGCAGCCAGTCCTGCGCGGCCTGCATGTCGCCGGCGGCCTCGGTCAGCGCCGCCTTGCAATCCATCATTCCCGCGCCGGTCGACTCGCGCAGGTCCTTGACCATCGCTGCTGTGATCGTTGCCATCATTGAATTCCTTCTTGCCTGTGAAGCGCGGCGGCGCCCTTAGGGCGCCGCCGTCAGCGACAGGGAATGCCTTGATCTGGGAATTGAAGCGCTGGCCGGAAAGGTCCGGCCACGCGGCCGTTCAGGTTATTCCGCTTCCGCGGTAAGCGCCTTGGCCTGGGCGACCCAAGCGTCGGCACGGCTCGGCAGACCGACCTGTTCGCCGATCTTGTGGGCGGTGTCGTGATCGAGCTCGGCGAGCTGCCAGTAGTGGAAGACGCCGAGGTCATTGAGCTTCTTCTCGATCGTGCCCGACACACCGGTGAGCTTCTTGAGGTTGTCGGCAGTGCCACGCGGCCCCGGCAGACCCTGGAAGCCGGTCGTCGCCGACGGCGCCGGGAGTTCTTCCTGTTGCGGCTGGACGGAGGCGCCGATATCGATGCCGGCATCGCCCTGCGCGCGCGAGATGCCGTCGATCGCGGCCCGCGCGACCAGGTCGCAATAGAGCGAAATCGCCCGGCCGGCGTCGTCATTGCCCGGCACCACATAGGTGATGCCCTTCGGGTCCGAATTGGTGTCGACGATCGCGGCGACAGGGATGTTGAGCCGCTGCGCTTCCTGGATCGCGATGTCTTCCTTGTTGGTGTCGATCACAAAGATCATGTCGGGCAGGCCGCCCATGTCCTTGATGCCGCCGAGCGAACGGTCAAGCTTGTCGCGCTCGCGCTGCAGCGTCAGCCGTTCCTTCTTGGTGTAGGAATTGGCTTCGCCGGACGAGAGCACCTCGTCCAGATGGCGCAGCCGCTTGATCGAGGCCGAGATCGTCTTCCAGTTGGTCAGCGTGCCGCCGAGCCAGCGCGAATTGACGAAATACTGCGCCGAGCGCTTGGCCGCATCCGCGACCCCGTCCTGCGCCTGCCGCTTGGTGCCGACGAACAGGATACGGCCGCCCTTGGCGACGGTATCGCTGACCGCCTGCAACGCACGGTGCAGCATCGGCACGGTCTGGGCGAGATCGATGATATGGATGTTGTTGCGGGCGCCGAAAATGTACTCCGCCATTTTCGGGTTCCAGCGGTGGGCCTGGTGGCCAAAGTGCACGCCAGCTTCCAAAAGCTGACGCATGGTGAAATCGGGTACCGACATCGTTTTGATTCTCCGGTTGGTTCCTCCGGAAACGTGTGAGCAAGCGAGCCTTGTCGGCCCGGCTGCCACCGGACGGCCTTCTAGAGCCATGTTTCCGTGTGAGATGGCGCGCTGTATAGCGCGATTTCCGCCAGAAGCAAGGAAATATGGGCGGATTTGGGGGCGCCTGGCGGCTTTAGGCGATTGGCGACGATTCGCACGCCCATTTCCTCGACATCTCGGCGGCGACACCATTTCCCAATGGCAGCAATCACTTATCTCGGTTCAACAACCGAATCTGTGAAGAATGCAATCCGCCGCGCCGTCGGTGGCGTTGGATCCGCAATCCGGCGCTCACAGCGTTTCGACCATCTCGACGCCGGTCACCGCCTTGATTGCGCCGGCGATCTGCGGGGATACCTGGAAGCGGCCTTCGAGCTTGAATTCGACCTCGGTCTCCAGATCGAGCCGCAGCACCAGCGCGACGTCGCCACCGGTGCCGTTGCCCGGCTGAAGCCGCTTGGCGATCGAGTCCAGCGGCTTGGTGTCGCGCAGGAAGATGCGCAGGCCCTTTTGCGTCTTGGCGGCTGCGGCATCGAGCGGCTCGGCATGCAGCACGCGGGCACGGACATCCTCGCCCTGCAGCTCGGCGCCGAGCTGCAGCAGCACGGCTGCGCCCGGCTCCAGCACGTCGCGGTATTGCGCCAATCCTTCGGAAAACAGCACCGCCTCGAAATGGCCGGTGGGATCAGACAGGCCCATGATGCCCATCTTGTTGCCGGTCTTGGTGCGCCGCTCCATGCGCGACACCACCGTTGCCGCGACCTTGCCGGCGGTCGCACCGGTTTTGACCGCGCGCGAGAACTCGGCCCAGGATTGCACGCGCAATCGCTTCAAAGCTGTGGCGTAGTCATCGAGCGGGTGACCCGAGAGGAAGAATCCGATGGCGTCGTATTCGCGTCGCAGCCGATCCGCCGGCAGCCACGGCTCGACCTGCGGCAGCACGATGCTCGGCGCGTCCGAAAGCCCGCCAAACATATCGTTCTGGCCCGATGTCGCGGCCTCATGGCTCCGCTGGCAGGCGGCGAGGATCGCATCGGCGCCGGCGAAGACGCGGGCCCGGTTCGGGTCGAGCGAATCGAAGGCGCCGGCGGCGGCGAGGCTTTCGATGATGCGCTTATTGATCGCGCGCGGGCTCACGCGCGCCGCGAAATCGGCCAGCGATGTGAAGGCCCCCTTGCGCCGCTCCTCCACGATCTGCTCGACCGCCTGCAGACCGACGCCTTTCAGCGCGGCCAATGCGTAGTAGATCGTCTTGTCGCCGACATCGAACGTTGCGCCGGAACGATTGACGTCGGGCGGCTCGACCTTGATCCCCAGCCGCTGTGCCTCGGCACGGAATTCGGAGAGCTTGTCCGTATTGTTGAGTTCGAGCGTCATCGACGCTGCCAGGAACTCCACAGGATAATGCGCCTTCATATAGGCGGTCTGATAGGAGACCAGCGCATAGGCCGCGGCGTGGCTCTTGTTGAAGCCGTAGTCGGCGAACTTGGCGAGCAGTTCGAAGATCGTCTCCGCCTGCCCTTTCGGCACGCCATTCTTGACTGCGCCGGCGACGAAGATCTCGCGCTGCTTCTCCATCTCGGCGCGGATCTTCTTGCCCATGGCGCGGCGCAACAGGTCGGCTTGGCCGAGCGTGTAGCCCGCCATCTGCTGCGCGATCTGCATCACCTGCTCCTGGTAGATGATGACGCCGAACGTCTCTTTCAGGATCGGCTCCAGGATCGGATGCAGATATTCCGGCTCTTCGTCGCCGTGCTTGCGCGCGCAATAGGTCGGGATGTTGGCCATCGGGCCGGGGCGATACAGCGCCACCAGCGCGATGATGTCCTCGAAACGGTCCGGCCGCATGTCGATCAGCGCGCGCCGCATGCCCTGGCTTTCAACCTGGAACACGCCGACCACATCGCCCCGCGCCAGCATCTGATAGCTTTTGGCATCGTCGATCGGCAGCGTCGCCAGATCGACATGCACATCGCGCTGCTTGAGCAGCCTCACGGCGACATCAAGCACCGTCAGCGTCTTCAGGCCAAGGAAGTCGAACTTCACAAGCCCCGCCGGCTCGACCCATTTCATGTTGAACTGGGTCACCGGCATGTCGGATTTGGGATCGCGGTAGAGCGGCACGAGCTCGCTCAAGGGGCGGTCGCCGATCACGATACCGGCGGCGTGGGTCGACGCGTGCCGCGTCAGACCTTCCAGGCGCTGCGCGATATCGAAGGCGCGCGCGACCACCGGATCCTCGTCGCGGAAAGCCTGCAGCTTGGGTTCGCCCTCGATCGCCTGCGCCAGCGTCACGGGCGCGGCGGGATTTTGCGGCACCAGCTTGGTTAGCTTGTCGACTTGGCCATAGGGCATCTGCAGCACACGGCCGACGTCGCGCAGCACGCCGCGCGCCTGCAGCGTACCGAAGGTGATGATCTGCGCCACCTGGTCGCGGCCGTAGCGCTCCTGCACATAGGAGATCACCTCGCCGCGACGATCCTGGCAGAAGTCGATGTCGAAGTCCGGCATCGACACGCGTTCCGGATTGAGGAAGCGCTCGAACAGCAGCCCGAATCGGATCGGATCAAGATCGGTGATCGTCAGCGCCCAGGCAACCAGCGAGCCTGCGCCGGAGCCACGGCCCGGCCCGACCGGGATGTCGTGGGCCTTGGCCCATTTGATGAAGTCGGAGACGATCAGGAAGTAGCCCGCATAGTTCATGCGGTTGATGACGTCGATCTCGAAGGCGAGACGCTTCTGATAGTCCTCTTCCGTGATGCCCGGCGACAAGCCGTGGATCCGCAGACGCCTCGCGAGCCCCTCCTCGGCCTGGCGCATCAGCTCCGCCGCCTCCTCGCTTGCCGCATCGGAGGCCGATCCCGCGCCGACTGTGAAGCGCGGCAAGATCGGCTTGCGTGTCCTCGGCCGGAACGAGCAGCGCTCGGCGATCTCGACCGTCGACGCCAGGGCTTCAGGAATATCCGCAAACAGCACCGCCATCTCGGCGCGCGTCTTGAAGCGGTGGTCGGGCGTGAGCTGCTCGCGATCGGTCTCTGCGATCAGCCGGCCGCCGGCAATGCACAGCAGCGCATCGTGGGCCTCATAGTCGTCGGTGCTCGCGAAATAGGGCTCGTTGGTCGCAACCAGCGGCAGCCCCTTCGTATAGGCAAGATCGATCAGGCCGGCCTCGGTGCGGCGCTCTTTGTCGATGCCGTGGCGCTGCAGCTCGATATAAAGGCGGTCGCCGAACAGGCTTGCCAGCCGGTCGCAACGCGTGGCGGCAAGGCTCGCTTGATCGGCCGCGAACGCAAGCGTGATCGGCCCGTCCGGACCGCCGGTCAGCGCGATCAGGTCCTCGGCATCGTCCGTCAGCCAGTCGAACTTGATATGCGGCAACTGGTGGACGGGCGTCTCCAGGAACGCCCGCGAGTTCAGCCGCATCAGGCTGCGATAGCCGCGTTCGCGCGCGGCGAGCAGCACGATTCGGGCCGGAGCGCCGGCCAGCACACTGCGCGAATTCGGATCGACGTCGCCGAAATCGATCGCGAGCTCACAGCCGACAATAGGCTGGATGCCATAGCCGGCCATCTTGTCGGAGAATTCCAGCGCCCCGAACATGTTGTCGGTGTCGGTCAGCGCCAGCGCCGGCTGGCGGTCCGCCTTGGCGAGCTCGCCGAGCTTGGCGATCTTGATCGAACCCTTCAGCAGCGAATAGGCCGAATGAACGTGAAGATGGACGAATCCGGCACTGGGCATGGGTGATTCGAACGGCCTTGGTTTGGTGGAGGAACGCAACCGCCGGGCCTGGGCACATGGCCGCCGATCCCGACTCGCCGTTCAATGGTGATGCGTCCGATCCCCGGAGTCCACGCCGAACGCGCCATCATGATGCGGCGTCCCGCTTTTCCCCAAGGGATGGCAACCGATGGCGGCCGACGAAATCGATGCGCCCTCCTCCCACTCAGAACTGCGGAATCAACTGCGCCCAGACCGCGATCATCCCAATGAACAGCGTGATCGATGCCAGCGCCGCCGCCTCTTCGACGAAAATCTTCAACATCGGCCGTCTCCTTGATGAGAACATAGAGCGAACATTGTTCTTTATTTGTTCATGGAGTCAAGGCCGAGCCGTCGGGCTGCCGCGGAGAATCGAACGCGAATGAAGCGGGTGGTTAATGCGCGGCCGCAACCGGCAAGGTCATCCGAACACTTTTTCCGGTTGGACCGTCAGCCTGTGAGCGACGTAGGGCTCATCGCTGTAGCGCTCGAGGATTTCATTGCAGACGAGGCAACGGAATTCCCCCGGCTGACCGGGAAGCGAATCGACCTCGATGCGGCGGTAACCGGCTTCGCATCTCGGACATTGCACGTCGGATTTCAGCATGGCGCTGGGGATGCGCCGCGATCGCGGCATTTTCGCGCCGCGCCGAGAATGATCAGGAGCCGATCGCAGGCAAACCAAGAAAAAAGCCCCGGGCAGATTGCCCGGGGCTGATTGTGCCGCGTTGATTTCGCGAGGATCAGTACTTGCCGATGAGCGGAGCGCCACCGAAGCCGAACTTGTAGTTCAGGCGGACGGTGACGAGGTCGGCGTCCTGCTTGATGTCGTCGATACGCGTGATGCCGAAGCCCGGGTTGACGAAGGTGTTGCGCTCGGTGTCGAGGAACAAGTGGTTGTACTCGACGCCAGCCGACCAGCCCGGAGCGAACGCGAATTCGAGGCCTGCACCAATGCTGCCACCCCAACGGGTCTTTTCCACGCTGTCGCCGACCACACCGAGGAACAAGCCCTCATGCTTGCTGTTGACGACCGCTCCACCGCCCTTCACGTAGAGCAGGACGTTGTTCCAGGCGTAACCGACCTGGCCGGTGAACAGGCCGAAGGCGTCGATCTTGGTGCGGTTGGTGACCAACAGGGCATTGCTGGCGTTGGAGCCGCTGAAATCGGCCCAGTTGCCCTGCGCTTCCACGCCGAACACCCAGTTGCCAGTCTGCCAGCGATAGCCGACCTGACCACCGACCGTGCCGCCGGTCGAATCATGGGAACCCTCGCCGACGGGGAAACCGAAGTCCGACACGTTGGTCCAGGTGTTGTGGCTCGAGCCCCAGCCGCCGTTGACGCCGATGTAGAAGCCGCTCCAGTCATAGATGGCGGCAACCACCGGCGGAGCCTTCGTATAAGGACGCGCAGCCAGATCCGCAGCGACCGCGGGCGCAGCGGCGCCAAGGGCGACCAAGCTCGCCGTTACAAGCAAAACCTTTTTCATTTTATTTCCCGTTCCAGATGTGACGACCCCACGGCCTTCACGCGCCTCAATAAACAGGGTTCCTCAAAATTGCTGTAACTTGGCTGCAACAGATACGGCGAAACGATTCTGACGAAAACGTGAGTTAACGTTGTATTACTTACACTTAGCCCCCGAAGATCGTAGCCGCGTCCCCGCCACAAAAAATTCACAGTTCGGCCTTCGCCACACTCCTTGTGTTGCATATTTGTTTGACGTCCTCTCGGTTGTACGGCTTGGATCGGGTGACGAGCGAACGAGCGACGAGCTGCGATCAAGGAGAAGAGATGCGCAACGTAATCCTGGTTTTGTCCGCGGCCGCCGCGATCGGCGCCCTTGGAACCGCGCCGGCCGCAGCGGTCGGCACGCGCTATCCATTCTGTATCCAGGGGAACGAACAGCCCGGGCTCAGCAACTGCACCTTCACCAGCTATGAGCAGTGCCAGGCAACGGCGTCCGGGCGCTTCCTGTGGTGCGTACCCAATCCCTTCTATGCCGGCGGCGGCAACGGTCCGCGGGCTTCGCGCCGGCCTCTGCCGCCGCCCCCGCCCGCAATCCCCTTCTTCGAGCCTTTCAACGATTGAGTCGGGGTGCACGTCCGCTCCGCGAAGACCATATGATCGGCGCGGGAACGTGACTTGACGGTCCCGCCCGCGAATACTCTGTTCCGAGCGGGGTTAGCGATGGGAGGACGGAATAGTCGTCCTGACGCGGGAGGAACCGATGCGCATTTCGATGTTGGCGATCCTGACGCTTGGCGCGGTCGCGGCGGCGTCATCCGCCCGCGCGCAGACTTATGACCCGAATTATCCGGTCTGCCTGCATGTCTACGGCCCCGTCACCTATTACGACTGCAGCTACACCTCGCTGCCCCAATGCGCGATGTCCGCGTCGGGCCGGGCGGCCCAGTGCGTGATCAATCCTTACGCGGCCAACGCCTACCCTCATCCTTACGCGGCCAAGGCGTATGTCGACTCGTCACCGCGGCGTCACAAACGATATCGCCGGGTCTACTGAGAGACCTTTGTTTGAGCATGATCTCCGCGCAAACGCTTCGCGTTTGTCGCGAGGAAAAACGTGCTCTAATCAAGCTCGACCACCTGCCCGTTCGCCAGCGACACGCGGCGGTCCATCCGGGCGGCAAGGTCCATGTTGTGGGTCGCGATCAGCATCGCAACCCGCGTCGCCTTCACCAGTTGCATCAGCGCATTGAAGACGTGGTCAGCAGTCTGCGGATCAAGGTTGCCGGTCGGCTCGTCGGCCAGCAGCGCCCGTGGCGCGTTCGCAACTGCGCGCGCAATCGCGACCCGCTGCTGCTCACCGCCGGAAAGCTCGGCCGGCCGATGCTTGATACGGTCGCCGAGGCCAAGATAGGACAAGATCTCGGTCGAGCGTTTCACGGTCTCGGAGCGTTTGAGGCCGCGGATCATTTGCGGCAGCATCACGTTCTCCAGCGCGGAGAATTCCGGCAACAGCCGGTGCGACTGGTAGACGAAGCCGATATCGGTGCGGCGAATCTGGGTGCGGTCGATATCCGACATTTGCGACGTCGGCGTGCCTCCGACGTAGACTTCGCCGTCGTCGGGGGTCTCGAGCAGACCCGCGATGTGCAGGAGCGTCGATTTGCCCGAGCCGGACGGCGCCACCAGCGCCACGGACTGTCCCGGCCACAGCGCGAGCTTGGCGCCGTCGAGAATCGTAAGCGTCGCCTCACCCTGCCGGTACTGGCGCTTGATGTCGTGGAGATAGATGACCGGCACATCTTGCGCCCCCTCCGCCATCTCAGCCCTCATTCGTAGCGCAGTGCTTCGACGGGATCGAGCCGCGCGGCCCGCCACGACGGATAAAGCGTCGCCAGGAACGACAGCGTCAGCGCCATGATGACGACGGCCGTGGTTTCGCCGAAATCGATCTCGGCCGGCAGCTTCGACAGGAAATAGAGCGTCGGGTCGAACAATTCGGTGCTGGTGAGCCAGGACAGGAATTGCCGGATCGATTCGATGTTCATGCAGATCAGCATGCCCACGAGGAAGCCGACGATGGTGCCCACGACACCGATCGAGGCGCCCGTGATCAGGAAGATGCGCATGATCGATCCTTGCGAGGCGCCCATCGTGCGCAGGATCGCAATGTCCTGTCCCTTGTCCTTTACCAGCATGATCAGGCCGGAGACGATGTTGAGCGCCGCGACCAATACGATCATGGTCAGGATCAGGAACATCACGTTGCGCTCGACCTGCAGCGCGTTGAAGAAGGTCGAGTTGCGCTGCCGCCAGTCGACCAGGAACACTGGCCGTCCCGCGGCTTCCGTCACAGTCTTGCGAAATGTGTCGATGCGATCGGGATTGGTGGTGAATATCTCGATCGCGGTGACGTCGTTGTTGCGGTTGAAATAGGCCTGCGATTCCGCAAGCGGCATGAACACGAAACCCGAGTCATATTCGGACATGCCGATCTCGAACACCGCCGCGATCTTGTAAGGCTTGATGCGCGGCGTCGTCCCCATCGGCGTCACCGCACCGCGCGGGGCCACCAGGGTGATGCTGTCGCCAGCATGCAGCGATAGTTGATCGGCCAGGCGGCGGCCGATCGCGACCCCCTGCGCTTCGTCGAAATTCTCGAGGCTGCCCTGCTTGATGTTCTTCGCGATCGAGAACAGGTTGTTCAGATCTTCCGCCCGCATGCCGCGCACGAGCACGCCGGAGGCATTGAAGGCGGAGGACGCCAGCGCCTGGCCGTCCACCACCGGCGCCGCAAGCCGGACGCCCTGCACCTGACTGATGCGCTCGGCGACATCCTTCCAGTCGGTGAGTGGCGATTCCAGCGGCTGGACCAGGAGATGGCCATTGAGGCCGAGGATCTTGTCGAGCAATTCCTTGCGGAAACCGTTCATCACGGCCATCACCACGATCAGCGTGGCGACGCCGAGCATGATGCCGAGAAACGAAAAGCCGGCAATGACGGAAATGAAACCCTCCCTGCGACGCGCCCGCAGGTAACGTCCGGACAGCAGCCATTCGAAGGGCGCAAAAGGCGGGGTACGGACTTTTTCGGTCATGGCCTCATCCATGTGTCGATAATCCCATGATTCGGGGCCAAATGTGGCCAGACTGGCCAACCGCACGCGGGTGCGGTGGATAAACGCTATCCCGCGATCTTCACAAGCGCGTCGTCGAGCGTGAGGTTTTCGCGCGTGCCGTCGCTGCGCCGCTTGATCTCGACCTTGCCTTCGGCCAGGCCTTTCGGGCCGACCAGGACCTGCCAGGGGATGCCGATCAGGTCGGCGGCGGCGAATTTCGCGCCGGCGCGCTGGTCGGTATCGTCATAGAGCACGTCGACGCCCTTGGCCTTCAAATCCGCGTAGAGCTTTTCGCAGGCCGCATCAACGGCGGCATCGCCCTGCTTCAGGTTCAGGATCGCCGCCTTGAACGGCGCAACCGCCTCCGGCCATTTGATGCCGGCATCATCGTGGCAAGCCTCGATAATGGCGCCGACCAACCGCGAGACCCCGACGCCATAGGAGCCGCCGTGGATTGGCACCTCCGCGCCGTCGGGCCCCGCAACCAGCGCCTTCATGGTGTCGGAATATTTGGTGCCGAAATAGAAGATCTGGCCGACCTCGATGCCGCGGGTGTTGACCCGCTTCTCCGCCGGCACCTCACTCTCGAAGCGCGCAGCATCATGGACGTCCTCCGTCGCGGCATAGACCGAGGTCCATTGCTTGATGATGTCAGTGAGATCGCCGTCGTAGTCGACGTCATCGGGCGGAATCGGCAAATCGAGCACGTCGCGGTTGCAGAACACGCCGGACTCGCCGGTCTCCGCCAGCACGATGAATTCGTGGCTCAAGTCGCCGCCGATCGGCCCGGTCTCGGCGCGCATCGGGATCGCCTTCAGCCCCATTCGCGCGAACGTGCGCAGGTAAGCCACGAACATCTTGTTGTAGGCGCGCCGCGCACCGGCCTCGTCGAGGTCGAAGGAATAGGCATCCTTCATCAGGAACTCGCGGCCGCGCATCACGCCGAAGCGCGGGCGCTGCTCGTCACGGAACTTCCACTGGATGTGGTAGAGATTGAGCGGCAGGCTCTTGTACGACTTCACGTAGGCACGGAAGATTTCCGTGATCATTTCCTCGTTGGTCGGCCCGTAAAGCAGCTCGCGCTTGTGGCGGTCGGTGATGCGCAGCATTTCCGGGCCGTAGGCGTCGTAGCGACCGCTCTCGCGCCAGAGGTCGGCGAGCTGCAGGGTCGGCATCATCAGTTCCAGCGCGCCGGCGCGGTCCTGCTCCTCGCGCACGATCTGCTCGATCTTCTGCAGGACCTTGAAGCCGAGCGGCAGCCAGGCATAGATGCCCGCGGCCTCCTGCCGGATCATGCCGGCGCGCAGCATCAGACGATGCGAGACGATCTCCGCCTCTTTCGGGTTTTCTTTCAGGATAGGCAGGAAAAACCGCGACAATCGCATGGGCGCACTCAGGAATCAGTTGAGGAGGCAAGAGAAACGCAGTGAAACCGGATCGGGTGCGAAAACACAAGGCCGGCAATTGCGAAAAAGCCGCCAAATAAGCCGATTTGCGGGCGTTGCGCCGATTTGTAATGAGATCGCCGGGGGTGGGTAAAGCGAACCTTACCAGCCGTTCACACTAAATCTGGCCCACCCCACGGCTCCATTGCCTCACTTGCTGCCGGAATGATCGTGCGACTTCTTCATTTCCATGTGGCCGCCCTGATCGCCGCCCGGCGCCTGTGCGCCGACGGCCTGCACATCGAGCGACAGCGTCACCTTGCCCGCCTTCTCGAATTCGAGCGTGACCGGCACCTTGTCGCCCTGCTTCAGCGGCTGCTTCAGGTCGAACATCATCAGATGATAGCCGCCGGGCGCGAGCTTCACGGTCTTGCCGGGCTCGATCGCGAGGCCCTTGTCCAGCGGCCGCATCTTCATCACGCCGTTCTCGGTCGCCATCTCGTGCACCTCGAGCTTGCCGGCGATGTCGCCGGAGGCCCCCACCAGCCGGTCCGGTGACGAGCCCTTGTTCTCGATCGTGAGATAGCCGCCAGCGACCTTCGCGCCGCTCGGCGTCGCCCGGCTCCAGGCCTGGCTGATGACGAGATCGCCGGCCTTGATGTCTTCGGCCTGCGCCGGGGCACCGAACAAGACGGCCAGCAGAGGAGCGAGCGTAATGATGGAAGAGAGTTTCTTCATGTTGTTCTATCCCGTATTTCAGATTGACTTGTTATCTTGATCCCGTCGTCGCGGCCTGTCCTTGTGCCCATTTGTCGAGCTCCGGCATCTCGGCCGCTCCCTCGATGGTGGTGACTGCGCCGCCGCGCGCGATCAGCATCGTGCGCGGAATATCGCCCTGCCAGGCCGGATCGATTTCAAATCGCAGCCGATCGGCAAAGCCATCGCTGAACATCCAGTTCTCGGCCGCGGAGAGCCCGGCTTTCTGCAGCATCGATTGCGTCGCCTCCGGGAGGTTGGGCACCAGGTCCGCACTGATCGTGACCACATCGATTCCAGGATGGTCCTTCATGAACTTGCCGAGCTGGGGCAACTCGACCTTGCACGGACCACAGGTCACGCCCCAGAAATGAACCAGGGTCGGACGACCGGCGTGTGAACGCAGAATTTGCTGCCAGCTTCCGCGTTCGAATGACTTGAGCTCGGCGTCATCCGCGGTTGCTGCGGCGGAAAGCGTCCCCAACAGAAATGCTGCGGCAAGCAGTTCGCGTTTCATGGCTGTCTCTCGATTGGTTGGAAACGATATCCATCGGCCTTCGTCATCCAGGAGAGATAGACTCTCCGGCTGTCCGAGACGAGCAGCGGATGGTCGGAATTGTCGGTCGTGCTGGCGATCACCCCGGATGTCGACCAGGTCGCTCCATCATCCTGTGATTTCATCAGCTTCACCTCGGTCTTCTCGCCGTCGAACTCCTTCCAGACCATCACAAGCCCTTCCGGTCCGGCGATGACCTGCGGCCGCGACGGGCTTCGGCTGGGCTCGCCGATCGGCAGCGGATTCGAGAAGGTTTTTCCGCCGTCGGTCGAGCGCGCATAGAACAGCCCCTTGCGCGCCTTGCCGTTCGTGTACCAGGCGACATGATAGGTTCCATTCGGCGAGATTGACAGGCTCGGTCCGTGGTGCGGACAAGCCGCGATCTGCCAGTCATCCCGGCTGACGCGGTGAACCTCGCCCGGCGGGGCCGAACCTGAGAAGGTGACGACGGCATGATCGCGGACACCGCCTTCAAAGATGTTCCTGAATACGATGACCGGGCGGCCGCTACCATCCAGGGCCAGGCCGAGGCGACAACATTCGCAGGTGTTGTCGGCGACGAGCTGCGCCTCGGAGTAAGTCGAACCGCGGTCCTTCGATGTCGCGAAGAACAGGCCCGCGCCATCGTAGGGCTTGCCGTTCTGCCGCGCCGGCACGCGGTTGCGCTTGTCGAGCCAGGCCGCGAACACGGTGCCGTCAGGCTCCAAGGCAATGGCCTCGAAGCGCTGGCTCTCGTTATCAGCGGTGATCGGGCGCAACGGAGCAAAGCTCTTGCCGCCATCGCTCGATTGTGTCGCGAGCACCTGACCGTTGAAGGCCTTGTCCCTGAAGATCGAGAACGCCAGCACAATCCGTCCCTTGCCATCGATGGCGATCTTCGGACGGGCGTCCGGCCCCCAATCCAGATTTAAGCTCTCGCGCGTGACCTGTACCGGCGAGGAGAAGGTCTTTCCGTCGTCCTTCGAACTTGCAACGGAGATCTGGCCGCCGGCCATCCACACCAGCCAAAGCGTGCCGTCGGCACCGAACGCGGGCGTGACCTTGCTTGCACAGCGCAGGACCGTCTCCTCGCACGCGGCTTCCGATGCGTGCTGATGGTTCATCTGCGCGAATGCACCGCCGTGCCAAAGCGTGAAGACGGCCGCCATGGCGGCAGCGCCAAGGATAGCTCTGAGGTCCCTCATGACAACGCACCTCATTTGAACGCCAGTTTCATGCCGGCCACAAACGTTCTTGGCGCTCCGGCATAGATCGAGCCGGTGGTGTTGGCCAGCACGCTCGCGGGGTTTTGAATGGCCGCCGCCGTTACCGTGTCACCAATGTTGTTGGCGGAAGCCACGTATGTGCGGTCAAAGACGTTCCGCACCTCGAGGTAGAAGTTGACCGCCTTGAAGTAGTCCGAGACCAGGTCGGTGCCATAGTGGACATTGAGGTTGACCAGCTCATAGCCGGGCGCCTTCAGGAGGTTGGCGTTGTCCATGTAGAAGGAGTCCTTCCACTGCACTTCCACGAACGCGCCGAGCCCTCGCAGCGGCCCAGACAACTGGTCGTAGGAAAGCCGTGCGGTCAACTCGTTCGGCGAGATGCCGGGGATCTTGTTGCCCGCGCGGTTGAAGCCGAACACCGCACCATTGGTGATGTTCTCGATGTACTCCGTGTAGATCTCATCGAGATAGGTGTAGGCTGCCGTCAGCCGCCAGCCCGAATAGAAACGCCAGTCGACGGCAAGCTCCACGCCGCGATGCTCGGATCGCGGTGCATTGAACGTATAGCTCGCATTGGGTGCTCCGACTGGCGTTGCCTGCGTCACCAGTTCGTCCTTGAAGAACTCGTAGAAACCGGTGGCGCTCAGCCTGAGCGCGCTGTTCGGCGTCCAGTCGAAGCCCAGATCATAGCCGAGATTTTTCTGGGCCTGCAGCCCTGTATTGTTGCCGTTCTGGCCGTTCGGCAGCACGAAGAGATTGCTGACCTGCGGCGTCCCGTAGCCGGTCGCCACCCTGCCGCGGAATTGCCACTCGCTGTTCAGCCTATAGAGTAGCCCAAGCTCCGGCGCGGTGTTCTGGAATTGCCGATCGGCGGTCGTCACCATCGTCGTCGTGATCGGTATCGGCCCCGTATAAGTGTACGCCGTGTTCCTTCCCTTGAGGTTGGTCGTTTCCCAGCCAATGCCCGCAATCGCGGTGAGCTGCGGGTTGAGCTTGAGTTCCTGTCGCGCGCGAACGCCGTAGTTGGATGTATCGCTGTAGAGATTGCTGGATAGCGCGCCGAGCGTGGCATTGCCGCCCGGCGCGACATTGCGCGTGTCGCTGGAGGCGACGAGCGTGTTGTACCAACCCCCGAAATAGGTGGTCGATTCCATGCCAAGGATCTCGCCGCGCCGCGTGACGTCGCTCATATAATTGTAGGACGGGAAGTCGCCGATCGCGCTGGTCGCCCCGGTGGGCTGGTTGATGTTGCGGTCGTCGAACACGAACTGGTTGCGCCAGGTGGTCTGGTTGTCGAAATCGTGCTCCCAGCGGCCGCCGACGATGGTGCGGCGATCGTTGCGACCGAGGCCTGCCTGCAGCGCAGTCTCCCTGTCGATTCCCGCCGCTGCGTTGAAGCCATTGTTGAACAGCGGCACCGTTGCGCAGCCAAGCGCGGCCGTAGCTCCGGTGACGCAGCCGCGCTGGAACGGGTTTTGGTCATATTGATTCAGCGACAGCCGGATCGGCAGCCGCGCGCTCAAGTCGTTGTTGATGAACTTGACGGTGAAGCGGTCATCGGGCGTGGCCTGCAGCGTGCCGAGGAAATTCACCGTCTGGGTGTTGAACCAGCTATTGGTGATGTAACCGTCGCCGCGCGCATCGCTCGCAAACAGCGAGCCCTCGAAATTGCCGACCTTCTTGCCCGCAGCCAGATAGTTGTTCAGGTAGCCGAAGCTGCCGCCGTCGACGCCGTATTCGACACCGTCGATCGTACCGCCCGGCCGCGTCCGGAAATTCAGCGCGCCGCCGGTTGCGTAGTTGCCGTAGAGCGCCGAGGACGGTCCACGGATCACGTCGATCGCGCTGTAGGCATGCGGATCGATCAGGTCGCTGCGCGATAGTCCGTCCGGCTGGGTGACCGGAAAGCCGTCCTCGAAGATGACGAGGTTGCGAATCCCGAAGCCGTTGCGGGCATTCGATCCGCGGATCGAAATGCCGACGTCGCGCGGCCCGTTGCCCTGCTTGATCGAGATGCCGGGGCTCTCTCGCAGCACGTCTCCGACCGAAAACGCCGGCCGATTGTCGAACTGACTGCGGTCGACGGTGGTTTGAGTTTGGCCACTGGGAGCCTGGTTCAGCCCGTCGCGCAGAACCGTGGGCGTGACGTCGCGCTGCACCACGACGGTCGGGATGGCGGTGGTCCTTGGCGGCGTCACCCGCGGCCGGGCGGCGAGCGTGCGTCCCGCCGGCTTCGGTTTCGCCGGCTTGGCGCGGGCTTCTCGGGGAGCCTCCACGTTGACCGGCGGCAAGGCGGTTTGCGCCGTAGCCGGTGATGGATCGGTGGCGAGCATGGCACCGAGCACCATTGTGCCGGCACCGCTCAGGTAAGCGAGGCGTAACATTGAGAAATTCCTGACACCGGCTCTGCGGCCGGCTCGATGGACGACGTCAACCGGCGCAGCGAAGGCCTAACCGGCAGCGAACGGCAGTCAGGAAATCGATGGTGGGGCGCGCGCCTGCGCGTGGGAGCGTGCCCGGACATCCGCCAGACGGGAGACGAAATCGAGCCATGCCACCTGTTCGGGCGACCGCTCGACAACGCCGGCGGTCATCTCGGGTGGATCGACCGGAGTGCCGGTCTGCAGCACATTACAGATCGAGCAGCAGCCGTCGCGGACGTGCGGCCCGCCAGGGTCGGTTTCGCCGGAACCGGCGCTGTTGTCATGGCAGATGATGGCGGCGGCCAGCGGGTCGGAGGCGGCGATTCCGGCCGCCCAACAGGCCGCGATCGGCGCAAAGATTTGCACCATCAGCGCAATCAGGAAAACGGGCAGAAAATTCTTCAGCCGCCGGCGCATCGCAAAACCCATCCGATGGCGGAAGTAATCACTGCGCCGGGCCGGAGTCGAGAGCCGAAACGCCGCCTTTTTGTCCCGGCACAAGGAATAATCGGGTCCGGATCGGCACCCTCTTACCCCCTACTTTCGTACCCCGTGACGGGTCTTAAACGCGGATTTACAACCGATAGTGGCGAAATCCCAATCATTTCGCAAATTGCTCGAATTTTGAACAATCGTTGCTGAAATTGATGACAAAACAAAAAAGATGGTCTACCAATTCAGGCTCAGGCCAGCCACAGGGCGGACGGTCTGGTGGTCCAAGTCTCGGGAGGAGCCCGGCGCGCAGAAGCAGCGTCACCCCATCAATCAAGATCAAATCCGAATTTTTGGGGAAATAGGGTCGACACAATTCCTCGAGCAGGGCTAGGAGCCCTGCTCTTTTTTCTTTGGGCCATCGCGATCGCTGATCATGTCATCGGCAAATCCGATCGAGCGCAGCTTCGAACTTGCGGCGGCGCGCTGCGATGATCTGACACCGCTGATCTATCGTCGCTTGTTCGAAGCGCACCCCGAAACCGTCGCAATGTTTCGCACCGAAGGCAGTGAGTTCGTCAAAGGCTCGATGCTGGCGCTGACGATCGAAGCGATTCTCGATTTCGCCGGCGAGCGGCGCGGCAACTTCCGGATGATCGAATGCGAGGTCGCCTCGCACGATGCTTACGGCACGCCCCGAGATTTATTCGTCGCGTTCTTCGCCGTGATCGCGGGCACGCTCCAGGAAATTCTTGGTGTGGAGTGGACAGCCGAGATCGATGCTGCGTGGCAAAAACTGCTGCGCGACATCGAAACGATCGTGATGCCGGATGTCGCTAAAGCATGATCCGGAAAAGTGGGTACCGGTTTTCCGAACAGATCATGCTCAAACAAAGAGCTAAAGCGGGACGACGATTCGAAGAAGCGTCGTCCCGCTTTAGCAGCCGCGGAATCGGAACCGTTGGCATGAACGCTCCGATTGTGACAGACTTTCCCTGATCCGCGGCGCGCGCAACAGACGCCGACGGCGCCAAGAACAGACATCAGGGAGCGTGCGATGCCAGGGAAGGACACATCTTCAAGGACTAGGCGCGATCTTCTTCAGACGGCGGCAGCCGGCGGCGCAGCAGCCGCGCTGCTCGGCGGGATTGGCGTGAGCCCCGCGCTCGCGGCGGAAGTGGGACGTTCCGAGAAACCGCTGAAGGCTGCATTCTCCAACGCCGGCCTGCAGGCCACCTGGTGCGCGCAAGGCAAACAGGCGGCCGAATATTGGGGCAAGCTCTTCAACGTCGAGGTCACATGGTTCGACGGCCAGCTCGATGCGGTCAAGCAGCGCGCCGCGATCGACAATATGGCGTCGCAAAAATGGGACTTCGTCGCCATCCAGGCGTTCGGCATCGGCACGCTGACCCAGCCGGTGCAGAAGATGATTGACGCCGGCATTCCCGTCATCGACATGGATACGCTGATCGCTCCGCTCGATCAGATCAACGTCCATTCCTTCCTCGCCCCGGACAATGAATTCATGGGGTCCTCGGTGACGCAGGCGCTCGTCAACGCCATCGGCGGCAAGGGCAAGATCATCATGACGCAAGGCGCACTCGGCCATACCGGCGCGCAGGGCCGCGCCAAGGGCTTCAACGCGGTCGTGAAGCAGTATCCGAACATCGAGGTGCTCGACACCCAGCCGGCCGATTGGGATGTCTCCAAGACCGCGCGTCTGTGGGAGACCTATCTCACCAAATACCCGCAGATCGACGCCGCCTTCTTCCACAATGACGACATGGCGCTCGCCGCCTACAACATCATGAAGGCGCGCAACCGCACCAACATCCTGATCGGCGGGGTCGACGCCATGCCGCCGGCGATCCAGGCGGTGAGCGAAGGCCGCATGTTCGCGACCGTCCGTAATCCATCCTGCCGCATCCACGGCGGCGCCATCATCGCGGGCGTCGCCGCGGTGACCGCGGGCGAGAAGAGCGGACAGGGCATTCCAAAGAGCGTGGTGACCGACGGCCCGGTGGTAACCAAAGCCAACGCCGCTGGCATGCAATGGATGGAGGATCATTTTCTGATCTGAGCCGCCCGCATGCCACAGGGACGCTCACCGATCCTCGAATTGAAGGAGATCACGAAGGCTTTCGGCGGTGTCGAAGCGCTTCGTGGGGTCGACTTCGCGCTTTACGCCGGCGAGATCCACGGTCTCGTCGGCGAAAACGGCGCGGGAAAGAGCACGCTGATGAAAATCATCGCCGGCGTGCATCCGGAATTCTCCGGCCGCTTCGTACTCGACGGACGCCAGACCCGTTTCCGCAGGGCGAGCGATGCCCATGCGGCCGGTGTCGCCATGGTGCATCAGGAACTCAGCGTCGCGCCCGATCTTTCCGTTGCCGAGAACGTCTTTCTCGGGGCGCAGCCGACCAACCGTTTCGGTATCGTTCAGTGGCGGAGGATGGCGCGCGAGGCGGGCGAGCAGCTTGCGCGCTTCGGCATCGACGTCGATCCGATGACGCGGCTGGGCGATCTGCCGATCGGCCTGCAGCAACTGATCGAGATCGCGCGCGTGCTGTTCTCCGGCGCCCGCATCGTCATCCTGGACGAGCCAACCTCGGCGCTCTCCCCGCCCGAGGTCGAGCGGTTGTTCGCGACTTTGCGACGGCTGCGCGACGAGGGCACCGGCATCGTCTTCATCTCCCATTTCATCGAGGACATCCTGCGCATTTCCGACACCGTGACGGTGTTCCGCAATGGGCGGAAGGTCCACGAAACCGAAGCCGCCGCGACCAGCAAGGCCGCACTGATCGAAGCGATGATCGGCAAGGGCCGCGAGGCGCTGGAAGAGACCTATGCGCATGACATCACGCTGCCGCCGCGCGGTGACCGTCCAGTGGTCTTGAAAGCCGACGCACTGTCGCTCGCCCGCAGCGTCCAGGACGTCTCGTTCGACGTGCGCGCCGGCGAAGTGCTCGGCATCTACGGCTTCATGGGATGCGGCCAGTTGGAATTGGCGCGCGTCCTGTTTGGCAAGATCAAGCCCGACAGCGGCACGGTGGTCATCGACGACAACCGCACAGCCTTCCGCAGCACGGCCGCGGCCCGGCGCGCCGGAATCGCCTTTGTCCCCGAGAGCCGACGCGCGATGCTGTTTCACCAGGAGCCGGTGTACAAGAACATCTCGATCAGCGTGCTCGACCGTATATCTGCACTTCTGCTCAAGCCGTCGCGCGAGCGCTCGATTGCCGCCCGGCAGGTCGAGCAATTGCAGATCCGCCCGGCGGCGGTTGAGCTCGACCTCGGGATGCTCTCGGGCGGCAATCAGCAGAAGGTGGCGCTGGCAAAGTGGCTGAGCTATCCGCCGCGGGTGCTGGTGCTGTGTGAGCCGACCCGCGGCATGGATGTCGGCGCCAAGAACGATGTCATCAACATCGTCCGCGAGCTCAGCGCCAAAGGGCTCGCCGTCATCGTGCTCTCGACCGAACCGGAGACGGTGTTGTCGCTTGCCGATCGCATCATCGTCATGAAACGCGGCGCGGTGGTGCGCGAATTTGCGGGTGAGGTGGTCAGCAAGGACCGCCTGCTCGAGGCGGCCTGACGGAGAACAGCATGGCAAGCAGCGAAGGGGTGACTGCAACGGTGCATCGCGGCGGACAGCGCAGCGCGGCTGCGATCCTGCGCTCGCAGATGCGCAACATCGCGCCGTTCCTGACACTGATCTGCCTGAGCGGGTTCTTCGCAATCGCGAGCCCCTCCTTCGCGACCCTCGACAATCTCGGCAACATCCTGATGCAAGTCTCCGTCACCGGCATCATCGCCGTCGGCCTGACCTTCGTGATCCTGTGCGCCGAGATCGATCTCTCGATCGCCGCCATCGCCAACGTCACCGGCATTGCCGTTGCCTATTTCACGCTGCAGGAATCCTATGTGAACATCGCCAATGTACCGTTGCCGGGCTGGGCGGCGATCATGCTGTCATTGGCGCTCTGCGCACTGCTCGGCCTCGTCAATGCCCTGGGGCTGACCGTGATCGGCATCCCCTCCTTCATCATGACGCTGGCGATGATGCAGATCGCGGCCGGCATCTCGGCGCTGCTGGTGCGCGGCCAGATCGCCTACAAGGTGCCCGACCTGGTCGCGACGCTCGGATCCGGATCCATCGGCGGCATTCCATGGATCGTGATCGTCGCGGCGGTGATGCTGCTCGCCGGCCACCTGGTGCTCACCTACACCCGCTTCGGCCGCTACGTCTACATGGTCGGCGGCAATCGCGAAGCGGCGGAATATTCCGGGCTCAACGTCAAGCTGATCCTGGGCAGCGTGATGGTGATCTCAGCAGTCTGCTCCGGCATCGCCGGCATGCTCGGCGTCGCGCATTTCGGCAGCGCGCAGCAGAACGAATTCGACACCTATCTGCTCGATTCGATCGCCGCTGTGGTGGTCGGCGGCACCAGCCTGTTCGGCGGCCGCGGCGGCATCGGCAACACCATTGTCGGCCTGTTCGTGCTTGGCGTGCTCAACAACGGCCTCGACCACGTCAATATCGACAGCTTCCTGAAAATCCTGATCCGCGGCCTGATCCTGCTCGCCGCGCTCGTCATCAATGTCTACGCGCAGCGGCTGCGAGCACGGACGGCGGAATAGTGTGCGGATCAGCTCGAACCCGTATCCTTGAACGGAGACAGATAAGGCGGCAGCGGCGACCGGTCCGCCTTCAAAAAAATCTCGAAACGCTCGAGCCAGCGTGTTGCTGCGGAGCCCAGATGCTCGCGCAACAATCTGGCGGCCTTGCTGACATTGTCGCGACGGAGCTGCTCGACGATCGCGAGATGCTCCTCCAGGGCATCGTGCATGGTCCCCTGCGGAACGCTCAGGCTGGAGTCGAGCAGATAAAGGCTCGGCACAAACAGGATATGCGTTCTCTGCAGCGCCTTGACGATCTCGCGGTTGGGACAATGGTCCAGCAGATTGATGTGGAGGTCAGTTTCGAGTTGCCCGACTGGTCCGATTTCGACCGGACCGTTTGATATCGCACGCCGCAGGTCCGCATGCATGCGTCCGAGTTCCGCAGCTGGCGCCAGCGGCGCGGCGCGCATCAGCGCCTCCGGCTCGAGGATCGCACGCATCTCGAACAGTTCGCGGATCTTGTCCGACGACACATGCGGCGCAATCCAATGGCCGAGCCCGTCCTTTCCGACCATCCCCACGCTGTGCATGCGGGCAAGGACATCGCGGGCGACGGTGCGGCTGACATTGAAGAAGTCAGCTAACGCCGCTTCGGTAATCCTGAGCGATCCGAACAGCACGCGAATCCAGAGTTCCTGCTCGACCTTCTTGTAAACCCGTTCCCATTGCGGCAACGGAGCGATCCGCGATTCGCCAAGCGAGGCGATCTGCCCGACATGCTCAGCCTTCGGACGGCCGGCGACCTGGTAACCCCGCCCCTCCAATGGATGGACGATCTTCGCCTCGCACAGCGCCCGCAACGCATGTCTGGCGGGTGAACGGCTGATGCCGAATGCTTTGGCGACCTGCACTTCCAGCAATTTCTCACCGGGCCGAATCCGCCCCTGCTCGATCATGTCCTTGAGCAACAGAAATGCATCCCGTTGCATCGACGTCTTCTCGAATGCTTCGGCAGTAGCGGCGGCTTGCGGTGACGCTTTCATGTTCCCAACGTCTGGTTGCAGACTTCGCCGGAACTTAACCGGCGAACAGCGCTTCGCGAAGATATACCTTCATCGCAGGAAGGCAGCTATCCGCCGGTTCAGCTCGGAGGCGGCGGCTGGATCGGTTGCACTGGCAACCTGGTGGCCGGAATCCGACATCACCTCCACCAATTCGCAATCGGCGATGTGCTGCGCCGCCCAGCGGCCGGCTTCCGTCGGATTGTAGAGGTCCAGCGGCGGGATCGCGATCAGCGTCCGCGCCCGGATCGATCGCAGCGCGGCGATCGTATCTCCCCGAAAGCCTGGCGTATCACCGACATCATGGCCGTCATACGCGAACGACTGATAGATCCAATCGAGCGGATCGAAACCCTGCTCCAGCCAGAGCCGCGTACGATCTAACAACCAGCGCCTGATCTCATCAGGACCGCTGAACTGCCTGTCAATATGCTGCGGCGTCCGCGCGCCGAGAAGCTGCATGACCGCGCTCCAGCTTTCCCAGCGGTTCGGAAGCTGGTCCGGACATGTATTCGGGTCCGCCGCATGGCTTTGCAGGGCAAGCCGCGCGGCATGGTTGACGGCGCCCGACCAGGCGGTCGTCTTCGCCATCGGCGTCATGGCCACGACCTGCCGCACAATATCGGGATAGGAAACCGCCCATTGCAGCGCCTGCATCCCGCCCATCGAGGCGCCGATCACGAGATCGACGGTTTCGATGCCGAGATGCTGCATCAGCAGCTTCTGGCTGTTCACCATGTCGCGGATGGTGAAGCGGGGGAAGTTCAGCCGCGGCTGCCTGCGCGACAGTGACGGTGAGCTGCTCAGGCCGTTGCCGATTGCATCGATCGCGAAGATCCTGGCCCGGCCGGGATCGAGCGCCCGGCCCTCCCCGATCAGGAAATCAAGCCGGTGGTGGCTGCTTCCGATGGCGCAGAGGGCGACGATGACCGGAAGCGAACGATCATCGATGTCGCCATGGACGGCATAGGACAGCTCGAAGTCCTCGATCGCTTCACCGCTCTCCAATACAAGGCGCGGCAGGCTTAGCCGTCTGTGCGGTGCATCGATCCAGCCGGGCTGCACGGGTGGGTGCATGGGGTCTTTCAGTGCCTCTATGCCGGGACCTTCACGCCCTTATAGAGGATCTTCACTGAACGTTCGTGCTGCTTGCGATGAAACTCGACCGCCACCGGGTCCATGTCGCGGCTTGGAATCGGTTCGTGCTCGAAGGTCCGGTAAGTATCGACGCCACGCACCAGCGAGGCGCTGTCTTCCCCTTCGAGCTGCCGCACCGACGTCGGCATGTAGCGGATCGCAAAGCCGATGCGGCGACGCTTCGACGGATTGGGCGCCGAGCCGTGGATCAGGCGCACATGGTGCAACGACATTTCGCCCGGCTCGAGTTCGAGCATGACCGCCATTTTCGGATCGACCTCTACCGCAACCTCCTGTCCGCGCGTCAGCATGTTGTTTTTGGAGAACGTATCGCGATGCGGGATCTGATCCTGCAGATGCGTGCCGGGCACGACTTCCAGGGCGCCGTTCGCTTTGTTGCTCTCCGACAGCGCAACCCACGCGGTGACGACATCCGGGCTCGACAGGCCCCAATAGGTGGAGTCCTGGTGCCATGACACGAATGACGGGTCCTCCGCTTCCTTGATGAAGAAACTGCTCGCCCAACACAGGATATTCTCGCCGTAGAGATCCTCGATCGCATCGACGATCCGCTCTTCGCGGATCAAGTCGTTCAGCCAGGTGAACAATAGATGGCTCCGTCCGCGCAGCGACCCGCTGAGCGGACCGCCGATGGTTCGCTCGAACGCCTCAAGCTTCGCGCGGATCGAAGCCGCTTGCTCGGTCGATATCGCGCGGATGGGAGCGACATATCCATCTTTCCAAAAGCCTTCGATTTGCGCAGGCGACAACACCTTCGGCATTTCCTTCTCCCCTTGTTCTTCCCTACCCTCTTATGATGTACATTGCATTCAATGTACATTGATGGCAGGATATCGCGTCAAGTTCGGACCGGTCAACCCTCCAGCATGACGGTCCGGCCGGACCGATCCAATGAGGCCGCGCGAAGAAAGCGGCCCGCGCAAGCTAGGGAGAGTTGGAATGTCATTGAGCCATACCGTCCGGCGGGTGTTTTTCGCGGCCGTCGCTGTGCTTGCCGCAACCAGCACGGCCTCGGCGCAGAAGAAATATGACGTCGGCGCCACCGATACCGAGATCAAGATTGGCAACATCATGCCCTATAGCGGGCCGCTGTCCGCCTATGGCGTCATCGGCGAGACCGAAGCGGCCTACTTCAGGATGATCAACGAACAGGGCGGCATCAACGGCCGCAAGATCAACTTCATCTCATATGACGACGCCTACTCACCGCCGAAGACGGTCGAGCAGGCCCGCAAGCTGGTCGAAAGCGATGAAGTGCTCCTGATTTTCCATGCATTGGGAACGCCGACCAACAGCGCCATCCACAAATACATGAACACGAAAAAAGTGCCGCATCTCTTCGTCTCCAGCGGCGCCACCAAGTGGAACGACCCGAAGCACTTCCCCTGGACCACGGGCTGGCAGCCGAACTACCAGAGCGAAGCCCGCATCTTCGCGAAATACGTTCTCAAGGAGGAGCCCGACGCCAGGATCGGCGTATTCTTCCAGAATGACGATTCCGGCGTCGACTTCATGAAAGGCTTCAGGGACGGGCTGGGCGACAAGGCTCGCTCGATGATTGTCGCCGAGGAGAGCTATGAGACCTCGGAGCCGACGATCGACTCGCACATCGTGAAGATGAAGTCAGCCAATGTCGACGTCATCGTCAACTTCGCGACTCCCAAGTTTGCAGCGCAAGCCATCAAGAAGATCGCGGAAATCGGCTGGAAGCCCATGCACGTCATGACCAGCGTCTCGATTTCGGTCGCGAGCGTGATGAAACCGGCCGGCCTGGAGAACGGCCAGGGCATCGTATCCGCCACCTATCTGAAGGATGCGACCGACGCCCAGTGGAAGGACGATCCCGGCATCCGCCGTTTCGACCAGTTTCTGGTGAAGTATTATCCGAGGGGAAATCGGGCCGACGTGCTGGTGCTGACGGGATATTCAGCCGCCCAATCGCTGGTCCATGTCCTGAAAGCCTGCGGCGACAACCTGACGCGCGAGAACGTCATGAAGCAGGCCGCTTCGCTGAAGGACGTCGAGCTTGACGGGCTGCTGCCGGGCATCAAGATGAACACGAGCGCCAACGATTTCGGCCCGATCCAGGACCTGCAGCTCATTCGCTTCAAGGGCGAAAGCTGGGAGCGCTTCGGCGACGTCATATCCGGACGCCGCTCCGCGAGCGAGACGAACTAGTCTAGCGCTCGGGCGCCCCCTCTCCCTGTAAGAACGGAGAGAGGGAGGAAGAAACCCGGGCTCGCTTCGCGTGCGGCGACAGAAATCGCCGCACGCCACCCGCGCAAATGAACCTCAGGAAAGATGATGGACGTCCTGCAGGCCGTAAACCGACGTCGCAAGTCCCTCCTTTCGGGCCTTTAGCTGCAACGAAAGATATTGGGAGTAGTGGCGCGACTGGTGCAGATTGCCGCCGTGGAACCACAGACCTTCCTGTTGCGTCGGTTTCCACATGTTGCGCTGTTCGCCTTCCCACGGACCAGGGTCCTTGGTCGTGTCGGAGCCAAGTCCCCAGCATTTGCCGACCTTGTCGGCCACGTCCTTGGAGATCAGGTCCGCAGCCCAACCATTCATCGAGCCGTAGCCGGTGGCGTAAACGATCAGATCCGCATCCAGCTCACGGCCATCATCCAACAGGATGGAATGCTCCTTGAGCTCGCGAACATTCACGCCGCTCACCAGCTTGATCCTCCCATCGGCAACAAGATCGCAGGCGCCGACGTCGATGTAATATCCGGAGCCGCGCCGCAGATATTTCATGAACAGGCCGGACTCGTCGTCGCCGAAATCCAGCATGAAGCCGGCCTTTTCCAGCCGCTTGTAGAACTCCGCATCCTTCTTCCGGATGGCGTTGTAGATCGGGATCTGGAATTCATGCATGATGCGATAGGGAAGCGAGGCGAAAATCAGATCCGCCTTGCGGGTCGTCATGCCCGAGGCGACGGCGCGCTCGGAGTAGAGATCGCCAAGGCCGATTTCCATCAGCGAGTCCGATTTCACGATGTGGGTCGACGAGCGCTGCAACATCGTGACATCGGCCCCGGCTTCCCAGAGCGCCGCGCAGATATCGTGCGCGGAGTTGTTGGACCCGACGACAACCACCTTCTTTCCCTTGTAGGCGTCCGGTCCGGGATGTTGCGACGAATGCTGCTGCTCGCCCTTGAAAACGTCCTGTCCCCTGAACTTCGGGATGTTTGCCTTGCCCGACATCCCGGTCGCCAGCACGAGCTGTTTCGGTTTCAGCACGATCTCCTTGCCGCCACGCTCGACGACGACCGTCCACTCCTTTGCCTTCTCGTCGTACTTGGCGGATTTGCACGTCGTGGAACTCCAGTAGTTCAGCTCCATGACCTTCGTGTACATTTCCAGCCAATCGCCGATCTTGTCCTTGGGCGCGAACACCGGCCAGTTCTCCGGGAACGGGATGTAGGGCAAGTGGTCGTACCAGACCGGATCGTGCAGGCAGAGCGACTTGTAGCGCTTGCGCCAGCTATCGCCCGGCCGCTCGTTCTTCTCGACGATAATGGTCGGCACGCCGAGCTGCCGCAATCGTGCGCCAAGGGCGATGCCGCCCTGACCGCCGCCGACAATAACGACGTAGGGTTGCGTCTTGACGCCGAGCTCGGCGATCTCCTGTTCGCGCTTTTCCTTCCAGGTCTTGCGAGCAGGATCGCTGCCGTGCTCGGCCCCCATGGGCCGCATCGACCCTTTCGGCTCCTCGTGGCCTTTCAGCTCAGTCATGGTCGTGAGCAGCGTCCATATCAGCCCGTTCTTCAGCCGGATATGGCCGTAGCCGCGCGCCACTTCGGTTTCGAACTCAAACCAGCCGTCCGCGACGCCGTCGACTTCGCTCGCGGGATTGCTTGCGTCCTGACGAAAATGGCGGGGTTTGATGCCGGCGAGCTGCGCCGTCAACATCTCGCGAACCTGGCCCTGACCTTCCATGGTGCGCAGGTTCCAGGTGAAGGCCACGAGATCGCGCCAGTAGCAATCGGCCTGAAACAGATTCACCGCAACATCGATCTCGCCGCCGGCGAGCGCGTCGTCCAGCTTACCGAGGGCAGCCTCCACCTTGGTGTGAGGGCTATTGTCCAGCATAGTCGTCTCCTCTCTCTTGTATTTTTGGTAACATCAGTCAACGCGGGCGCTTGCCATGCATGGCGAGCGCCCGCGCCTTTCGCAGAAGCTATTTCGTCAGATCGATCAGGATTTTCAGATGCTGACCGGCGGGATCGAGCAGCACGTCGAAGCCTCCTCCGACCGCCTGATCCAGCGTGATCTTCTTGGTCACCACCTTCTTCGCCGGCAGCAGACCGGTGCTGATCAGCCTGATGACACGCGGCCAGTAATGCGTGGGATAGGCCCACGAGCCGCGTATATCGATGTCCTTGAACGTGACCTGGAACCAGTCGAGCGGATTTTCGTGGGGATGAAGACCGGTCTGCACCACCACCCCCTGCTTCCGCACCGCGTCCGTGCAGGCCTTGAGAGCCTGCTCGTTGCCGACGCATTCGATCGCGACGTCGCAGCCGACATTCCCTTCGCTCAGCGAGCGGACCACATCGCCGGGATTGTCGCGCTTCGGATTGATGGTGACGACGTCAGGCAAGATGGACTTGGCGAATTTCAATCGCGCGTCGTTGATGTCTGAAACGAAAAGCTGAGCAGCACCCGCCGCCCGCGCAGCCAGCAGCGTCAGTATCCCGATTGGGCCTGCGCCGGTGACCAGCACGCTGTTGCCTGCCGTCACGCCACCGCGGTCGCAGGCGTAGACGGCCACCGCTGTCGGCTCGACAAGCGCGGCTTCCTCATCAGTCATCTCGTCTGGAATCTTCTCAACATTGTATTCGTTGAGCAGGGCATATTCCGCCATTCCGCCAGACACCCAACTCAACCCCGCCAATGCAAGTTGCGGGCTGAGATGGAAGAGACCGCGGTCGGCGAAATAGTCGCCGGCGCGTGGCATGATCAACGGCTGAACCGATACGCGGTCGCCCGGCTTCACCGATGTAACCCCCTTCCCGACCGCTTCGACCACGCCGCCGAATTCGTGACCGAGAACCTGCGGCCCGCTGACACCTGTAAACGGATGCGGTTCGACGGGGATGAAGATCGGCCCGTACGCATACTCATGCAGGTCGGTGCCGCAGATGCCGACGAAGCGGTTCCGGATCAGGACCTGCCCCGCGGCTGGCGTTTCCGCCGGTATTGGAATCGTATCAAGACGCAGATCTTTGGCTGCATGAAATCGCAAGGCTTTCATTCTTTCCTCTAACTGTTTTGCGTTTATGGTTTGCTGCATCGGCTTCCGATGCGTAGGTGAAGACTTCAACACGGTCCTTGTTTGTCGCGGCGACGCCCGAACGCGTCAGCTCGGCGCGACCTCAGATAAGAACCATGCCTCCGTCGACGACGAGACTCTGGCCGGTCATGTAGCTGGATGCGGATGACGCCAGGATGAGAACACCGAGACCGTTGGTATCCATAACCCTGCGCCAATCCTGCTCGGTGATGGACAGGAACAGCTTCGTCTGCGCTATGCCCGCATTGTTGAAGATCACATCCAGCTTGCCGTGCGCCTTCTCCGTCGCGGCGATCATGGCCTTGACGCTGTCGCGGCTGGTGACATCGACGCGGACGGCAATCGCCTTGCCGCCTGCGGCGCGAATTCCTTCCGCGACTGTCGAAGCATTGCCTTCGTCAATGTCCGCGATCGTCAGCAGCGCCCCATCCGCCGCAAGACCGCGTGCGATGGTTTCGCCGATGCCGCGGCCGGATCCGGTCACGACAATCGCGCGCCCCTCGAGATCGAATGGCATGAAAATCCTCCCATTTGCTGTTGCACCCTTACGAATGCTTGCAAATGAAAGGAGCAATCGCCGTGCCAACGGCAAAACCCGAAGAAATCCTTCGTTTTCTGGAGCGTTTTCGAGCGAAGTGGACACCGGTTCGCGTGAAGAAAACGCGTCAAAACAAGAATCTAGAGCTTCGGTTCTGATTCAATCAGAACCGAAACTGCTCTAGCGAAACAGCGGCCGCTACTGTTGCACGGCCTGCAACAGATGCCACACCTGTTGCAGTCGCACCGCGACAGCGTCAGGTACGTTGGCTCAAACCGTATCGCTTGATTTGACGATGAACGGTGGACCGGTCGACACCCAGCCTGCGCGCGGCTTCCGAAATATTTCCGCCGCAGGCCGCAAGCATCGTTTCCAGCATCGTCTTCTGCGAATGCGGCTCTTTCGCCTTTGCGACGCCGGTCGTTCTCAGCAAAGCATCCGGCAGATCGTGAGGTTCGATGACGCCGTTCTGACAGAGCGCCGCGGCAACCGAGATGACATTGTCCAGTTCACGGATGTTGCCAGGCCAGGCGTATGTCTCAAGCACATCGAGCGCTGCCGGGGACACCACCAGCGAATCTTCCTTCGCCCGATGCCTCTCCACGATCTTGCCCAGCAGCCACGCAAAGTCGGATCGCTCCCTGAGCGGCGGCAAGAACAGCGTTGCGGCGTTCAGCCGGTAAAACAAGTCCTCGCGAAAGGACCCTTCCCTCACGAGCGTTTCGATCATGCGGTGGGAGGCGGAGATCACGCGAACATCGACCGGCTTCGGACGGGTCGCACCGATCGGCATCAGCTCCTTCTCGGCGAGCACACGCAACAACCGGCTCTGCAGCGGTAGCGGCATGTCGCCGATCTCGTCGAGGAACAACGTGCCGCCGTCAGCCTCTTCAATCAGACCCTTGCGGCCCTTGGCATTGGCCCCGGTGAAAGCCCCCGGAACATGGCCGAACAGTTCGCCTTCGATCAACTGCTCGGGAATCGCCGCACAATTGACGGCGACAAACCTGCCCTTAACGGCGCTGCTGTCATGGATCGCACGGGCGAGATATTCCTTGCCGGTCCCCGTTTCGCCCTGAATGAGGATCGACAACGGCTTTGCGGCAAGTTTTGCAGCCTTGACCTGAAGTGTCGCGATTTGCGGATCGCCTCGGCCGAGATCGCGCAACGAGGCGGGAATCTCGTGCCTAATGTTTGCGGGGGCGCGCACGGCGATGTTCGGTTCGATCGCATGGGCAAACAGCGCGTTGCCGTCGCGGGCAAAGACGAGGCGATCCTGCGTGCGGCGTTGTCGTGTCAGATTCGGCAAGTCGTTGATATCAATTTCAAAGAAGCGCGAAAGGGGCTGCCCGATCAGATCGTCGGGCTGGCGCCAGTCGCGGCTCACGGAACGTGCCAAGATCTTGGCGCCACCATTGGTCATCCCGATGATGCGTCCAGATCCGTCGATGGAAATGGCCGCCTCCGGATCGACGTCCAGAAATTCCGGCGATCGGGCGAAGCGCAGCACCCACTCCCGGCTTGCCTGCGCCATCAAGTTGGCCAATTCGATACGCCGCACGGTCGCCGTGACCAGGTGCAAAGCGAGATTCTGGCTCGCCTTCTTGATGGGAGAACTCAGGAGCGAAATGTCCAGCACCGCCGCGAGCGCACCGCGAACATCGTAGATCGGCGCAGCAGTGCAGGACAGCGGCGTGTGCGTATTGTCGAAATGATCGGTCTGATGAATGCTTAGCGCATCCCCGCTTTCGATGCAGGCGCCTACGGCGCAGGTACCCGCCCGGGATTCCGACCACTCTGAGCCAAGATAGAGCCCCGCCTTGCGCAGATTATTGTCGAACAGCGGATCTCCAAGAAATTCGACCGTCACGCCCTGGCGGTCCGAGAGCAGCAACACATAGTTCTGGCCGGCGACCTGCCGAAACAGGTTCTCAAGTCCCGAGCGCGCGATCGATATCAATACTTCCGACTGCTGACGGTGCTCACGCAACTCGGTATCGGGGACGATATAGGCTTCGCAAGCCTGTGCTGGATCGAGCCGGTGTTGGTTGATGCAGCGCAGCCAGCTCTGCACGACAATATCATCACGGTTGGTTGCCGCGCCGAGACTGACGCTTTCGATTTCGCGGATATGGTCAGAATGCGAAAACATGCGACAATCCGCGCTGCCTCCCAACGGCCACGGCCATATTTTCTCTTTTTTTCCCAGGCCGGGCAAGTCTGCACGAGTTTTGTCGAATGTAAACACGCTTCTTCCGGCGGATCAGTTCGCATCAAGCGCCTGTGTCCGCCGCCTCGCACAGCAGCATCTCAAATAGACCGGACCGTGCCGGAAGGCCCAAGACCGAAGCGCCCATCCTTCCCATGAGGAACAGGCCGAAAGTCAGTGGACTAGTCAAAAAAACAACGCGCGCTAGAACGGCGTTCCCATCAACTTCGACAATCTTTCGATACTGAGATAGCCGGCGTTGTAGGCCCACATCGCAACAGCAAAAATGGCCGCCGAGATCAGCGTGGTCCAAAGCAGCTTGCGGCCCATCCGCGCCATGATCGGAGCGCCGGGATCGGTGCCTTCGACGCCCCCGCCCTCCTCGTGCTGGCTGCGCACGCCGAACGGCAGGGTCAGGAACAGCACGACCCACCATAAGACGAAGTAGATCGCGAACGCGGTTGAGATGCTGTAGGCCATACCGTAGCGTTTTCAAGCGAAGTGGATGCCGGTTCGCGTCAAGAAAACGCGTCGAGACAAAAGCTAGAGCCTGATCGGTTCTGATGCAATCAGAACCGATCAGGCGCTACTCCTGCTCAATCTCGACCAGCGCGCCGGAAAAATCCTTCGGATGGAAGAACAGCACCGGCTTGCCGTGGGCGCCGATCTTGGGCTGGCCGTCGCCGAGCACGCGCGCGCCTTCGGCGATCAGCCGGTCGCGCGCGGCGACGATGTCGGGCACGTCATAGCAGACGTGATGGATGCCGCCGTCGGCATTGCGCTCGACGAATTTTGCGATCGGCGAAGCATCGCCGAGCGGCTCGATGAACTCGATCTTGGTGTTGGGCAAGGTCACGAACACGGTGATGACACCGTGCTCCGGCAACGGCACTGCATCCGAAATCTCGGCGCCGAATGCCGCGCCGTAGATCTTGGCCGCCTTCTTGGCGTCCTTGACCGCTATCGCGACGTGGTTGAGCCGGCCCAGCATGTTGTCTCTCCCTCGCAGATACGCTTGTTCTTGTCGCCGCCCGTGCCGAACCGGCGTCAGACCGTCAGCACGTGAACGATGCAAATCGGCTTCTTGCCCCAATGCTCGTTCACGGTCCCGCGCACTGCGCGGCGGACCGACTCCGCGACCGCATCCGGGTCGCGCCGGCGGGCCCGCGGCAGGCCTTCCACGGTCGATACCACCACATCGAACACGATCTCGTCGAGCACCTCGCCTACGCTATTTTTCTCCGGCACGCCGACCAGGTCGACCTCCGGATCTTCGGCCAGTTCCCCCTGCGCCGTCATGACGATCGCGACGAAGGCGCAGCCGGCAAATCCCAGCCGCCGCCGCTCGACCACGGCGCGCGACTTGGCGTCCTCCAGAATGATGCCATCCTTGTAGAGCCGCCCTGAGGGCACCTCGGCGATGATCCCGGGCTCGCCGGGCCCGAGCTTGACCAAGTCGCCATTGCGGCACTCGATCACTTTTGGCACGCCCGCAGCACGCGCAAGCTTGGCGTGCTCGTGCAAATGCAGCGCTTCACCATGTACCGGGATCAGAACCTGCGGCCGCACCCAGGACAGCAGGTCGCGCACCTCGTCGCGGCGCGGATGGCCGGAGACATGGACCAGATGGTCGCGGTCGGTGATGACCTCGATACCCTGCTCGACCAGGTCGTTGATGATCGAGCCAACTGCTTTCTCGTTACCCGGAATGGTACGGGAGGAGAAGATCACGCAATCGCCCTTGTTGAGCGTGATCTCCGGATGATCGTCCTTGGCGATCCGCGCCAGCGCCGCGCGCGGCTCGCCCTGGCTGCCGGTGCAGATCGCCAGCACCTTGTCAGCCGGGAAGTGGCCGTAGAGATCGGGCCCGCGGAAATTCTGCACGCCGTCGAGGTAGCCGGTCTCGCGCGCGACCTGGACCACGCGGTCCATGGCGCGGCCGACCACCACGACCTCGCGGTCCGCTATCCGCGCCGCATCGGCAACTGCCTTGATGCGTGCGACGTTGGAAGCAAAGGTCGTCACCGCGACGCGGCCCTTCGCGCCCTTGACCAGCTCGGCGATGGTCTTCGACACCTCGGCTTCCGAGGGCGAACGCCCGTCGCGTACCGCGTTGGTGGAATCGCCGACCAGCGCCAGCACGCCGGCGTCGCCAAGCTCGCGCAAGCGTTTCTCATCGGTCGGCGGCCCGACGGTCGGCGTCGGGTCGAGCTTCCAGTCGCCGGTGTGCAGGACGGTGCCGACCTCGGTGTGGATCGCGAGCGCATGCGACTCAGGGATTGAATGCGCGACCGGGATGAATTCGACATTGAACGGGCCGATATCGACGCGCCCGCCCGAGGGCACCACGGTGATCGGGATTTTCGGCGGGTTGCGCTCGGCGGCGCATTTGGCCTCGAACAGCGCCGCGCTGAACTTCGTCGCGTAGATCTTGCACTGCAGCTTCGGCCAGAGATCGATGATGGCGCCGAAGTGGTCCTCATGGGCGTGCGTCAGCACCAGGCCCATCAGGTTCTGTCGTTCCTTCTCCAGGAACGAGATGTCGGGCATGATCAGGTCGATGCCGGGCAGATGCTCCTCGTCACCGAAGGAGACGCCGAGATCGACCGCGAGCCAGGACCGTTGCTGACGATTGCCGAGCCCATAGATCGACAGGTTCATGCCGATCTCGCCGACGCCGCCGAGCGGCGCAAAGGTCAGTTCATCCGGCCGTGCCATCAGGCAGATCCTACTGAGGCCGCCGTACCGAAATAGACCTCGCCTGCGGTTACGGGGACGTGCTTGCCGTCGGGTAGCCGGATAATCATGCAACCTGTCTCATCGATGGTGTCGAACGTGCCTTCGAGAATAGCGTTCCCCGTCTGGACCGCCACACTCTCCCCCAGCCGGGCGGCACGCGCGAGCCAAAGCCTGCGGATTTCCGCAAAACCGCGGCCGTTGTCCCAGACGCCGCGGAATTCCACCCAGGCCTCCGAAAGCGCGGTAAACAGCTCCTCGGCGCCGACATGGACGCCAAGAGCGGCCAGCGAGGTCGCGGGCGTCGGCGTGCCCTCCGGCGCCCCCACGACATTGGTGCCGATGCCGACCACGACGGCAAGGCGGCCGCCCGCGACGATCTCGGCCTCGAGCAGGATGCCGGCGAGCTTCTTGTTCCCGGCCAGCACGTCGTTCGGCCATTTCAGGGAGAACTTCAGCGCATCCGTCCCGCCCAGACGCAGCGCCGCCTCGACGCTGATCTTTTGCAGCGCAGCCTCCAGCGACAGCCCCGCGGCAAAGCCGAGCGTCGCCGCGACCGCGGGCGCGACGTCCATGACCTCAAGGATGCTGCTGGCGAGATTGCCGCGTGGGGCGATCCAGGTCCGCTGCCGTCGGCCGCGCCCCGCCGTCTGCTCAGTCGTCACGAACCACATCGGTCCGCGCTCGCCTTCACGGGCGCGGACCAGAGCCTCCGCATTCGTCGAGCCGACCTGGTCAAAGGCGGCTAGCCTGTAGCCGGCGGAAGTGGCGCGATGACCAAGCGTAAACGGCATCTAGAAAAGTGACTTCGCCGCGGCGGTCGCAACGCTGACCAGCGGTCCTGGATAAGCGAAGAAGAAGATGTTGAAGAGACCCGCGACCGCCAGCACCCCGCGCAATTCGATCCGGACCGGATCGAGCTTGCCCACCGGCTCGTCGAAATACATCGTCTTGATGATGGCGAGATAGTAGTAGGCGCCCACCACGCTGGTCAGCACGCCGATCACGGCGAGTGTGAACAGGTTGGCCTTGATCGCCGCGACGAAGACGTACCACTTGGCGAAGAAGCCCGCGAGTGGCGGAATGCCGGCGAGCGAGAACAGGAGCATCGCGAAGAAGAAGGCGAGCAGCGGATTGGTGCGCGAGAGGCCTGCGAAATCGCTGATCTGCTCGACATGCTGTCCGTTGCGCTTCATCGCGAGGATGATTGCGAATGAGCCGAGCGTCATCGCGACATAGATCGCGACGTACATCAGCACGCCCTGCGCGCCTTCCACCGTGCCGGCGGCGAGCCCGACCAGCGCAAAGCCCATGTGGCCGATCGAGGAATAGGCCATCAGGCGCTTGATGTTCTTCTGCCCGATCGCAGCGAATGAGCCGAGCGCCATCGAGGCGATGGAGACGAAGACGAGGATCTGCTGCCACTGCGGCACGATGCCGGGGAATGCGGTCAGCGTCGCACGGGTGAACACTGCCATCGCCGCGACCTTCGGCGCGGAAGCGAAGAACGCCGTGACCGGCGTCGGCGCGCCCTCATATACGTCGGGCGTCCACATGTGGAACGGCACCGCCGAGACCTTGAAGCAGAGGCCGGCGAGCAGGAACACCAGCCCGAACACGATGCCGGGTGTGCCGGTCGTCGCAGCCGCCGCGATGCCAGCGAAGTTGACGGTGCCGGTGAAGCCATAGATCAGCGAGGCGCCATAGAGCAGCATGCCCGAGGACAGCGCGCCCAGCACAAAATACTTGAGTCCGGCTTCGGTCGACTTGGCGTTGTCGCGGTGGCTGGCGGCGACGACGTAGAGCGCAAGGCTCATCAGCTCGAGCCCGAGATAGAGCGCAATCAGGTCGCCCGCTGAGATCAGCACCATCATGCCGAGCGTCGAGAGCAGCACCAGGATCGAATATTCGAAGATGCGACGCGACGGGTCGGACAGGAATTCCGTCGACAGGATCAGCGTTGCCGCCGAGCCGATCAGCGCGAGGATCTTCAGGAAGCGGGCAAAGTCGTCGACGATGAAGCTGCCGCCGAAGGTGACGAGCTTGCCGGACGGCAGCATCAGTATGAGCACGCCGGTGAGGATGAGCAGCAACGTCGCAAGCGTGGTCACGAGCCGCGTCGTCCCCTGCCCGCGATAGGCCCCGATCATCAACAGCACCATCGAGCCGACCGCGAGCACGAGCTCGGGCAGCACCGGCTGCAACTGATAACCTGCACTCGAGAAGCTCATGGGTTAAGGCCTTACTGGAGCAGCGCGGCTGCCTTCACGGCAGTCACGGCGGTGTTGTAATTATTGACGAGCTGCTGGACCGATGCTTCGGACATGTCGAGCACCGGCTTCGGATAGACGCCGAACAGGATGGTCAGCGCCACCAGCGGGAACAGGATCAGGCATTCGCGCGCCGTCAGATCCTTGATGCTCATCAAGGACGGCTTGACCAGCGCGCCGAACACCACCTTGCGATAGAGCCACAACGCGTAGGCCGCGGACAGGATCACGCCGGTGGTGGCAAGCACCGTGGTCGGCAGCGACACCTTGAACGTGCCGAGCAGCGTCATGAATTCGCCGATGAACCCGCTGGTCCCGGGCAGGCCGACATTGGCCATGGTGAAGACCATGAACACCAGCGCATAGAGCGGCATCCGGTTCACCAGGCCGCCATAGGCGGCGATCTCGCGGGTATGCATGCGATCGTAGACGATGCCGACGCAGAGGAACAGCGCGCCGGAGACGATGCCGTGGGAGATCATCTGGAACACGCCGCCGGCGACACCCTGCATGGTCCCGGCGAAAACGCCCATGGTGACGAAGCCCATATGGGCGACGGACGAATAGGCGATCAGCTTCTTGATGTCCTCCTGCATCAGGGCCACCAGCGAGGTGTAGATGATGGCGATGACGGACAGCGCGAAGACCAGCGGCGCGAAGTCGTGCGACGCCAGCGGGAACATCGGCAGCGAGAAGCGCAGGAAGCCGTAGCCGCCCATCTTCAAGAGGATCGCCGCCAGGATCACCGAGCCCGCGGTCGGCGCTTCGACGTGGGCGTCAGGCAGCCAGGTGTGCACCGGCCACATCGGCATCTTCACCGCGAAGGAGGCAAAGAACGCGAGCCACGCCCACTTCTGCAGGTTGTACGGCACGGCGGTGTGCATCAGGGTCGGAATGTCGGTCGTACCCGCGTTCCAGTACAGCGCCATGATGGCAAGCAGCATCAGCACCGAGCCGAGCAGCGTGTAGAGGAAGAACTTGAAGGAGGCATAGACCCGGCGCGGCCCGCCCCAGACGCCGATGATCAGGAACATCGGGATCAGGCCGCCTTCGAAGAACAGGTAGAACAGCACGAGGTCGAGCGCCGAGAAGGTGCCGACCATCAGCGTTTCCAGGATCAGAAACGCCATCATGTATTCGCTCACGCGCTGCGTGACCGATTTCCAGCTCGCTATGATGCAGAACGGCATGACTGCGGTGGTCAGGATCAGCAACGGCAGCGAGATGCCGTCGACGCCCATGTGATAGTTGATGCCGGTGGCGAGCCACGACGCCTTCTCGACGAACTGGAAGTCGGCGTTCGCCGGATCGAACCGCACCACCAGGATCAGCGAAATCAGGAAGGTGATCAGCGTGGTCCAGAACGAAATCCAGCGGGCGTTGCGGTTCGCCGCTTCGTCCCCGCCCCGCGCGAGCAGATAGACCAGAACCGCGCCGAGCGCCGGCAGGAAGGTAACTACGGAAAGGATGGGCCAGGTCGTCATCACTGGCCTCCCAGGCCGAACATGAACCAGGTGATCAGGCCGGCAGCCCCGATCAGCATGGCGAAAGCGTAGTGGTAGAGATAGCCGGTCTGGATCTTCACAGCATTACGGGCGACATCGAGCACACGCGCCGACACGCCATCCGGCCCGAAGCCGTCGATGATGGCGCCGTCACCCTTCTTCCAGAGCGTGTAACCGATCCACTTGGCGGGCCGCACGAAGATCAGATCGTACAGCTCGTCGAAATACCACTTGTTGAGCAGGAACTGGTAGAGCATCGGCTGCTGCTTGGCGAGCTCAACCGGCAGATAGGGCCGGCTGATGTAGAAGAGATACGCGATCAGGAAGCCCAGCACCATCATGACCGTCGGCAGGAAGGCGATGCTCTCGGGGATGTGGTGCATTTCCTCGATGATATGCGGGTTCATCTTCACGGATTCGCGGAAGAACTCCTCGATGCCGTGACCCGCGAACAATTCCTTGAACGGGAAACCGGCGAGGAAGGAGCCGACCGCGAGCACGCCGATCGGGATCAGCATCCAGATCGGGCTCTCATGTGCAGCCTCGTAGTGCTCCTCGTCATGCGGCGTGCCGTGGAAGGTCTTGAAGATCAGGCGCCAGGAATAGAACGAGGTCAGGAGGGCGGCGAACACCGTCAGCAGGAAGCCGTAGAACGCGAACGGATTATGCGAGGCATAGGCCGACTCGATGATCGCGTCCTTGGAGAAGTAGCCGGCGGTCAGCGGGAAGCCGGTCAGCGCGAGCGTGCCAACCACCATCACCGCGTAGGTATAGGGGATCTTGCGCCACAGCCCGCCCATGTTGCGGATGTCCTGCTCGTGATGCATCGCGTAGATCACCGAGCCGGAACCCAAGAACAGCAACGCCTTGAAGAAGGCGTGGGTGAACAGGTGGAACATGCCGACCGAATAGGCCCCCGCTCCCATCGCCACGAACATGTAGCCGAGCTGGGAACAGGTCGAATAAGCGACGATGCGCTTGATGTCGTTCTGTACCAGGCCGATGGTCGCGGCAAAGAACGCGGTGGTCGCGCCAAAGAACATCACCACGGCCTGCGCGTTCGGCGCCAGCTCAAACAGCGGCGACAGCCGCGCCACCATGAAGACGCCGGCGGTCACCATGGTCGCGGCATGGATCAGCGCCGAGACCGGCGTCGGGCCTTCCATCGCGTCCGGCAACCAGGTGTGGAGCAGGAACTGCGCCGATTTGCCCATTGCACCCATGAACAGCAGGACGCAGGTGAGCGTCAGCGCATCGACATGCCAGCCGAAGAAATTGATGGTCTTGCCGGTCAGGCCCCCGGCGCCGCCGAAGATAGTGTCGAAATCGGTCGAGCCGATCAGCGCGAAGATCGAGAAGATGCCGAGCAAGAAGCCGAAATCGCCGATACGGTTGACGACGAACGCCTTGATCGCGGCGGCATTTGCTGTCGGTTTCTGATACCAGAAGCCAATCAACAGGTAGCTCGCTAGGCCCACGCCTTCCCAGCCGAAGAACATCTGCACCAGATTGTCCGCGGTCACCAGCATCAGCATCGCGAAGGTGAACAGCGACAAATAGGCGAAGAAGCGCGGCCGGTTCGGATCCTCGTCCATGTAGCCGATGGAGTAGAGGTGCACGAGCGAGGACACGGTGTTGACGACGACCAGCATCACCGCAGTCAGCGTGTCGATCCGTAGCGCCCAGGAGACCTGCAGGTCGCCGGAAGTGATCCAGGGAAACAGCGGGACGCGGGCGTCGTGGTGCAGGAAGCCGACGTCGACCAGCGCGAACCAGGACAACGCCGCGGAGACGAACAACAGCCCGGTCGTGATCAACTCGGCCGCGCGTGAGCCGGCGGCCGGCGGCTCGCTCACGTGGTGGTCGTCGTGGCCATGATCGCCGTGGGCATGTTCATCGTGGGCCGTGGAGGCATGGGCATCGCCATGCGCATCGTCGTGATGTTCGACGGTGTCGCCGCTCGGGTTGCGCGCATGGGCGCCCACGATCGCGATGAGCCCTGCGAGAATGGCGCCCAGCAGCGGCAGGAAGACGATTGCCTGGTACATCGGCGCGTTAGCCCTTCATCAGATTGACGTCTTCAACCGCGATCGAACCGCGGTTGCGGAAATAGACCACCAGGACGGCAAGCCCGATCGCGGCTTCCGCGGCCGCCACCGTGAGCACCAGGAGCGCGAACACCTGGCCGACGATGTCGCCGAGGAAGGTCGAGAACGCCACCAGGTTGATGTTGACCGAAAGCAGGATCAATTCGATCGACATCAGGATGACGATGATGTTCTTGCGGTTGAGGAAGATGCCGAGGATCCCGAGCGTGAACAGGATCGCGCCGACCGAGAGATAGTGTCCGAGCCCGATCGTCATTTCACCCACTCCGCCGCATCGGCTTCCTGCAGCCCCTGCCCCGACGTCACCTTGCGCAGCGCCATCGCCATTTCGGGCGTGCGCGCGTTCTGCACGGTGATGTTCTGCCGCTTGACGTTGGCCTTGTGGCGCAGCGTCAGCACGATGGCGCCGATCATCGCGACCAGCAGCACGAGGCCCGCGATCTGGAAGTAGAAGATGTACTTCGTGTAGAGCACGAGCCCGAGCGCCTCGGTATTGGAGACGTTGGTCGGGATCGCCGCGGTGATCGTCTTGGTGACGGCGGGATTGATCACCCAGGCGCCGGCTATCAAGAGAAGCTCGAATAGGAAGATGCCGCCGATCACGAGCCCGACCGGCAGGTATTCGAGGAAGCCCTCGCGAAGCTCGGCGAAATCGACGTCGAGCATCATGATCACGAACAGGAACAGCACCGCGACCGCGCCGACATAGACGACGATCAGGATCATCGCCAGGAACTCGGCGCCCATCAGCACGAACAGACCCGAGGCGTTGACGAAGGCCAGGATCAGATACAGCACCGAATGGACGGGGTTGCGCGACACAACCACCATCACCGCCGACGCCACGCAGACCGCGGCAAACAGGTAGAAGAACAGTGCGGGAAGGATCATCGGCGAGCCTCCGCGCCCCGGAATGACGTGGGAATGTTCTGAAGGATCATGCCCTCACCTCAGCGGTATGGCGCGTCGAGCTCGATCGCCTTTGCGATCTCGCGCTCCCAGCGGTCGCCATTGGCGAGCAGCTTGGCCTTGTCATAATAGAGTTCCTCGCGCGTCTCGGTCGCGAATTCGAAATTCGGTCCCTCGACGATCGCATCGACCGGGCAGGCCTCCTGGCACAGGCCGCAATAGATGCACTTCACCATGTCGATGTCGTAGCGCACGGTGCGGCGGGTACCGTCGTTGCGGCGCGGCCCTGCCTCGATCGTGATCGCCTGGGCCGGGCAGATCGCCTCGCACAGTTTGCAGGCGATGCAGCGCTCCTCGCCGTTCGGGTACCGGCGCAGCGCATGCTCGCCGCGAAAGCGGGGCGAGATCGGGTTCTTCTCGAAGGGATAGTTGATGGTCGGCTTCGGCTGGAAGAAATAGCGCATGGCGAGGAAGAACGCCGAGACGAATTCCGAGAGCAGAAGCGAGCGGGCTGTTGCGTTGATATTCATGACGGCCTCACTTCGGCGCGATGCCGGCGAACTGCAGCACAGCGGCAACGACCACCACCATCACCAGCGACAGCGGCAGGAACACCTTCCAGCCAAGCCGCATCAGTTGATCGTAGCGGTAGCGCGGCACGATCGCCTTCGCCATCGCGAACAGGAAGAACATGAAGAAGAGTTTCAGGGCGAACCAGATCACGCCGGGGATCCAGGTGAACGGCGGCAGCGCCACCGGCGGCAGCCAGCCGCCGAGGAACAGGATCGTCGCCAGCGCGCACATCGTGGTGATCGCGACATACTCGCCAAGCATGAACAGAAGATACGGCGTCGAGCCGTATTCGACCATGAAGCCCGCGACCAGTTCGGATTCCGCTTCCACGAGGTCGAACGGCGGGCGGTTGGTTTCCGCCAGCGACGAGACGTAGAACACCACGAACATCGGCAACAGCGGCCACACATACCAGTTCAGGATGGTGAGCTGCGGCAGGCCGATCAGGTGGGCGAGCCCGCGGGTGTTCTGCGCTTCGACCACCGCGGAGAGATTGAGCGAGCCCGCGCAGAGCAGCACGGTGATGATCACGAAGCCGATCGAGACTTCATAGGACACCATCTGCGCCGCCGAGCGGAGCGCGGCCAGGAACGGGTATTTCGAGTTTGACGACCAGCCGGCCATGATGATGCCGTAGATCGACAGCGAGGAGATCGCGAAGATATAGAGCACGCCGACATTGATGTCGGAGATCACCCAGCCGAAATTCATCGGGATCACCGCCCAGGCGGCGAGCGCGAGGACGCAGGACACCAGCGGCGCCAACAGGAACACGCCCTTGTTGGCGCTGGCCGGGATCGTCGGCTCCTTCAGCACGAACTTCAGGAGATCGGCGAAGGATTGCAGCAATCCCCAGGGTCCGACCACGTTGGGGCCGCGGCGGATCTGCACCGCCGCCCAGATCTTGCGGTCGGCGAGCAGGATGTAGGCGATCGCGATCAGGAGCACGACAAGCAGGAGCACGCTCTGGGCCAGCATGATGATCAGCGGCCACAGGAAGCCAGTCCAGAACGAGCTTGCGAAGAAATCAGCCATCAGGTCACGCTCACTCCGCTGCCGTCAGCATCCGCGCCGAGGCCAGGCGCGAACATTCCGCCATCACGGCGGACGCCCGGGCGATCGGGTTGGTCAGGTAAAAGTCCTCGACCGGACTCTGGAACACCGCCTTGTCGGCGCTTCCGCCCTTCGACGCAAGCGCCTTGATACCGTCGGCCTTGCCCGGTTCGATCTGGTCGATCCGCATCAGGTGCGGCACCGCCTTGAACAGCGCCTGGCGCAAGGCAGCCAGCGAATCGTAAGGCAGCTTCTTGCCCAGCACGTCCGAGAGGGCGCGGATGATGGCCCAGTCCTCGCGCGCTTCCCCGGGCGGGAACGCGGCGCGGGCGGCCATCTGCGCCCTGCCCTCGGTATTGACGTAGATGCCGGACTTCTCGGTGTAGGCCGCGCCCGGCAGGATCACGTCGGCGCGGTGCGCGCCGCGGTCGCCATGGGTGCCGATATAGACGACGAACGTTCCGTCCGGCACCTTGATCTCGTCGGCGCCGAGCAGGAACAGCACGTCGAGCGTGCCAGGGGTCGTCATCTGCGTCGCATTGAGGCCGCCGGCGCCGCCCGAAAAGCCGACGTCGAGGGCACCGACCCGGGAGGCGGTATCGTGCAGCACGCCGAACCCGTTCCAGCCGTCCTTCAGCGCGCCGAAGTCCAACGCAAGCTTCGCCGCCTGCGCCAGCACCGCCGCACCGTCCTGGCGCGCGAACGCGCCGGCGCCCACCAGCACGATCGGGTTCTTGGCATTCTTGAGCACGTCGGCGAAGGAATGCTTGCCGGCAGCGAGAGCTGCAAGCGTCTCCGGTCCGGCGCCAAGATAGTCGTAGTCGTAGGTCAGGTCCGCCTTGGCACCGATCACGCCGATCTTGAGCTGGCCGGTCCGCCAGCGCTTGCGGATACGCGCGTTGATGATCGCGGCTTCCTTGCGCGGGGTCGAGCCGATGATCAGGAGCGCGTCCGCCCGCTCGATGCCCGCAATCGTCGGATTGAAGATGTAGCTGCCGCGGCCCGCCTTCGGATCGAAGGCATCGCCACCCTGCACGGCGAGGTTGGACGAGCCGTATTTCGCCAGCAGCTCCTTCAGCGCGAACATCTCCTCGACCGCGGCAACGTCGCCGGCGATGGCGCCGATCCGCTTGCCGTCGATGCGGCCGGTCTTGGCCGCGATCGCCGCGAAGGCTTCCTGCCACGAGGCCGGGCGGAGCTTGCCGTTCTCGCGGATATAGGGCCGGTCGAGCCGCTGGGTACGCAGCCCGTCGACGATGTGGCGGGTCTTGTCGGAGATCCACTCCTCGTTCACGGCCTCGTTGATGCGCGGCAGGATCCGCATCACCTCGCGGCCGCGGGTATCGACCCGGATCGCCGAGCCGACGCCATCCATCACGTCGATCGACTGCGTCTTGCCGAGCTCCCAGGGCCGCGCCACGAAGGCGTAGGGCTTGGAGGTCAGCGCGCCCACCGGGCAGATGTCGACCAGATTGCCCTGCAGTTCCGAACTCAGCGCCTGCTCCAGATAGGTCGTGATCTCCATGTCCTCGCCGCGGCCGGTCGCGCCCATTTCCGGGGCGCCCGCCACTTCCGCGGAGAACCGGACGCAGCGCGTGCACTGGATGCAGCGGTTCATCGAGGTCTTGACCAGCGCGCCCAGATATTTGTCCTCGACCGCGCGCTTGTTCTCGGCGAAGCGGCTGGTGTCGACACCATAGCCCATCGCCTGGTCCTGCAGGTCGCATTCGCCGCCCTGGTCGCAGATCGGGCAGTCCAGCGGATGGTTGATCAGCAGGAACTCCATCACGCCTTCGCGCGCCTTCTTCACCATCGGCGAGCGGGTGGAGATTTCCGGCGGCTCGCCCTTGGGGCCCGGACGGCAGTCGCGCACGCCCCAGGCGCAGCTTGCGACCGGCTTCGGGCCGCCCTTCACTTCGACGAGGCACATCCGGCAGTTGCCGGCGATCGACAGCCGCTCATGGTAGCAGAAGCGCGGGATTTCGGCGCCGGCGGCCTCGCACGCCTGCAGCAGCGTGTATTCCGGCGGCACATCGATCTCTTTGCCATCGATGATCAGTTTGGTCATTTCTTTACGTCTTTCCCAGCTTGCAGTCGGGCGGCACGACGCTGGCGGTTTTCAGTGAAGCCTTCACCCATTGCTGGGTGTCGGCGCTGTAGGTCGCGAGATAGGCCGGCTCGGCGGCGACCTTGGCGCAGAGGAACGGCAGATGCGGCCTCAAATCGTAGTCGCAGGAAGCCGCCCATTCGCGCCGATTGGCAAACGCCGACATCGCCTCCTCGCAGGCATAGAGAAAGTACGAGACGAAGCTCTCGTACTGCACCTGGTCCTCCTGGCTCCCCGCCTTGATCCGCTCATAATCCGGCTGCGCATATTTCGGGTTCTTGAAGGCAAGATCGGTGTAGCCAAGAAACGCCTGGCGCGCGCTGGAGGCGCGATTGCCGGTGCGCAGCTCGTTGATCTGGAACAGGATCGCAACAAAGCCGAGCAGCGCCACGGCCGCCTGCGCCATCTGGGCCAGCGTCCCGTATCTCTGCCACCAGAAGCTTGGTTGCGACATTACCATCACTCCGCTGCCACCATGTGCGCGGGATCGAGCACGCCGACATCATCAATGTCAGCCTTGTGCGAATATTGGTCGATGCGCGCTTCGATCTCATGACGGAAGTGCGCGATCAGGCCCTGGATCGGCCAGGCCGCGGCGTCGCCCAGCGCGCAGATGGTGTGACCCTCGACCTGTTTCGTCACCTCGAGCAGCATGTCGATCTCGCGCTTGTGGGCGCGCCCTTCGGCCATGCGGGTCAGCACGCGCCACATCCAGCCCGTGCCCTCGCGGCACGGCGTGCACTGGCCGCAGCTCTCGTGCTTGTAGAAATAGGAGATGCGCGCGATCGCCCGGATCAGGTCGGTCGACTTGTCCATCACGATCACGGCCGCGGTGCCGAGGCCCGAGCGCAATTTGCTCAAGGAGTCGAAATCCATCGGCGTGTCGATGATCTGCTCGGCCGGCACCATGCGCACCGAGGAACCGCCGGGGATCACCGCTTTCAGATTGTCCCAGCCGCCGCGGATGCCGCCGCAATGCTTTTCGATCAGTTCGCGGAACGGAATCCCCATCGCCTCTTCGACGTTGCAGGGCCGCTCGACATGGCCGGAGACACAGAACAGCTTTGTCCCGACATTGTTGGGCCGGCCGATACCGGCAAACCAGGCCGCGCCGCGGCGCAGGATATCCGGTGCAACCGCGATCGATTCCACATTGTTGACGGTGGTCGGGCAGCCGAACAGGCCGACATTGGCCGGGAACGGCGGCTTCAGCCGCGGCTGGCCCTTCTTGCCTTCGAGGCTTTCCAACAGCGCTGTCTCTTCGCCGCAGATATAGGCGCCGGCGCCATGGGCGACGTAGAGGTCGAACGGCCAGCCGTTGACGTTGTCCTTGCCGATCAGCCTGGCCTCATAGGCCTGATCGATCGCAGCCTGCAGATGCTCGCGCTCGCGGATGAATTCGCCGCGGACATAGATGTAACAGGCATGCGCGTTCATCGCGAAGCTCGCGAGCAGGCAGCCTTCAATCAGGAGATGCGGATCGTGCCGCATGATCTCGCGATCCTTGCAGGTGCCCGGCTCGGACTCGTCGGCGTTGACCACGAGATAGCTCGGCCGGCCGTCGGTCGATTCCTTCGGCATGAACGACCATTTCAGGCCGGTCGGAAAACCGGCCCCGCCGCGGCCGCGCAGACCGGAGGCCTTCATCTCGGCGATGATCCAGTCGCGGCCCTTGTCGATGATCGCCTTGGTGCCGTCCCAGGCGCCGCGGCGGCGCGCGCCCTCGAGGCCCCAATCGTGGAGGCCGTAGAGGTTCTTGAAGATGCGGTCCTTGTCGTCGAGCATGCCTAGAACTTTCCAAACATCAACGATTGGCCTGGGCGTAAGCGAGCCCCGCAGCGCATCCGCCGAAGGTCAGCGCCCACAACAGGCTGGATTCGAGCGAGGCGTTCAGCCCATAGCGCTGCAGCAGGAAAATGAACGCGGCAGCGACCGCCGCGTGGAGAGCGATGTAACGCCAGTGTTTCATCGCGACCTCCCTTCCCGCCCGCTGCCATGCGAGACCAGGCCTCATGTGGTTTCCTTCAGCGTGGTCGGCCCGCCCGCCGGCGCCGAGAACTGACGGTCGACCTGCGGACCCGGCTTCGGCGGATTGCCCGAGACGAAACCATCGAGCACTTTGCCGAAGCTTTCCTTGGTCAGGTCCTCGTAGGTATCCTTCCAGATCTGGACCATCGGCGCGTTCACGCAGGCGCCGAGGCACTCGACCTCTTCCCAACTGAAATTGCCGTCCTTCGACAATTCGAAGGGCTCGTGACTGATGCGATGCTGGCAAACTTCGATCAGGTCGCCGGCGCCACGCAGGCGGCAGGGCGTGGTGCCGCAGACCTGCACATGCGCCTTCTTGCCGACCGGCTGCAACTGGAACATCGTGTAGAAGGTCGCGATCTCGAGCACGCGGATGTGGGGCATTTCGAGCATGTCGGCGACGGTGCGGATTGCGGCTTCCGAAACCCAGCCCTCGTTCTGTTCCTGCGCCCGCCACAGGATCGCGATCACAGCGGAGGCCTGACGTCCCGGCGGATACTTCGCGATCTGCTGCTTGGCGAAAGCGAGGTTCTCCTCCGTGAACGCAAAGCTCGCGGGCTGCAATTCCTTCGGGGCAAGACGACGGACCGACATTTCTTACTCTCTCATTGCAGGCGGCGAACGGGCTTCGCATTCAGCGCGTTGATCCGGTCCTGCCAGAAGGCGCTTGCGGTGCCGAACACGTTGTAACCGACATGGGTCGATACCTTGATGCGATCGAGGATCGAAAGCTCGGTCACGGCTTCAAGGCGATTGGAGCTGGGATCGTAGACGATCAGCTTGAGCGGGGTCTGTTCGAGGATGTAGCGCGACACGGTGTGCTTGCGGTCGCTGCCATGCTCCTCGCACAGCAGCACGCTGTCGCCCTGCATCAGCCGCAAGCCGCCCTTCATCGCCTCGATCTCGACGCCCTCGACGTCGAGCTTGATCAGATATTTTCCGTCCAGCGCGATCTTGCCGTCGTCGAGCAGATTGTCGAGCGCGATCACGGGCACGTCCTCGCCGCCGGTCTGGTCGCCGGCGATGCTGAACGCCTCATGCTTGGTGCCGGAGAGCTTTGCCGTACCCCTGCCTGCGCCGATCGCGCATTTCATCGTCTCGAAGCGATTGCCGTTGATCGCGGCGTTGTTCGCAAGCTTGGGAAAATTCTGTCCCGACGGCTCGATCGCGATCGCCTTTTGCGAACCGAACGGCTTGCTCGAAACCAGCACCGACCAGTAGCCGTAATTGGCGCCGCAATCGATCAGCGTGTAGTCGACGTCGGCGGAATCCTTGAACAGCAGTTCGAGCTCGTCCTCGTAATGGTAGGAGCGGTTGAGCAGCTTGCTCCAATAACCGTCCCCATAGGGAAACTCGAACACCGCGTCCTCATTGAGCCGGATGGCGATGTTGCGCTCGGGCAGCGTCTTGCGCAGCAGGTTCGCGCAGGCGATGTAGCCCATGTGCGAAAAATGCGAGGAGATCTTCGAACCGGTCGACAGCGCCAGCGCAGCCGTCCGCTCCCACAGGTTGGCTCCTTCGAGAGCCCCTGAGGCGCGGTCAAACTGGATGGGCGGCTGCACCATCACCGATCGACCTCTCCGAACACGATGTCGAGCGAGCCGAGGATCGCGGAGACGTCGGCGAGCAGATGGCCCGTGCAGATGTGATCCATCGCCTGCAGATGGGCAAAGCCCGGCGCCCGGATCTTGCACTTGTAGGGCTTGTTGGTGCCGTCGGAGACGAGATAGACACCGAACTCGCCCTTAGGCGCTTCCACCGCGGCATAGACTTCGCCGGCCGGTACGTGCACGCCCTCGGTGTAGAGCTTGAAGTGATGGATCAGCGCTTCCATCGAGCGCTTCATCTCGCCGCGGCGCGGCGGCGCGATCTTGTTGTCCTCGACCACGACCGGCCCCTGCCCGTCTGGCGATTTCAGTTTCTGGATGCACTGCTTCATGATGCGCACCGACTGGCGCATCTCTTCCATCCGGATCAGGTAGCGGTCGTAGCAGTCGCCGTTCTTGCCGATCGGGATGTCGAAATCCATCTCGGCATAGCATTCATAGGGCTGCGACTTGCGCAGATCCCAGGCCGCGCCCGAGCCGCGCACCATCACGCCCGAAAAGCCCCACTCCCAGGCTTCCTTCAGCGACACCACGCCGATATCGACGTTGCGCTGCTTGAAGATGCGGTTACCGGTGAGCAGCGTGTCGAGGTCCGCGACCACTTTAAGGAACGGATCGCACCACGCCTCGATATCGTCGATCAGCTTCGGCGGCAGGTCCTGGTGCACACCGCCGACGCGGAAGAAGGCGGCATGCATGCGCGAGCCGGAGGCGCGCTCGTAGAACATCATCAGCTTTTCGCGCTCCTCAAAACCCCACAGCGGCGGGGTGAGCGCGCCGACGTCCATCGCCTGCGTGGTGACGTTGAGCAGATGCGACAGGATGCGGCCAATCTCGCAATAGAGCACGCGGATCAACTGCCCGCGCCGCGGCACCTCGATCCCCAGCAGCTTTTCCGCCGCGAGGCAGAAGGCATGCTCCTGGTTCATCGGCGCGACGTAATCGAGCCGGTCGAAATACGGGATCGCCTGCAGATAGGTCTTCTGCTCGATCAGCTTCTCGGTGCCGCGATGCAAGAGCCCGATATGCGGATCGACGCGCGCAACGACCTCGCCATCGAGTTCAAGCACCAAGCGCAGCACACCGTGCGCCGCCGGATGCTGCGGTCCAAAGTTGATGGTGAAGTTGCGCAGATTCTGCGGTTGCTCGTTCATGATCAGGCCTTCGGCTCCGCCTTCGCCTTCTCGTCTCCGGGCAGCGGATAATCCGCACCTTCCCAGGGCGAGAGGAAATCGAACTTGCGGAATTCCTGGTTGAGGCGCACCGGCTCGTACACCACCCGCTTCTCCTGGTCGTCGTAGCGGACCTCGACGAAGCCGGTGAGCGGAAAGTCCTTGCGCAGCGGGTGGCCGTCGAAGCCGTAATCGGTCAGCAGCCGGCGCATGTCAGGATGGCCGGTGAAGATCACGCCATAGAGGTCGTAGGTCTCGCGCTCGAACCAGTCGGCGCCAGGAAAGACCTCGATGATCGAGGGCACCTGCGTGTTCTCGTCGGCCTCCGCGCGCAGGCGGATCCGTGTGTTCAGCGTCGGTGACAGGAAGTGGTAGACGACGTCGAACCGCTTGTCCCGCTCGGGATAATCGACCGCGGTCACATCGGTGATGTTGACGAAGCGGAGAGCCGGATCGTCACGCAGGTGCCTGACGACGTCGACGATCTTCTCGGCGTCCACGTCAACCGTGAGCTGATTGAATGCAACCGAATGCGCCTTCGCAGCGCCGGGAAGCGCGCTAACGATCGTCTGCCCCAAGGCGTCGAGCTTGGCGTCGTCCATGACGTAATACCTTAGCGTTCGATAGTGCCGATGCGGCGGATCTTCTTCTGCAGCAGCAAGACGCCGTAGAGCAGCGCTTCCGCCGTCGGCGGACAGCCCGGCACGTAGATGTCGATCGGCACGATGCGGTCGCAGCCGCGCACCACCGAATAGGAATAGTGGTAGTAGCCGCCGCCATTGGCGCACGAGCCCATCGAGATCACGTAGCGCGGCTCCGGCATCTGGTCGTAGACCTTGCGCAGCGCCGGCGCCATCTTGTTGGTCAGCGTGCCCGCGACGATCATCACGTCCGACTGCCGCGGCGACGCGCGTGGCGCAAAGCCGAAACGCTCGACGTCGTAGCGCGGCATCGAGACCTGCATCATCTCGACCGCGCAGCAGGCCAGGCCGAACGTCATCCACATCAGCGAGCCGGTACGGGCCCAGGTGATCAGGTCGTCGGCAGCCGCGACGAAGAAGCCCTTATCGGAGAGCTCGTGGTTGATCTCGCGGAAATACGGATCATTGGCGCCGACCGGCTTGCCGGTGGCGGGATCAAGGATGCCCTTGGGCGCTGGCGCGATCGCCGGCCGGGGCGTTGCGACGGTAGGGCTCAATCCCATTCGAGCGCGCCTTTCTTCCATTCATAGGCAAAGCCGACCGTCAGCACGGCCAGAAACACCATCATCGACCAGAACCCGGTTGCGCCCAGCTTGCCGAACGCCACCGCCCAGGGGAACAGAAACGCCACTTCGAGGTCGAAGATGATGAAGAGGATCGCCACCAGATAAAAGCGGACGTCGAACTTCATACGGGCGTCGTCAAAAGCGTTGAATCCGCATTCATAAGCGGAGAGCTTTTCCGGATCGGGCTGCTGGAATGCGAGCAGGAATGGCGCAATCAGGAGCGCCAGGCCGATCACGCTCGCGACCCCGATAAACACCACAAGTGGAAGATAATTCTGCAGGATGCCGTTCATCGGCGGTGCCTTCTTGCTGCGGTTTCGGACGGCCGCAGATTCGTGTCATTGGAATTATTCTTGAGCCTTAGCGCAGCGCAACAGAGGGCGCAAGACAAGCTATTTTAAAGCTCTGTCGGGGGGGAGCCGGCTCCGATCAACCGGTGCTGAGCGCTCGTTCTCGCCCCACATGAAGAACGCATGACCTCGAAGGTTCGTGCCCCAGATTTGCAGCTCCCGATCGCTCAAATCCACGGTGGCTAATAATCGCCCGGCCGTCTCTGCGCGCCTCTCGTTTAGTTGAACCGCAGCGGTCCTGTCGGCCGACACGGTATGTTGGCCCGCCGCCCCTGTGGCAGCGTTATCCCCAGGGAATCCTCCTTCGTTTGTGACTTTTTTCCTTTAGCCCCAGCCGCCTGCGGTCAGACACGCTTCGCACGAAACCAATCCCGCCGAGCAACGAAACCATTTTGGGGAACCCGCGAAACCATCCTGAAACAGATTAAAGCTACCTGTCTTCCCGACAGGCGGCGGCAAAGTTCGCCCGGAGGCGTCAGATGAACCACTCAATTCACTCGGCGGATCGCTCGACCCACCTGAAGATCGTGGTGGTCGCGCTGGTGGCGGGCATTGCGGTCGCAGCCTTGGGTATCGCCGCGCGCAACAATTCAGAGTTCACCCAGACCGCCCAAACCCAGGTGGTGAAGGCTGGCAAACCGGTGGCGATTACCAGCTCGGGGACCTCCACGGTCCGCTGACCCGCACATTCCCTGACAAGAAGACACGAAAGGCCGCCTTCGGGCGGCTTTGTTATTTGGTTGGCTTGCGAAGCTGACGGCCTGCCCGGTTTGGAACAGCCTGTACCAATCCGGCGCACACGCCGGCGAAATCGCCGCCCACGTTTCGCCGCCGCCGATCTGGATTCGGCTGCACGACGGCCTATGCCGCGGGCGGAAAATCCCAAAAACCCCGCCTCCGTTACCACCATTAACCGCGTTGCCGGGGTTTCGGCGCCCCTGATGGCCTCCTCGGCCACTGCGGCACGATCGCTGCCCTTCCAAGGCATCTTCCGTCGCATCCGCCCCGATGCGGCACAGAGGCAGCCTGGAGGATTGCATGTCCGTTACCCACTACGCGCCGCCGTCGGCGGGTGTCGCCGACTACATCGCCATCGCCCGGCCCGATCACTGGATCAAGCACGTGCTGATCGTGCCAGGTGTCGCCTTCGCGATGATCATGGCAGGGATCGGATCGGTCGACCACGCGACGGTGGGAGAACGCCTGCTCGCCTGCCTGTTCGTCGCCATGGCGCTGTCGTCCGCCAACTACACCATCAACGAGTGGCTCGATGCCCCCTTCGACGCCATGCACCCCACCAAGCGGGCGCGTCCGGCAGTGCAGACCGCGATGTCGCCGAGCATCGTCTTCGCCCAGTATATCCTCTTGACCGGCGTGGGCCTGCTCGTCGCCAACCAGCTCGGCCGGAGCTTCGCCCTCACCGCCGCCGTATTCGCCGCTTTCGGCGTCATCTACAACGTGCGCCCGATCCGCGCCAAGGATCGCGCCTTCCTCGACGTCATTGTCGAGTCCCTCAACAATCCCCTGCGCTTCCTGTTCGGCTGGTTCGCGGTGGTCCCGCATATCGCCCCGCCGATCTCGATCCTGCTTGCCTACTGGTTCGGCGGCGCCTTCCTGATGGCCGCCAAGCGCGTTTCCGAACATCGCGCCATCGTCGAGGCCGGCGGCACCGCCAACCTCGCCGCCTATCGCCCCTCCTTCGCCGTCTATACGCATTCGAGCCTGGTGACGAGCTGCCTCGTCTACGCCCAGGGCTTTGCGTTCATGATGGCGATCTTCCTGATCAAGTACCGGATCGAATACATCGTCGCGATCCCGTTCCTGATCGCGCTGTTCGCCGCCTACATGCGGCTCGCATTGACCCCGGATTCCGCGGCCGCACGGCCCGAGGAGCTGATGCGGCAGCCGTCCATGCTGATCGCCGCTGCCGTCACCATGGCGCTGTTCGGCATCCTGACCTTCGTCGACCTGCCGCTGCTCAACAGCCTCACCAGTTCGGACCTCATCCGTCTCAGCGGGGGTCGCTGACCATGTCGATGACGGCCTCCCTGAGCGCCCCACGAAACTACGCCGGCGTCGCGGTCGCGACGCTGGCTTTTGCCGCGCTGGCGCTTTTGCTCGACGGCCCGGTCTGGTTGGTCAAGCTGGTGCCGACCCAGGATGGCCCGGTGCATCTGGCACAGGCCGACCTGATCGCCCGCTTCGGATGGGGTGGCGTGCTGCAGGAGCCTGCCGCCTCCTTCTACCAGTGGAATTCGCGCATCGAGCCGAACTCCGCGATCTATCTGTTGCTCGCCGGCCTGATCCGGCTGACCGGGAATCCGCTGCTCGCCAACACGCTGTTTCTCAGCCTCTACGGGCTGATCTGGATTGCGGCGGCCTTTGTGGTGTCCCGCACTGAGACCGACCGCCCGCTGCTGCCGATGCTGCTGCTGTTGCCGGTCGCCTTCGGCGTCTTCATCCACTGGGGCTTCTACAACTTCGCCCTTGGCGTGCCGCTGTTCCTCTTGTTCGCAAGCTTCTGGAGCAAGGTGCGCGGGCGCGGTGACATCTTCACCTTCCTCGCCACCGCACTATTCCTGGCGGCCCTCTACCTGACCCACATCACCTCCGTGGTCGCGGCCTGCCTGCTGCTTGCGGCTGACGGTATCGCCCGTGCGCTCCGCACGCTGGAGCACGCCGGCCCGCGCGCCGCCGGCCGACGATTGCTCGTCGATGGCGTCTGGTCCGCTGCGGCCGCCATGCCGGTGCTGGTCCTGGTCGCAGGGTTTCTCTTCGCCTACCAGAACATTCCCGGCGAGGTGCCGGGCGGCGAAGGCGGCATCACGCAGATCCTGCGCCGGATCCTTGCCGCCACGCACCTCTTCACGTTCACCTCCTGGGAAGTGGTGGCGCTGGCGCCGCTTCTGGCGGCGGTGCTGGTGACCGGTGTCACGGCGCTGCGGCGCTTGCGGGCGGGCAACCTGACGTGGCCCATCTTCTTCGTCCTTGTCGTGCTGCTGTCGCTGCTGAACCTGAAGACCGGCTCGGCGCTGCTGTCGGAACGGCTCGCTCCCTATAGCTGGATCGCGGTCGTGCTCTTCATCGCGAGCCGCCAGCCACGCGAAGCACTGGTGCGCATCCTGTGCTTGGCCGCGATCGCCGGCCTGGTCGGCCAGACCGCGATCCGCACGGTGGCCTACAAGAGCTGGGCGCCGGTGCTGGAAAGCGAGCTTGAGATCGGCCGCGAGAACCCCGGCAGGACCTTCGTCAATGCCGATCTGATCGCCCAGCGCGACAGCTCCCTGTTCGCCTGGCGCATTCGCCCCACTTTGCATGCGGCCCAGACCGCGGCGCTGGCCGCCCGCGGCGCAGCTCTCTCGTCCACGCTGCCCTCGACCCGCTATTTCGGCTATTTCCCGCTGCAATATGTGTCGTCGCACGATTTCCTGCGGGCGACCACCGACTGGGAAAGCGAGCGCGACGCCGCTGAGCTGGCAAAATTCCGCAACTCCAATCACGGCGCGCCGCAGGTGCTGATCGTGTCGTCCTCCGACCGGAGCGGATCAGCCGTCGCAAGCAATCTCGGCTATGGCGACTGCAAGGCGAGCCAGAGCGGCGGACGCGAGATTGTGGCCTGCACGGTTCCGAACCAGTTGAGTGCGATGCGTGACTGACCTTACCCTGAACGTTTCCTCAACACCGCGGAAGCAACGGGACGCACGCATGGCCGCCGATACGCTGCTGGGCCTGCCGACATCGATGCCGCTGGTGCTGGACCTCGACGGCACGCTCATCAAGGGCGATCTCCTCTATAAGAGCTTCTTCTCGATCCTGCGCCGCAATCCGCTGATCGTGCTCGCCTGCGCCAGATGGCTGTTGCGAGGACGCGCCGCGCTCAAGCGCCAGCTTGCGCTGCGCAACCGCATCGACTGGGATCGGCTCGAATTTCATCATGAGGTCATCGCGTTGGCGCGCCTGGAGCAGGCCGCCGGCCGCATGATCGTGCTCGCCACCGCCGCCGACGCCGTGCTCGCCGGCCAACTCGCATTCCGCTTGCCCGTCTTCGATCAGGTGTTCGCCTCCGATGGCAAGGGAAACCTGAAGGGACCGGCCAAGGCCGCGTTGCTCCGCGAGCTATTTCCGGAAGGCTTTATCTACGCCGGCGACAGCAAATCCGATCTCGCGGTCTGGGCCCACGCCAGCGGCATCATCCTCGTCAACACGCGACGATCGGTCCGTGACGCCGCGCTGGCGCTGGGACGGCCAACGCTGGATTTAACCGCCCGGCCAGACAGCCAGCGTTAACAAGGCCTAACGCAATCGTTCGATTGCAACCGACGTTGCGATCCCAAGCTTAAATTTCGGCGCGTATAGAGAAGGCCAGTAGGACCCTCGCCGCCGATGAATCTGCATCAGGAAACATACGCCTCCAGCTTCAAGATCGTCTGCACCGATTGCGGCAGCCTATCGATCAAGCTGGAGAGACCGGCCGCCGCATCCGGTGACACGGTGATCGAATGCCGCTGCTGCAGCGCTGTCCGCGGCACATTGGCCGATCTCAGGGATCTGGCCCTCCGCGGCCGGGACCTCTACGAATTCTAGTCTGGGCCAGAATCTGGCGGTCTCCGCCGTCAGGCGGCGGTCAAGCGAGCGCCGACACCCGGTACCGGAATGGCATTGATCGGACCGTCTACCCAGGCTTGCTCTTCAATATCGAGCGCACTGCTTCGCAGCTTTGCGGCGTATCCCAGAAACAGGAACAAGGCGACGTCCCTGCTGATCCTGCCATGCGCCATGCTCAGCATGAGCGTGAATACCAGGCTGCACAGCACGAAGCGGGCTTCGCGGTTGATCCTCGCCAGCGACAACATCCGCGTTCCCATCGCGTGATAGAGCAACAGGATGAGGAAGATACCCGCCGGCCAGCCGAATTCGATGATGGCCTGCAGGATCGAGTTGTGAACCTGGAAGCCTTTCAGGCACGACCGCTGGGTGAAACCGTCCAGTCCCAGTCCCGTCAGCCCCGCTTCCGGCAGCAACGCGAAGGCGTCCTTGTAGAGCTGCTGCCGGATGATGATCGAATTGTCCAGGTCGATCGAAGGACAAGAGGCTTGCGAAGGCGGAGGCGGCACTGGCGGAGCTGCCTCGGTAGCGATGCGGCCTGATGCGGCGGGGGCTGGCAGTGCACTCGCCGGCGGCGAAACCGGCGGCGCCGGCGATTCATCGTTGCCCGGCTCGGCAACCTGAAAACCCAACGCCGCTTCGGCGAGCTTGGCGAATCTGAGCGTTGTTGACGACCTGACGACTGCGCCAAGCGCAACCGAAGCGATCGTGACGCACACGATCACGGCAATGAATTTGCGCTGGCCGGCCTTGGCAACCAACATCGCTGCGAACAGCGCCACCACGATTACGATGAAGGAGTAGCGTACCATCGACGCCGCGAAGATAACCAGAGGCACGGCCGCGAGGATCGAGATCCATGCAGTCCGTCGCCAATTGAGTTCTGTGCAGGCCAGCGCCAGAAGCAGCAAGCCAAGCGACGTCGTGAATTGCGCCGGCGCAGCGTCGTACTCGTCAAAGACCAGCGGCTTGCCATGGTGGTCGTTCCATTGGCCAAGCAGCGCCACCAGCGTGACGACGGCTCCGACCGCCACGATCGCGCCTGTGACGACCACGAAGGCCTGGGGAACTTGGCCGCAACGGGAGCTCACCCTGATCGCGGGATAAGCCGCAAGCGACAACCCCAGAAGGGCGGCCTCTTTCGGCGCGGCGACGCCGTTGACGGCGAACGAGAGCGCGATGCCGCAACAAAACAGCACGAACAGCACGTCGCAAATGTCGGGCCTGAACTCACGCCATCTCGCCAGAAGAAGCAGCGCAGCAATTGGCGTGGCCAGCAGCAGACCGGTGATTGTGGAGCCAGCCCCGGCGAAACCGTGCGCGAGCACCGCAAACGGCCCAGCGGATAGCAGGATGGCGAACAATACCGATTGCAAAGCCCGGCCCTCGTGAAACTGATAGTGTCGAAGCTCAATCAGAAAAGTTCTCAGAATAGCTCTATATCGACTCCGTGACAGTTCTCGCAATTCCAAAGGTAGCAGCACGCGCCGGTCGCCACTCGACGTAAATTCGCTCTATGCTTGTGGCAACACGATGGCACCTCCAAGCGCTTTCCAGCCCGCCATCTGATGGAACCCGGCGAGTCGCCTCGGGCAGGAAACGCGGAGCCTTCCGTGCAGCGCCGCTGATTCCCTATCAACACGCTGCAAAGCCCTGCAGGACACGGGGAATCTCAACGTCCTTGACTTCAAAAGACCGCCCCTTTAAGTCCCCCACGTCTCGCGGAATTGCGCATCACGCGGGAGTAGCTCAGTTGGTTAGAGCGCCGGCCTGTCACGCCGGAGGTCGCGGGTTCGAGCCCCGTCTCTCGCGCCATTTTGGCGATGTGTTTCAAACAGTTAGCTCCGCGCTCGACTTTCGATCCGCTCCCTTCGCCAAACTTCCCGCCGGCAACTCGGCGCCTTCAGTTGTTGCGAACGGACCCGTTCGCACGACCGTTTCGTAGCCGCGACGTTTGGCGGTTTTGCGGTTTCGATGCAGGAAACGCCTGATTTTCGGGCGAAACGGCGTAGTCAGTCAGGGTCCGAATCGATTAAGGCCTGAAATGTCAGGGTTTCCTGGACCCTCGCCATCGAGACCCCCTAGGGCTCCAGATCTCCCGTCGACGCGTTTTCCCCAACGATTCAGCATCCGCTTCGTTCGAAAACGCTTCTTTAAGCCGTTCATCACGAGGAGGGCCACACATGGCGAAGAAAGCAGCGACCCCGGCGACCATCACCCTGAAGCATCTGGCGGCGGCGATCGCCGAAGACCAGGAACTCTCCAAGAAACAGGCCGAAAGCATCCTGACCGACGTCGTGACGCGAATCACCAAGCACCTGAAGAAGGGCGAGCGTATCCGCATCGTCGGCCTCGGCATCCTGCAGGTGCGCAAGCGCGCCGCCCGGATGGGCCGCAACCCCGCCACCGGCGAGCAGATCCACATCAAGGCCAGCAAGAAGGTCGCCTTCCGCCCCGCCAAGGAACTCAAGGAAGCCATCTGATCGGCCAAAGTGACCGGCCGAGTGATCGGCCAAGCCCTTCGTTCAGTCAGCGCCACTCCGGCTCTTCGACGCAGCCCCCGGAGTGGCGCTTTTCTGTTATAGAGCCAGCCCACCCCTCTCCTGGACTTGCGGTCACCATGCTGGCTCCCACGCTCGATTTCAAACACACCGTCACCGAGCGCTTCCTGCGCTATGTCGTGATCGACACCCAGTCCGACCCGGAATCGCCGACCTGCCCTTCCACCGAGAAGCAGAAGGATCTCGGCCGCCTCCTCGTCTCGGAATTGCAGGCGATGGGGCTCAGCGACGCCCACCTCGACCAGCACGGATATGTCTATGCGACCATCCCTGCCACATCAGACAAGAAGGTGCCGGTGATCTGCTTCTGCTCGCACATGGACACCTCGCCGGACTGCACCGGCAGGAATGTGCGGCCGCAGATCGTCAAGAACTATCGCGGCGGCGACATCGTGCTGCCGGCCGACCCCGCGCAGGTGATTCGGGCCGCCGAGCATCCAGCGCTGTCCGACCAGATCGGCAACGACATCATCACCACCGACGGCACCACGCTGCTGGGAGCGGACAACAAGGCCGGCGTCGCCGAGATCATGGATGCCGCCCATTTCCTCGTTAACAATCCCCAGGTGAAGCGCGGCACCATCAAGATCCTGTTCACGCCCGATGAGGAGATCGGCCGCGGCGTCGACAAGGTCGACCTGAAGAAACTCGGCGCCGATTTCGCCTACACGATCGACGGCGAGACCGCCGGCCATATCGAGGACGAGACCTTTTCCGCCGACGGCGCCACCATCACGATCGAAGGCGTCTCCACCCATCCCGGTTTCGCCAAGGGCAAGATGGAGCACGCGATCAAGATCGCCGCGGGGATCATCGAGCGGCTGCCGAAGACGACCTGCTCGCCGGAGACCACCGAAGGCAAGGAAGGCTTTCTGCATCCGATCGCGATCTCGGGCGCGCTGGAGCAGGCCAGGCTCGACTTCATCGTGCGCGATTTCACGGAGGCCGGGCTGAAGGAGAAGGAGGCGCTGCTGGAGGCCATCGTCAAGGACGTGATGAAGGCCTATCCGCGCTCGACCTACCGCATGGAGGTCAAGGAGCAGTACCGCAACATGAAGCAGGTGATCGACCGTCACCCCGAGATCGTCGACTACGCGGGCGAGGCCATTCGCCGCGCCGGCCTGACCCCGGTGAAGACCTCGATCCGCGGCGGCACCGACGGCTCGCGCCTCTCGTTCATGGGCCTGCCCTGCCCCAACATCTTCGCCGGCGAGCACGCCTTCCACTCGCGCCTGGAATGGGTGAGCCGGCAGGACATGGAAAAGGCGGTGCAGACCATCGTACATCTCGCGATGATCTGGGAAGAGCGGGCGTAGCGGTTACGTACGCAAGCTCTCTCCCCTCGTCATTGCGAGCCAAGCGAAGCAATCCATCCCTCCGCATGCACGGAAGCATGGATTGCTTCGTCGCTATCGCTCCTCGCAATGACGGCAAGAGCGCAATGACGGTTGGCTGCTACGAAGCCTTTGCCGTGACGATCCAGATCGAGGCAGGCAGCATCACTGAATTGCCTTTGACGAACGGCGCGAGCGCCTCGCGGATCGCACCGGCGGCAGCGGCGCGGAGTTCAGGCGGCTGATCCTGCAGCGCCCGGCTGACCGGCCCGATCTCGAGCGCGCCTTGCACGGCGCCATCGAGGCCGCCGCCGATCGCGGCATCGAGCGAGAGCGGGCACGGCTCCATCTCCACATTCGTAAAGCCGGCCGCGCCGAGGATACGTCGCACACGCTCCTCCGAGGCGAACGCGAACGGCCCGGGATCCTCGGGGCCCTGCTGCGGCAATTTCGGCACGTGCTTGTAGGCGGCCTGCAACGGCGTCATGAAGAATGGATTCTCTCGCGGCTCGCGCCAGCAGACGAACGCAAGCCGCCCCGACGATCGCAGCGCCTTCCTCATATTCGCAAACGACACCGCGGGATCGGCAAAGAACATCACGCCGAACCGCGACGCCAACAGGTCGAATCTTGCGGGAGCGAACGGATACACGGTCGCGTCCGCGAGCGCATATTCCAGCGACGATCCCGGCGTCACGCGTTGCCGCGCCCGCTCGAGCATCGGGCCCGATACGTCGATGCCGAGCACGTGGCCGGACGGCCCGACCTTCCCTGCAAACGCGACGGTGGTCGCGCCGCTGCCGCAGCCGACATCGATGACGCGCTCGCCCGTCTTCGGCCTGGCGCGATCGATCAGGATGTCGAGGACCGGAGCCAGCAGGACGTCCTGCGCTGCCTGCCGGTCAGCCCAGCGCTGGCCACCCGGCCCGTTCCAGTAGGCGATCTGGTCGGCGTTCTGCTCGTGGCCAAGGGCGGCGTTCATCATTGTGGTGCCTGCTTCGCGGCACTGCCGGTCTTGGATTTCTTCTGCGTTGTGTGGCTGGCCGGCGGAGCCGCGTTGTCACTGCGCACAGCGCCCCAGGGATCGCTGGGCCCTGCCTTGTCGGGAATGTTGCGCAACGACTTCTTGTAGGCGCGCTCGGCGTTGCGCTCCTCCTCCTTCTGCGACGGACTCTTCTCCTTGTCGATGTCACCATATTGCGGCACGGCATTCTGTGCGAACGCAGATCCGGCCATCAGTGCGATCATCACGGCGGCAACAAAGACTCGCATGGGCAGCTCCCGGGGTTTTCATGCAATGATATCACCCGGTTGCGCGCATCGCCAATCCTCCGGCGAGCGCAGCACCGCGCATTGAGGCCGTATTGCTTTCACCGAATGGCCACATGAAAAGCAGATGCCAACCAGATTTCCCGGATAGGACTCGTTTGGTCTTCAACCTGGAAAGGCATGACCATGCGCATCTTTACGGCATCCGCCATCATTGCAGCTCTCTGCCTCGGAACACCATCTTTGGTGCTGGCGCAGGGAAGTCCCTCGCAACGTGGGGCGGAGTCGCCGCCCGCTCAGTCCGAGCCCGGCACCGTGATACGGACCATACAGGTTGTCGACGTCAAGGAACTGCAGCCGGCGGTGCGCTCGAAAGTCGATGAGATCATCTCGCAGACGAGCGACGAGGACATGCAGTCACTTCGGAAGACCATCGACGCGACCCCGCAGGCGGTATCCGCGCTCAAGGCCAAGGGCGTGACGTCGTCGCAAGTCGTTGCCATCAACATCGCCGATGGCATCCTGACGATGTTCACCAAGACGGCGTGAGATCGGATATCATTTCGACAGGCTGCGTCTGCATCGGTGCGGCATCGAACTTGCCGCACCAATTCGCCTTCGCTCTGCGAAACTTCGGCCCGCCGAGCCGAAGCCCGCGCAGAGCGCATTCGCGCGAGCTCAATTGTGACTGGTGCGCTATCATTGCCCATCTGAAATCCAGCCGTTGCGGCTCCGCGACGGCGAAACTATGGGTCATGCGCACCATCGAGGATCATCATGAGCTTGAGAGAAGGCGCCGCGGCCATCGTGATCGATACAGATGGTCGCTTTCTCATGCAATTGCGCGACGACAAGCCCGGTATCGTCGATCCCGGCAAGATCAGCCTTTTTGGTGGCCGACGCGAAGGCAACGAGACTTTCAGGGACTGTATTGCCCGTGAGATCCACGAAGAACTGGGCTGCCATCTGCCGGCAGAGCGCTTCCAGCATCTCGCGCGCTGCGTTGGTTCAAACCACCCGATTACCGGCGGCAACTTTCACGCCGAGATATTTATCGTCCGATCGATTTGTTCTGAAGAGCTGACGATTACTGAGGGCAAGCCAACGACGTTCACGCTCGCCGAACTCTGTCAGATCAGGGAATCTCTCGCGCCGCTTGCCCAATTTGCCGTCGACGCCTTCTTGTCGGAGGCCAAAGCGACCAACATGGCGCAAGAGTAGAAAGGCCCTGCGCTACAAAAGCTGATCTTCGCGGGTGAACAAGGATGAACGCTGACGAACAGCACCAGTCCGCCTTCGCTCTCCAAGCTCCGGCTTGCCGAGCCGAAGCCGCAGGGCGAAGGCTGGTGGGCGGCGAGAGATTCGAACTCCCGACCCTCTCGGTGTAAACGTCACCGCCCTTATATATTTCAATGGTTTAGCCTCAAAAATTGAGGCTGAAAACCGTGAACGAAAAGCGAATAAACGGCTCAATCTGTGCCGAAACTGTGCCATCCGTAGCCTCTCTTTATTATGGGAGGCCGCGGCATGGCTGAGAACAGCAAAATCGAATGGACCGACCACACCTTCAATCCGTGGATTGGATGCCAGAAGGTCTCGCCCGGCTGCGACCACTGCTACGCGGAAACGCTGGCGAAGCGATACGGCTGGGTTGAGTGGGGGCCGCGTGGCGAGCGCAAGCGCACCAGCGAGGCAAACTGGAAGAAGCCGCGGCAGTGGGCGAAGGCCGCGCGTGGGGCGGACCAGCGCCCCCGCGTCTTCTGCTCGTCCCTGGCCGACGTGTTCGACAACCAGGTTGACCCGTCATGGCGCATCGACCTGTTCGACCTGATCGGCGAGACCGAGGAACTTGACTGGCTGCTGTTGACCAAGCGGCCGGAGAACATCCGCAAGATGCTCCCCACGAACTGGAGCGTCGAGGACTTCCCGAACGTCTGGCTCGGCACCACCTGCGAGGACCAGGAGCGCTATGACCGCCGCTGGCCGATCCTGAGAGATATCCCCGCCGCCGTGCACTTCATCAGCTATGAGCCGGCAATCGGTCCGCTGAGGCTTCCCTTCAAGATGATCCGGCAGACGCATCACGGGTTGTCGGACATGACCTTCGACGAGCTATCCGCCAAGATGAAATGCGAGCGCTGCGGCGAGCGCCCGAGGCGCACCTACCCGGCTCGCCAGAGCGACGCCGCTGGGTATGCCAAGGGCTTTTAGCGATTCGCATTCCCCTCCCCCAATCCCTATCTCCGGGGCATGCTCAAATCGAAGTACCTTCCATGCATCCCAACGAAGGGGACAAAGGTCCCCGACCGACCGGAATGGATCCATGAGGTCAAGCACGATGGCTATAGGCTGATCGTTCAACGTGAGGGTAAGACCGTTCGACTGTTCACCAGGAACGGGAATGACTGGTCGGGAAGGTTCCCGCTGATCGCCGAGGCCGCCTTACGAAACCGTAACACGTCGTTCGTGATCGACGGAGAAGCTGTCCTGCTAGGCGTGGATGGCCGATCGGACTTCAACGGCCTGCACTCTCGCAAGTACGACGATGAGGTCCAGTTCTACGCCTTCGATATGCTGGTGTCGGACGGAGACGATATCCGTAAGCTCCCCCTGAGCATGCGCAAGGCGAACCTCCAGAAGCTTCTGGCAAGGCGCGTGGACGGCATCCATGCAGCACCCTTTGAGGAGGGAGAAATCGGGCCAGAGCTGTTCCGAGCCGCCTGCGAGATGGGCCTAGAGGGTCTTGTCTCCAAGCACAAGGAACGCCCCTACCGCGCCGGCCGTTGTGAGCACTGGATCAAGGTGAAGAACCGAACGCACCCGAGTTTTGAACGGGTGAAGGATTCGTTCTCATGAAAACAGTCTGGATCTACGACAACGGCGAAATCTTCAAAAGATTCGATACTGAGGAGGAAGCCCAAGCATGGTTCGCCATACACGATCGCGAAGGCGTCGCATTCAAGCACGAACTGAGCGACATCCGCCCTGCCGGATCAGCCGATCAGTACGGCGTGCCGAGGGCGGAGGAGTAGGCCCCCTGAGGGAGTGAACTGATTGGGCTTTTGGCCTAATATTCCCGCCGAGCGGAGGAGAAAGCTGTCATGACGCCCAACGAAATGCCGTCGCCAGATCTACAGAGGAAGGCAACAACTGTCGGTCTGGTCGCCCTCGAATTTGATCAAGCGATCAAACAACTATTCTTCATCTTCTCAAGTGCACTGGGCATGGGAGAGAAGATGGCGCGTCAGCTATGGGACCTGCCGCCCAGCGACAGCGGCCGCCTTGAACTTGCTGAAGCTGCATTCGAGCACGGCTACCCGAAACGGCCGGGCTTCGCTCCAGTGGGCGGCACTGATAGCATGGCGGGGCCTGAGCAACGGGATGCAATGCTGAAAGTCGTAAAACGACTGACAAAAATCAGCAAGAAGCGGAACTACCTCGTTCATGGTGAATGGACAACTGAAGTCACTCTGAGCGACGGGTCGCTAAACCCGCAATTTGAAGCCGAAGAGCTTGAATTCTTAAATTTATGGAGAGAAATGCGCTACCTGGCGGCAGAGCTGGGAATGCACAATTATAACATCCAAATGGGGGCCACCTTGCGCAATGCAGCTTTTGAATCCGAGCTAACAACCAAAGAGGATCGAATCCGCGAACTCGAAATTCAACTGCATCTAGCTGGCGTCACACCTCCCATCCAAAGCTAGCGTGGACCGTTTAGAATGTGTCCAACTGAACGATCGAGAACTCGTTGACGAACTTGCTCGTTGTTCCGGCGCCCGAAGTGATCAGCCACGAAGACGTGTCCACCGCAGTCACGATGTCCGAATAGGTGCCCTGCGCCGTCCGCGTCGCGCCAGAAGCGCCGCCAAAAGAGAACGTCAGGCTACCATCTATGAAGCCGCTCGGCGTAATCGTGTAGGTGATAAGATAGCGCTTTCCGACAACAGCGGCCGGTCCCGCTGTCGGGCGAGCCGTCCCCGCGGGGCCGGAATTGACCAGCACGCCGCTGCTGACTGTAAAGCCCGAGAGCGTGAGCCCTGTCGAGGCGTCGAAGTTATTCTGAGCAATCAGCGGCAGGACATCAGACAACCCGCCAGCCGGCCCGAAGGCAACGCCGTTGTACTGCGCGCGGCTGTCGAGATTGGTTATGGGGGAATTGAAAATCTCCGCGCAGACATAGGAGTTGCTACCCGCGAGCCCCGGCAGACTCGCATCCGTGCCAGTCGCCAGCCGAGTTGCTTATCGACGGCGTTCGGATCGAACACGCCGTCAGCCACATACTTGCCCTTCACGTACTGATCGGTCCCCGACCAGATGTAAGGCGACGGCAGCCCCTTGTTGAAGTAGCCAAGGCCGTTGTACTGCTCGAGCAGCGTCATGGTCCCGCCAGGCGACCAGTCTTTCCACCTCGACGCATAGGGCGCGCAGTCGATCAGCGCGTCCAGCGCGGCTCGGTAGAAGGCATCCTGCAGCGGCGGATCGTCCGCATGGTTGAAGAACGGACCCCTGCCCTTCGGGACATTGGTTGAGACCTGACCGAGCGGGTCACCCTGCGCCAACTGCCGATCCCATCGCTGGGACGATTCCCGCTGGTGGATAGCGACGTGAACGCGGTGAACTGCGAGGCTTATGCGAAGGACCGGAAGCCAGCCGCCGCCCGGCGGGATCTGGAAGTCCTGCGCGCTGCCCTGTTCTATTGGCACAGCAACAAGGAGCAGTTGGCGCGCCAGCCGCAGATCGTCCTCCCGGAGAAGGCAGAGCCCCGCGAGCGCTGGCTAACCCGCGAAGAGGCGAAGCGCCTGCGCCGGGCCGCGATGCGGTGGCCGCACCTCTACCGCTTCGTAATCCTTGGCCTCAAGACCGGTTCGCGCTCTGGCGTTCTGTTCAATCTCAAATGGGACCAGATCGACCTGCGCAGCGGCGTGATGAACCGCAAGTCGGCCGGCGAGACTGAGGCCGCCAACAAGCGCAAGCCGCCCGTGCGGCTCGGCAAAGCCGTTGTGCGGCTGCTCCGTCGCTGGAAGGCCAAGGACAAGATCAAGGACGAGAACGGCAACGAGATTCAGATCAAGTGGGTGATCCACTACGATGGCGAGCCGGTCCAGAAGCTGCGCCGATCATGGGATACTGCCTGTGAGACCGCGAAGCTTACCAATGTCAGCCCGCACACCCTTCGCCACACGCACGCGACCTGGTTGATGCAGGAAGGCATCGACATTTGGGAGGCCGCTGGGCGGCTCGGGATGTCCACCGCGGTGCTGGAAAAAACCTATGGAAAGCACCACCCGGACTTCCAATCACGATCGTCTGAGGTATGATTCCTGTGCCGAAACTGATCCGAACCGAAATGGAGCAAAGGCTAAGCCATTGAAATTATGGTGGGCGGCGAGAGATTCGAACTCCCGACCCTCTCGGTGTAAACGAGATGCTCTAACCAGCTGAGCTAGCCGCCCTCGCCTGCTTCTTTACCCTCGCCCTGGCCCGCGGCGCAAGGTGGCTACCATCATTCAGTCGGAAGTCCCGGCAATGCCTTGAGATCATTGATCCAGGGCGCGGCCGAGCGGCACCAGATTTGGCGCCGCGGCCGCAATTGGTCGCGCTGGCGGATGCTGCCCCAGCGGATGCCCCAATCCTCAGGGCCACCGTCCTCGCCGCTCGTGAACAGCGGGGAACCGCATTCGGGGCAGAAATGCTGGAAGCGGATCCGGCCATTGTCGCCGGGCTTCCCATAGATTTTCGGCGATTTGCCCGTGAGGCGTATCGCTTCGCCGGCGCAGATCACTGTGACGCGGTAGGGCGAGCCGGTCAGCGTCTGGCAATCCGTGCAGTGGCAGATCGAGACCCGCTCCGGATCGATATCGGCATCAAAGGTCACGAAGCCGCAATGGCATTGTCCGTCGATCTTCATGGCGCCCTCCTCTCTGCCTGCCGCTTGTCCTGGCGCGTTATCTTCGCGCGAAACTCCCATAAACAAAAACGGCGCCCGAAGGCGCCGTTCGTTGTTCAAGCAATCCGGTCCGGTCAGTGCGCCGTCAGGCCGCCGGTCTCTTCGGCAGCTTCGGGCTTGACGTCGACCTTGGTCTCCTCTTCCCAGACGATCGGTGTGGGCACCCGCACCAACGCCCTGGCGACGACCTCGTCGAGCCGGGAGACCGGGATGATCTCCATGCCGCCCTTGATCGCATCGGAAATCTCCGTGAGATCCTTGGCGTTGTCCTCGGGGATCAGCACCGTCTTGATGCCGCCGCGGGCGGCAGCCAGGAGCTTCTCCTTCAGACCGCCGATCGGCAGCACGCGGCCCCGCAGCGTGATCTCGCCGGTCATCGCGACCTCGTGGCGGACCGGAATGCCGGTCATGACCGAGATGATCGCGGTGGCCATCGCCACGCCTGCGGACGGTCCATCCTTCGGCGTCGCACCCTCGGGCACGTGCACGTGGATGTCGCGCCTGTCGAACAGCGGCGGCTCGATGCCATAGGTGATCGCACGCGAGCGGACGTAGGACGCCGCCGCCGAGATCGATTCCTTCATGACGTCGCGCAGATTGCCCGTGACCGTCATCTTGCCCTTGCCGGGCATCATGACGCCTTCGATGGTGAGCAACTCGCCGCCGACATCGGTCCAGGCCAGACCGGTGACGATACCGACCTGGTCCTCGCTCTCGATTTCGCCGAAGCGGTACTTCGGCACGCCGAGGAACTCTTCGATGTTCTTCTCGGTGACCTTGACCGACTTCTTCTTGGAGATCATCAGCTCCTTCACCGCCTTGCGGGCGAGTGTGGAGAGCTCACGCTCCAGGTTGCGCACGCCCGCTTCGCGGGTGTAGCGGCGGATCATCAAGAGCAGCGCATCGTCATCGATCGACCATTCTTTGGAATCCAGACCATGCTTGGAGAGCGCGTTCGGGATCAGGTGCTTGCGCGCGATCTCGACCTTCTCGTTCTCGGTGTAGCCGGCGATCCGGATGATCTCCATGCGGTCCATCAGCGGTCCCGGAATATTGAGCGTATTCGCGGTCGTGATGAACATCACGTTCGACAGGTCGTAGTCGACCTCCAGGTAGTGGTCGTTGAACGTCGAGTTCTGTTCGGGGTCCAGGACCTCGAGCAGCGCCGATGACGGATCGCCGCGGAAGTCGGCGCCCATCTTGTCGATCTCGTCGAGCAGGAACAGCGGATTGGAGGTCTTCGCCTTCCGCATCGACTGGATGATCTTGCCGGGCATCGAGCCGATATAGGTGCGGCGGTGACCGCGGATCTCGGCTTCGTCGCGCACGCCGCCGAGCGAGACGCGCACGAATTCACGCCCCGTCGCCTTCGCGATCGACTTGCCGAGCGAGGTCTTGCCGACGCCGGGAGGCCCGACCAGGCACAGGATCGGTCCGGTCAGCTTGTTGGCGCGCGACTGCACCGCGAGATACTCGACGATACGGTCCTTGACCTTCTCGAGCCCGTAATGGTCGGAGTCCAACACCGCCTGCGCGGCTTCCAGATCCTTCTTGACCTTGGACTTCTTGTTCCACGGGATCGACAGCAGCCAGTCCAGATAGTTGCGCACCACGGTCGCTTCCGCGGACATCGGCGACATCTGACGCAGCTTCTTCAGCTCATGCTGCGCCTTTTCGCGCGCTTCCTTGGACAGCTTGGTCTTGTTGATGCGCTCTTCCAGATCGGCCAGCTCGTCGCGACCTTCGTCGTCGCCGAGCTCCTTCTGGATCGCCTTCATCTGCTCGTTCAGGTAATACTCGCGCTGGGTCTTCTCCATCTGGCGCTTGACGCGCGAGCGGATGCGCTTCTCGACCTGCAAGACCGAGATCTCGCTCTCCATCAGGCCCAGCACCTTCTCCAGGCGTTGGGTGACCGACAGCGTCTCCAGGATCGCCTGGCGATCGGCGATCTTGACCGCCAGATGCGAAGCGACGTTGTCGCTCAGCTTGGCGAAATCGGTGATCCCCTGAACAACGCCGACGACTTCGGCGGATATCTTCTTGTTCAGCTTCACATAGCTTTCGAAATCGGACACGACCGAGCGCGCCAGGGCTTCGGCTTCAACCGAATTGGCGTCGGTGTCGGCGAGCGCGACGGCGGTCGCCTCGTAGAACTCGCTGCGGTCGGAGTATTTCTCGACGCGCGCGCGCTCGAGCCCTTCGACCAGCACCTTCACGGTGCCGTCGGGCAGCTTCAGGAGCTGCAGCACGCTGGCGAGCGTTCCCGTCTCGTAGATCGACTCGGGCGCCGGATCGTCGTCGGACGCGTTCTTCTGCGTCGCGAGCAGGATCAGCGCATCGTTCTTCATCACTTCTTCAAGAGCGCGGATCGACTTCTCGCGGCCGACGAAGAGCGGCACGATCATGTGCGGGAAGACAACGATGTCACGGAGCGGCAGCACCGGATAAGAATGGCTTTCGCCGTAGACAATCGATGGCCGGGGTTTTGAGGTTGTCATGGCCTATTCCTTTCGTTGTGCCCCCTTGCACGCGGCCCGCTTGCTTGCGCAACCACCACAAGGTGCCTGTATGATCCGAATGTCGCTCGGCCCTCGGCCGCTCGTTTCAGATATCAGATGACGAATCTTGAGACGTAAATCTTCATCACCGACAGCATTAGGTGGCTATCGGCCATGGGGGTGTCAAGTACTTAGAAATACCGGAAAATCCGGAATAAACACGCAGCATTAATTACATCGAAATGGCCACCGGGAATCCGGCAGCCATCGGTATTTTCGTTCATTCAGCGGCCGCCCGCGAGCGCGATCAGGCGCTCGCGCTGCTCTCGACCGCGCGGTCGGAACGATCCGCGTAGATGTACAGCGGACGGGCCGTTCCCTCCACCACCTCGCGCGAGATCACAACCTCCTCCACGCCTTCGAGGCCCGGAAGATCGAACATGGTCTCGAGCAGGATGCTCTCCAGGATCGAGCGCAACCCGCGCGCGCCGGTCTTGCGTTCGATCGCCTTGCGGGCGACCGCGCCAAGCGCCTCATCAGCGAAGGTCAGCTCGATATTCTCCATCTCGAACAGCCGCTGATACTGCTTGACCAGGGCGTTCTTCGGATCGGTCAGGATCTTCTTCAGCGAGGTCTCGTCGAGATCCTCCAGCGTCGCGACCACCGGCAAGCGGCCGACGAATTCCGGGATCAGACCGTACTTCAGCAAATCCTCCGGTTCGACGTGGCGGAAAATCTCACCGGTGCGGCGATCTTCCGGCGCGAGCACCTGCGCCGCAAAGCCGATCGAGGTCGAGCGGCCGCGTGCGGAGATGATCTTCTCCAACCCGGAGAAGGCGCCGCCGCAGATGAACAGGATGTTGGTGGTGTCGACCTGCAAGAATTCCTGCTGCGGATGCTTTCGGCCGCCCTGCGGCGGAACGGAAGCCACCGTGCCTTCCATGATCTTGAGCAGCGCCTGCTGGACACCCTCACCCGACACGTCGCGCGTGATCGAGGGATTGTCCGACTTGCGGCTGATCTTGTCGATCTCGTCGATGTAGACGATGCCGCGCTGCGCGCGCTCGACATTGTAGTCGGCCGCCTGCAGCAGCTTCAGGATGATGTTCTCGACGTCCTCGCCGACATAGCCGGCTTCCGTGAGCGTCGTCGCGTCCGCCATCGTGAAGGGCACATCGAGGATGCGCGCCAGCGTCTGCGCGAGCAGCGTCTTGCCCGAGCCGGTCGGACCGATCAGCAGGATGTTCGACTTCGCGAGCTCGACGTCGTTGTGCTTGGTCTGGTGATTGAGCCGCTTGTAGTGATTGTGCACGGCAACCGACAGCACCTTCTTCGCATGGCTCTGGCCGATGACGTAATCGTCCAGCACCTTGCAGATTTCTTTCGGAGTCGGGATGCCGTCGCGCGACTTCACCAGCGAGGACTTGTTCTCCTCGCGAATGATGTCCATGCAGAGCTCAACGCACTCGTCGCAGATGAAAACGGTGGGACCCGCGATCAGCTTGCGGACTTCGTGCTGGCTCTTGCCGCAGAACGAGCAATATAGCGTGTTCTTGGAATCGCTCGTGCCGACCTTACTCATTCTTATCTCCGTCCGCCGTTCGAACCCGTCGCTCCATCGACCTATTCCGGGACTGTCCGGGCTTTAGGTGTAGATAGAGCAAAAACCGTACCAAAAAAGACCCTACTTAATACTGACCCGGCGAATCGCGGTTCAGTCGAATCTCCCCCGCAACTACATCCGATACGCCAGAGCCAACCATGCTGTCATCCGACTATCAAGAATTCGCTAACCGGGTGCTTGCCGGGCACCGTGACAATACCGTGATTTATAACGTCCGCACGTGGATAACCTGTCGAAAACGCACGGTCGTTGCGAGATTGCCACGCGACAGAGCGATGCGAAAGCGGAACTTTCTGCCCAACTTGGGGCATACTGCACCGCAATCGCCTGAGTTTGCCGACAGGGATTTCGTCGTCAACGCCAAAATCGCGCAAGCGATCCCGTAAGACTACGCGGCTTTTGCTGCAGCCGGATCGTCAGGACGCTTGTCGATCACCTTGTCGACGAGACCAAACGCTTTCGCGTCATCCGCCGTGAGGAACTTGTCGCGCTCGAGCGCATCCTCGATGGCCTTGTAGGTCTGGCCGGTGTGCTTGACGTAGATTTCGTTCAGCCGCTTCTTGAGATTCAGGATCTCCTGCGCGTGCAGCATGATGTCGGTGGCCTGGCCCTGGAAGCCGCCGGAGGGCTGATGCACCATGATGCGCGAGTTCGGCAGCGTGAAGCGCATGTCCTTCTCGCCTGCGGCGAGCAACAGCGATCCCATCGAAGCCGCCTGCCCCGTGCACAGCGTCGACACCGGCGGGCGGATGAATTGCATGGTGTCGTAGATCGCAAGACCCGATGTCACCACGCCGCCCGGCGAGTTGATGTACATCGAGATTTCCTTCTTCGGATTCTCGGCCTCGAGGAACAAAAGCTGCGCGACGATCAGCGTCGACATGCCATCCTCGACCGGGCCGGTCACGAAGATGATGCGCTCCTTCAGCAGGCGCGAGAAGATGTCGTAGGCGCGCTCACCGCGGTTGGTCTGTTCGACGACCATCGGCACGAGGTTCATGTAGGTTTCGACGGGATCGCGCATGGGATTACCCCTGGAGTTGGCGGGGCCGAACGTCCGCCGGCTGGCCCGGACTGACGGTCGTCCCGTGATGCAGGACTGCGTTAAGCTGCGCTCAGATATGCGCCATTTTCGCGGCGGCAAGACCGCACAGATGGCTAGGTCCGAACGCGGCAACTCAAACCGATTCGGCTGGTCCCGCCTAGCGACGGAATGCCGTCGCCGGGCCGGTTTCGCCGTTCATCATTAACACGAGGTGCCGGGATTACGCCGCAGTTTTCTCGGCGTCTTCATCCTTGAACAGATCTTCCTTCGAGACCTTCTTCTCGGTCACGTTGGCGAGTTCGAGGATGAAATCGACCACCTTGTCCTCATAGATCGGGGCACGGAGCTGGGCGAGCGCCTGGGCGTTGTTGCGGTAGAAGTCCCAGACCTCCTTCTCGCGGCCCGGCATCTGACGCGCGCGCTCGATGACGGCGCGGCCGACCTCGTCGTCGGACACCGTGATCTTGTTCTTCTCACCGATCTCCGACAGCACCAGGCCAAGCCGCACGCGACGGTCGGCGATCTTGCGGTACTCTTCCTTGGCGGCGTCCTCGGTGGTGTTCTCGTCGGCAAAGGTCTTGCCGGCGGAATCCATCTCGGCCTTGATCGAGTTCCACATCAAGTTGAACTCCTCGTCGATCAGCGACGGCGGCGCCTCGAACTTGTGGTTCTCGTCGAGCTGGTCGAGCAGCGCGCGCTTGACGCGCTGACGCGTCCCGGTGGCGAACTCGGCCGTCAGCCGCGCCCGCACGGCTTCCTTCAGCTTGTCGAGCGATTCCAGGCCGAGCGTCTTGGCGAACTCTTCATCGATCACGGTCTCGCCGGGTGCTTCCACCGCGGTCGCCGTGGTCTCGAATTCGGCCGGCTGGCCGGCGAGCTTTTCGCTCGCATAGTTCTTCGGGAAAGTGACCTGCAGCGTGCGCGTCTCGCCTGCGCCGATGCCGATCAACTGCTCCTCGAAGCCGGGAATGAACTGGCCGGCGCCGAGCACGACCTGGATGCCCTCGCCGGTTCCGCCCTCGAAGGCTTCACCGTTGATGGTGCCCTTGAAGTTGATCGTGACGCGATCGCCGTTCTCCGCCTTCGCGCCCTCGCTCTTGGCCGAATAGGGGCGGCTCTGGTCGGCGATGCGTTTGATCGCCTCGTCGACATCGGCGTCGGTTACGTCGGCGACCGGCTTCTCGACCTGGAAGGTCTTGAAATCGGCGAGCGTGATCGGCGGCACGACCTCGATCGCCACCGTGTAGGTGAGGTCGCTCTTGCCGGCGAGCAGCTCCTCGACCTCTTTCTGCTCCGTCGGCATCGTGATCTTCGGCTCGGTCGCAAGGCGGAAGCCGCGGTCCGTGAAGATCTGCGTGTTGGTGTCGCGGATGGTCTGGTCGATGGTCTCCGCCATCACCGAGCGGCCGTAGATCTTCTTCAGATGGCTGACCGGCACCTTGCCCGGACGGAAACCGTTGATGCGGACCTTGTCCTTCAGGTCGACAAGCTTCGCGTCCGCCTTGGCATCCAGGTCGGTGGCGGGAACGCTGATCTTGAACTCGTGCTTCAGTCCCTCATTCAGGGTCTCGGTGACCTGCATCTTCTTCTTCCGCTTCTGTCGCGCCTCGGTTGGCGCGACTGTGTCAATGGTTCGACGCGTAGCTCAACGCCTGCGCCGGTGGTTCGGCGGACCTGCCTCCTGAAAAAGGAGACAGGCCCTCCAGAAAGGGATCATGCAAACGCTGGATGAGCGCTTGGTGCGGGTGGAGGGACTCGAACCCCCACAACTTTCGTCACTGGAACCTAAATCCAGCGCGTCTACCAGTTCCGCCACACCCGCTTGGCGCATCATCTCCGGCCGCGATGCCGCGGGCGGCGGCTTATAGCATGGCCCTGCCCCCACGCAGCAAAAAAATGGCCTTTTTCGGATGTCCACTCGGCTCAATGTCCGCTGGACTCACAGGTGCAAAAATGGTCCGGATCGGGCCGATGGCAAGCCTTTTCCCGATGCTCGATCGACGCATCCTGCTCACCGGACTGGGCGCTGCTGCGCTGGAAGCAGGGCTTCCCGCCGCAACCTTGGCGCAAGCCCGCCATTCGCTTGCCCTTTCCGCGAGAGCCGACAGCCTGGTGCTGCGCCAGGGCGGCATGGCCACGCCGATCTGGTCTTTCCCGGGCGAGGGCATCAGGGCGAATCGCGGTGAGACCGTCGAGGTGGCGCTCAGCAACGATCTCCCCGCGCCGCTTGCAGTGTACTGCCGGGGAATCGACGGCGCGCCCGCCGGCGAGCCCCTGCTCGCCCGCCCCCCGCTTGCCGCCGGGGCAAAAGAGAGCTTCCAGCTTCCACTGCGCCATGCGGGCACTTTCCTGTGCGACCCCGGCCTCCTGAATGGCGAACAGCCGCGCCCTTTGCGCGCAAAGCCACTGATCGTCCTCGAAACCGAGCGGGTCTCCGCCGACCGCGACGAGGTGCTCCTGATCGAGGAATGGCGGCTGCGGCCGGATGGCACCGCCGTTGCGCCGGGGACGGACGCCAAGGATGCGACGCCGGTCTATACCGTTAACGGCCAGACTTCATTCGAGCTCTCAGCACGCGCCAATGAACGCCTGCGGCTCCGCTTCATCAACGCCTCCCAACGCACTGTGCTCGCAGCGAAATTGGAAGGCCACGAGGTCCGCGTCATGGCCGTCGACGGCGAGCCGGCCGAGCCGTTCCCGGCGCGCAATGGCGCGCTCGTGCTGGCGCCGGGCGGCCGCGCCGATGCCTTTGTCGATACAGCCGCGACCGCATCGATCCTGCTCCATGACGGCAAAGAGGCGCGCTCCGTCGGACGACTCGTGCTTTCCGGCGATGCTCCGCTGCGCGCCGCCCCGCTGCCAGCGGCGCCGCCGCTTCCGTCAAACGGCCTGCCGGCCCAGCTCGACCTCAAGAATGCGCAGCGGTTCGAACTGGTCCTCGGCGCGCCGGCCGACTGGACGCGTCCGGCCGGCTTCGCCCCGTCCGCACCGCCCGCCTTCCGTGCCAAGGCCGGCCGCGCGGTGGTGCTGGCGCTCGCCAATCGCGCAGCCGTCGCCACCGTCTTCCATCTCCACGGCCATCACTTCCGCCTGCTCGACCGGCTCGACGACGGCTGGAAGCCGTTCTGGCTCGACACGCTCGCGGTCGAACCGGGCCAGACCCAGCGCATCGCCTTTCAGGCCGAGTACGCCGGCCGCTACCTCATCGAACAGGTCGCGACCGATTGGGCGGCGCCACGGCTCGTGCGATGGTACAGTGTCGAATAAGAACAAGAGGAAACGACCATGGGCCAAACAGTTCCAGCGATTCGCGGCATCAAGGCGCGAGCCGTCGTCGTGCCGCTCAAGCGTGCTGTGAAGAACGCCTTCGGCTTGATCGATTCCGGGCCGCTGGTCCTGATCGATATCGAAACCGATCAGGGCGTTACCGGCCGTTCCTACATCTTCGCCTACACCAGCCTCACACTTAAACCGCTGGTTCATCTGGTCGAGGAGACCGGGCGCGAGCTCGTCGGCCGGCCGGTCGCCCCCTTCGACCTGATGAAGGCGATGGACGCCAAATTCCGCCTGCTGGGCTGGCAGGGTCTGGTCGGCATGGCCGTCTCCGGCCTCGACATGGCCTGTTGGGACGCGCTGGGGCAGATCGCGAACAAGCCAGTCGCCGAGTTGCCCGGCGGATCGGCGCGCCCGCTCCCCGCCTATGACAGCTATGGCGTGGTCGATCCGACAGCCGACGAGCGGGCGCTGCGTCGCTCACTCGACCAGGGCTTTCGCGGCATCAAGATCAAGGGCGGCGACGGCGATGCCGCCAATGACGAGCGCGTGGTCAAGGGCGTACGCGCCGTCATCGGGCCGGACATCGCCTTGATGATCGACTTCAACCAGTCGCTCGATCCGGCGGAGGCCAAACGCCGCATCGCCCGCCTTGCTCCTTACGACCTGCATTGGGTCGAGGAGCCCGTCCCGCAGGAAAATCTCTCCGGCCACGCCAGCGTCCGGATGGACTCACCGATCCCGATCCAGGCCGGCGAGAACTGGTGGTTCCCGCGCGGCTTTGCCGAGGCGATCTCGGTCGGCGCCAGCGATTTCATCATGCCCGATCTGATGAAGGTCGGCGGCGTCACCGGCTGGCTGCAGGTCGCCGGTCAAGCGGATGCCGCCTCGATCCCGATGTCGAGCCATCTGTTCGCGGAAGCCAGCTCCCACGTGCTCGCGGTGACGCCGACCGCGCATTGGCTCGAATTCCTCGACCTCTCCAGCGCCATCCTGGCAAAACCGGCCGAGGTCATCGACGGCGCAGTCACCGCCCGCGGCCCGGGCTTAGGCCTGGAATGGAACGAGCCGGCGGTCGCGAAATATCAGCTCACGTAGCGTCCCATCCTACGAATCCTCAATACTCAATCCCCAACTCGTCATACAGGCGGCGGAAGACCGCCGGCAGCGTTTCGGGAAGGTCTTCCGCGATCAGGCCCGGCCCGGCTTCGGCCGCGGCTTCACCATGCATCCAGGCGCCGATGCTGGCGGCCTCGAAGGCGGGGGTGCCCTGCGCGAGCAGCCCCGCGATGATGCCGGACAGCACGTCGCCGGCGCCGGCGGTGGCGAGCCATGGCGGCGCGTTGGAGGCGATTGTGGCGCGGCCATCGGGCGCGGCGACCACGGTGTCCGGCCCCTTCAACAGCACCACCGCGCCGGAGCGCTCGGCGGCGGTGCGCACGCGCTCGAGCTTGGAGCGACCGGGATACTTGTTGCTGATATCGCTGAACAGCCGCGGGAACTCGCCCTCATGCGGCGTCAGCACCACCTGTGCACCGTGGGACGCCCTGATCGCCTCGAACAGCCGCTCCGGCGCATCGGCAAAACTGGTCAGCGCATCGGCGTCCAGCACCAGGCTACGCTTCGCCGCAAGCGCGGTGTGGACGAAATCGCGCGTGCGCGGGCCGACGCCGGCGCCGGGCCCGATCACGCTGGTGTTCAGCCGCCTGTCGTTCAACAGGTCGGCGAACTGAATCGCATTGTCGACCGCGCGCACCATCACCGCCGTCAGCGCCGCGGCGTTCACCGCCAGCGCATCGCTCGGCGAGGCCAGCGTTACCAGCCCCGCTCCTGCCCGCAGCGCGCCGCGCGCGGCAAGCCGCGAGGCGCCGGTCGCGGCGATGTCGCCGGAGACGGCAAGGACGTGGCCGCGGGAATATTTGTGGCCCTCGATCTTCGGCACCGGAAACGCGTGCTGCCAGGTCGACGGAACGTTCTCGAAGGTGGCGGGGCGGATTTCCTCCAGCACCTTCGGATCGATGCCGATATCTGCGACGCGGACGCGGCCGCAATGTACCCGGCCCGGCAACAGCAGATGCGCCGGCTTGCGCCGGAAGAAGGTCACGGTCTCGGTGGCGCGGATCGCAATCCCCATCGGAGCACCGGTGGTGCCGTTGATGCCGCTCGGCAGGTCGACGGCAAGCACCGGCACGTCATGGGCGTTGACCGCCCCGATCATGTCATAGGGTTCGCCCTTAACGGGACGGTCGAGCCCGGCGCCGAACAGCGCATCGATGATCAGCGCGGGCTTGCCGATCGCCTGCGGGTTGAACGGCAGCACCGGATATTTCCAGCCGCGTGCAGCCAGCGCCGCGTCGCCCCTCAGGCTGTCGCGCTCGCACAAAAGGATGACCGAGACTTCCCGCCCCCGGGCGGCGAGTTCGGCGGCAGCGACAAAGCCATCGCCGCCATTGTTGCCGCGGCCGGCCACCACCAGGATCGGTCCCTCCTCGAGCAGGTCCATGGCCGCTTCGGCGACCGCCTGCCCCGCGCTCATCATCAGCGAAAAGCCAGGTGTGCCCCCAGCAATGGTCAGCCGATCGGCGCGTTCCATTTCAGCCGTGGTCAGGACTTCCATGCTGAATCCTCGATCTATCAGCCTTTTCGGCAGGCATCTCGCCCGGCACGCGTCGATCTTCCGCCGATGAATGCACACCAATTCATCCGTTTGCCTATTTTGAAGGCTTCGGTATCATGGGGCGGTCGGTCCCACCTTGTCTGTCTGCCGTTAAAAGGCTGATAACATTCCGAAATCAGGGACATTTGTAACTTGGCATAGACCCTGCTTTTGAGGAAGCCGCTCAGGATGGCCGCCGTGTACGGCCGTAATGGGCGTTTCCGGCTCCGCAGGGAGTTGACGGATCGAACTGATTGCGCCACGCGCATCGCACCTAGCTACACTCTGTATTCTGGAAATGCCCGGGAGGCCTTCAGTGAAGAAAATCGAAGCCATCATCAAGCCGTTCAAGCTCGACGAGGTGAAAGAAGCGCTTCAGGAAGTCGGACTTCAGGGCATCACGGTAACGGAAGCCAAGGGGTTTGGACGGCAGAAGGGTCACGCCGAACTCTATCGCGGCGCCGAATACATCGTCGACTTCCTGCCCAAGGTGAAGATCGAGATCGTGATCGGCGACGACCTGGTCGAGAAGGCAATCGATGCGATCCGCCGCGCGGCGCAGACGGGCCGCATCGGCGACGGCAAGATTTTCGTTTCCAACATCGAGGAAGCGATCCGCATCCGAACCGGCGAATCCGGGCTGGACGCTATTTGAGCGCGGTGCTATCCGCTTGCGGCCCAATAAGAGAATAAGGCTGCCTTTGGCGGCCTGATTTCGTTTGTATCATCGCGCGAACCTGGCCAAAGCGAGAACAACGTCGCTCACCTGGAAACCGACCCGCAAAGTCAAAAGGGATACTCATGAAGACCGCCAAAGACGTCCTGAAATCGATCAAGGACAACGACGTCAAATACGTCGATCTTCGCTTCACCGATCCGCGCGGCAAGTGGCAGCACGTGACCTTCGACGTCAGCATGATCGACGAGGACATCTTCGCCGAAGGCACGATGTTCGACGGCTCCTCGATCGCCGGCTGGAAGGCGATCAACGAGTCCGACATGTGCCTGATGCCCGATCCCGTCACCGCGACGATCGACCCGTTCTTCGCCGAGACCACGATGGTGATCACCTGCGACGTGCTCGAGCCGACCACCGGCGAGCCCTACAACCGCGATCCGCGCGGCATCGCCAAGAAGGCGGAAGCGATGGTGAAGTCGATGGGTATCGGCGACGCCGTCTATGTCGGTCCCGAGGCTGAGTTCTTCGTGTTCGACGACGTGCGCTATTCGGCAACGCCCTACAACACCGGCTTCAGGCTCGACTCCTCGGAACTTCCGACCAACTCGGACACCGAATATGAAGGCGGCAATCTCGGCCACCGCATCCGCACCAAGGGCGGCTATTTCCCGGTGCCCCCGCAGGACTCGGTGCAGGACATGCGCTCGGAAATGCTCGGCGCCATGGCCAAGATGGGCGTCAAGGTCGAGAAGCATCACCATGAGGTGGCTTCCGCCCAGCACGAGCTCGGCATGAAGTTCGACACGCTGACGCTGATGGCGGACCATATGCAGATCTACAAGTACTGCATCCACCAGGTCGCGCACATCTACGGCAAGACCGCCACCTTCATGCCGAAGCCGGTCTATGGCGACAACGGCTCGGGCATGCACGTTCATCAGTCGATCTGGAAGGAAGGCAAGCCGGTGTTCGCCGGCAACAAGTACTCCGACCTCTCGGAGACCTGCCTCTCCTACATCGCCGGCATCATCAAGCACGCCAAGGCGATCAACGCCTTCACCAACCCGTCCACCAACTCCTACAAGCGTCTGGTGCCGGGCTATGAGGCCCCCGTGCTGCTCGCCTACTCCGCGCGCAACCGCTCGGCCTCCTGCCGCATCCCCTACACCGCCTCGCCGAAGGCCAAGCGCGTCGAGGTGCGCTTCCCCGATCCGATGGCCAACCCCTATCTCGGCTTCGCCGCGATGCTGATGGCCGGTCTCGACGGCATCAAGAACAAGCTCGATCCGGGCCCGGCGATGGACAAGGACCTCTACGACCTGCCGAAGGAAGAGCTGAAGTCGATCCCGACCGTGTGCGGCAGCCTGCGCGAGGCACTGGAAAACCTCGACAAGGACCGCGCGTTCCTGAAGGCCGGCGGCGTGTTCGACGACGACTTCATCGACGCCTACATCGAACTCAAGATGACCGAAGTCGAGCGCTTCGAGATGACCCCGCATCCGGTCGAGTTCGACATGTACTATTCGCAGTGAGTTTTTCGGCGGCGCTGCCGCCGATCTCGCTGTCACGACGATGCGAAGGCGCTCCATCCGGAGCGCCTTTTGTTTTTACGGAGTGACGACGACCAGACCAGTCTGTAGCTTTCCCGACGATGGATTCTGGAGGAGAGAACGGACGCTGGCTCAAGCAATCTATCAACCCGCCCTCTGCGCCATAGCGATGATTGGCGCCATCTCGGCCGCCCATGGTCTGAGCCTGAAGGAGATTGGAGCGAAGCTCGAGCGTTATTCGCAAATCCGGGAAATGAAATCCCGAAAGATTACTACTTTCAAGGCCACGAAGAACGGCAAAGTCGTATCGCTCGTTGTTGATTGCAGCGGCCACATCAAAGAGCTTCCATAAGATACTATCTTCGCGACAGCTCGTCGGATTCCGAAGTAGGGCATGCACTCATAAAGGCATAGATGTCAGCTTCTGACGACCCCGCGAAAATCTTCTGCTTAACCAGCGCATACCGCTCGTGACCCCAACCGGACTTCCGGCAAAGTGCAACCAACCACGTCACGTACTAGCGATGTAATCGCGGATCGGGAAGTGTCACAGAAAGAGACTGCACAATCCTACGATTGCGAGAAGGTAGAACAGTGCAGCGATCGGCGCGAAACAATCAAGGTCTACGCCAATCTGGCCGTTCGGCAGCCGCTTGTAAGGAGCAAGCCGGAACGGCTCGGATGAAGTATTCTGCGGCATAAGGATCACTCGACCGCCTGACACCCACGGAAGCAACCGTTTGCCGGTGACCAAGCCACAACCTGCAATAAACCAAATATCGCTTCACCCATTGTGCTGAGCCTTTCTACCACTATCATAGGCTCTCAAACCGTTAAGTACAATTTCGCGAGGCCCATGCCCGTGGAGCTCGTATTTGTGGTTACCTATTGGGGCTGTTACATTGTTTGGCCAGTTCTCTTTGGCTGGGCGGTGATGCTCTGCTATACGATCATTCCAGGGTTTGCGTTGGGTTGGCGGCTGCCATTGCCAATGCGAGCATTCGGACCTATATTTGGTCGGCTGAACTGCTTTTAGTAAGTTTGTTCGCGTCGATTTTGATCATCGAATCTTTTTTCGTTGGCATGCGCCGGTTCGAAAGCATGACTGCTCAGCCGCAAGGAGCGCTCTTGCTTCTTGGCTTCGTTCACGTGATCGGGTTGGTACCGGTGCGCGTTTCGATGTGGCTCGGCTGGCGCGTTGCAACAATGCTCAAGGGACATGCCAACCCTGCGTAAGAAAGCCCACATCGAGTCCGGAATGGCAGTTCCCCGCTGGCCCATCAAGGCGGCCACGATCATCGTGGCGGCGATCGGTGAGGACCAAGTGTGACTCCCGTTGATCCGGTTTGGTGGGGCGTTCTTGCTGTGCTGGGTGCGTCCGTGCTCATGGTGTTGCATCCAAAATGCTTCTTCGGTCGAAAGTTGTCATTGGAGGAAGCGCTCTCGGTTTGCTGGGTTGCGTGGTCGATCTATATGGGGGCGTTCTTAATTTACATAGGGCTAAAGCTACCATTGGGTCTTTCGCGCGATGCGCATGCTCCGGCTGTCGGCGTGGCCGTTTGTTCATCCCTGCCTGCCATTTTGTGGTTGGGGCGGGTCGTTACCGACTGGAAGAGCGCGGTGACCAAATCAATTTTCGGGCTATTGATTCTCACTCTAGTAGTGGTTTCCCTCACGCTTGACTTGGCGCTGTCTCGCAATTGAGAACTCGTGCACTTCTGCAATTGGCCCGTCGGCGAAGTGCCCGCACAGCGCGTCGAAGGCCGGAGTGTGGAGTATAGCAGATTAGATTTGCTCAGATTGAGTTATTCGCATTTTGGACCCGAAGCGGTCACTGACAGGTCTAGCGCACAGTATCAATTTTCGGCATCTAGTCTTCTTCACACATACCGGCTCACTGTCGGAAATGTCCTGAGGAAACCGCCGCCGCGCACACGGCTGGGCCGCCGGACACGAATATCGGCAACAAGTTGCGCCTGACCGTCCTGCGGGAAACCCGAGCTAACCCGACGAGTGCTTCTCCAGAGCCACCGCGATCTTCTCCAGGGCGGCATTCCTGTGCTTCATGTCGACGATCTGTTGTTCGCACATCTCGATCATCGTCCGGCCGGACCAGCGTCTGCGCGCATGCACATCTAATCGGGAACAAAGCCAGCCCGCCACCGCGAAGAGGCCTATCGTGGCGAGCCACGATAGCACCTGCCCCTGACCGAAGTCCGCGATGGCACGGCGGAAATCGCCCCTGGACAGGTACGCGCTGGCGCGACCGCTATGGGCGTCGCTATCGTTCGGATTGAGCGCGATCATCTGATCGTAGTCGGCGATGGCGCGGTCAAGATCGCCCTTGGCTTGATAAGCGTAGCCGCGGTTATAGTAGGCGTCCCTGTATCTCGGATAGAGTGCGATCGCCTGACTGCAGTCGGCGACGACGCGATCGAGGTCACCCGTTGCCCTGTACACGAGGGAACGGTTGTAATAGGCGACCGCATATTTCGGGTCGCGCGCGATCACCTGGTCGTAGTCGGCGATGGCGCGATCGAGGTCGCCTTTGCTATAGTAGGCATTGCCGCGGGCGGTGAGGGCGACATTGTTGTTCGCATCGAGCTCGAGGCTGTCGGTATAGTCGGCGATGGCACGGTCGTTGTCGCCCTTGGCCTGATAGGCGTCCCCGCGCTCGCCGTGTCCGACCCGTTTTCCGTAGTCCGACAGACCGCTTTCGAACGCCCGGTTCACGTCCGCTATCGCCCGATCGTAGTCTTGCCGCTGGTTGTAGATGCGCGACCTGTTGAGCAGTGAGCCGGCGGCTTTCGGTTCGAGCCGGATCGCCTCGTTGTAGTCGTTCAAAGCGCGGTCGACGCGATCGGCGACGCTTGTCCACGACCAGGAATAGCCACGCGCATGATACAAGCTGGACAGATCTTGGTCATCGTAGTCGCCGCTTTCGATCGCGCGGGTACAGGCGGCGATGGTCGTTTCAGCGGTTTCCTTCGATCCGTGCAAGCAGTCCTGTCGATCGTCCGCTGCCGCGGGCCGGATGACGGCAGCGGTCGTTGCGAGTGTCAACGCAACCAGCCAGAGATGCGCGGAAATCGCCAAGCGCATATCGTTCCTCCCCACGATGCGCCAGCGTTCGAGCTCTAACCCGCAGACTGCTTTTCGAGAGCCGCCGCGATCCTCTCCAGCAATGCGTTCGTGCGTTGGGTTTCTACAACCTGCTGTTCGAAGAGATCGACCCAACTCGCTCCGGATGATGCACGCCCATTCCTGCGCGAAAACCACAGCCAAACGCCGATCAGCGCCAGGAACGGCAACCAGGACACGATCAGACTCACCGGCGTACCGCCGCGTGCTGTGAGCGTAAACCAGGCGAAGAAAGCTCCAACGAGAACGATCCACACAGCGGCGGGCAGAAACCAAGAGCGAAGCTTGGTCATTCCAGGCACGGCAGTTCCCTTTGGTTGATCTAGGGATACAGACGCTATCATTGGTTGATTGACCTTTCCATGCCTCCCCTCTGCAGCCGTCGCAATGTGGTTAGCCGTTTCTTTGCGAAGTGCCCTCAGCCACCATGAAAAGCTCGGCGCAAGCTAGCCCATGGCAGCGCACGTCGCTGGCTTGTCGGGCGCCCTCAAGTTTCGTCTACCGGACGTGAGGTCTCCTTGTGGCCCAACTCGGACCTCTGGTGAGATCCGCTATCGCGCCGCTATCAGGCGTACAACGGACATCATACGCACCCTGATCTTCGGAGCCGGATTTATGAGTACGTGCCCTAAGGAACGACACCTCGGCAGGCCCACGCGACGTTCGCAAACGATCTCGGACCGTCGGGCCGGCCGGCCTCGTAGGCATCGTGCACGGCGGCGCTGGTGCGGCCGCGCTCGGCAGCGTCGAGCGTTGCCATGTATTTGCCGAGCGGCCCTTCGCCTGGGCAATCGGCGCCCAGTAGTCGTCGAAGCTGAGGTAATCCATGCGGATCATCAGCTGCCGGCTTCGGGAACGAAGTGAAGCACGAGCAGCGCCAAGGCGCGGTCGAACGTGTCGCTTTCGAAGGGCAGCGCGCAGGCATCGGCTTGCCGGATATCTATCCGCGAATCGGTGTTGCGGCGGATGGCATCCTCGACAAAGACCGGCGAATAGTCGATCGCGGCAATCTCGCTGAGGCCGGCGGCCCTGGCGAGCGCGAAAGTCAGGCTACCAGTCCCGCAGCCGACGTCGAGGATCTTTTCGCCGTCGGCGACCCCCGCGAAACCAATGAATAGGGGCGCGAGCCTTTGGCTCCAACGGCCCATGAGCTGTTCATAGTCAGCGGCGTTGCCGACGTTGAATTCTGAGGCCATCGAAACCTCCTCGGCAAATGCAAATCCCCGAGCGGATGGTTGCCAAGGCGCCAAAGCACCGCACTGCAGGAACAGCCGCTCGCGACACGCTTCATTCAATCCCCCTCACCTGTGTTGCTCAGCGGATCGGTCGCATCAAACAGCGGGACTGATGGCGCTTGTGTGGATTGCTCCCGCTTTCCCTTGACGGATGACTTGCAGAACTGCGAGTGACAACGCAAACTGCAGCAAAATAAAAAAGGGAGTGAAAAGATGAAACGGCGCACATTTCTCGCTGGCCTTGGTGCCACGGTCTTCTCGCCGGCGATTGTCCGCGCCGCCGGAGATACGCCGTTAAAGTTCGGTGTCCTGACGGACATGAATGGACTGTTCGCAGATAATAGCGGTAAGGGATCGGTGGCGGCCGCCCAATTGGCGATCGAGGAGTGTGGCGGCAGCGTCCTGGGCAAACCCATCGAGCTGATTTCGGCCGATCACCAGAACAAGCCCGACCTCGGCGGAAATATTGCGCGGCAATGGTACGATCAGGATGGCGTCGACGTCATCCTCGACGTGCCGGTGTCATCAGTCTGCATTGCGGTCCAGAACTTCGCCAAGGATCGAAACAAGATGTTCATCACATCCGCGGGCGGCTCCGCGGATCTGAGTGGAAAGCTATGTTCTCCTAATTTCATCCAATGGACATACAATACCTACGCACTCGCGAACGTAGCCGGGAAAGCGTTGCTGAAGCGTGGAGCCGACACGTGGTTCTTTGTTGTTGCTGACTACACTTTCGGCCATGCGCTCGAGCGCGATGTTACGGAAGTCGTGACCAAGGGCGGCGGGAAGTCACTGGGGCATGCGCCGCATCCGATCAATACGGCGGATTTCAGTTCGGTCCTTCTGACGGCCAAGTCTTCGGGCGCGAAAGTCATCGCACTCGCGAACGCCGGCGCGGACACTCAGAACGGCATCAAGCAGGCGGAAGAATTCGGCCTCACCAGTGGCGGCCAGCGGATGATCGCCCTCTTGATTGACGTCAATGACATCCAAAGCATTGGCCTGAAGAGCGCGCAGGGCCTGCTTGCGACCATCGGCTTCTATTGGAACATGGATGACCGGACGCGCGAATTCGCAAAGCGCTATGCCGCCAAGATGGGAAAGCCGCCGAGCATGATGCAGGCGGGCGTGTATTCGTCCGCGTTGAACTACATCAAATCGGTCCAGGCCGCGAACACCAAGGATCCTGCCGCCGTGGTCAAGGATTTGCAGGGCCGCACCTTCAATGATGCCTTCGCGCGAAACGGCAAGCTTCGCGCCGACAACCTGATGGTGCACGACATGTACCTCGCCGAGGTCAAGAAGGCGAGCGAGGTGTCCGACCCGTCCGATGTCTTCAGGATACTCGCGACCGTCGAAGGCAAGGACGCATTTCCGCCGCTCTCGAGCAGCGCTTGCCCGATGGTAACGGCGCAGAAGTAATTCGGGCAGCCGCGCAAGCTGTGCTGCAGAATCGTCAAGGTCTACCGCAATCTTTCGCGGTGGACCTTGTTCGTATGGATTACGTTCCGCGGCCCGCTGCAATCTGATCGTGGGCGATAGATCAGGCCTCGCGCGACCGATCAGCGGCGAGCGCGGCCGAGCTGTGATCGTCACTCTTTGTCATCGGCCACGCACGCATGGCCAGCCGGCCAATTTCAGACAATTTCGTCCGCGTAGCCCCATCGCGCGCTTGCACCGCAAGCCCGCGTGCGACCGCGCTGTAGTAGGCGGCCAGCATTTCGCAATCGACATCTCGGGCTACGTCGCCATCCATCACGCCTTTTCGGATGCGTGCAGCCATCGCGCCTTCAGAAAAAGCGCGATGCTCGGCCATCATGTCGCGAATGTTCTTCATTCCCGGTGCGCAATGCGTGCCCGCAAGCGAGATCATGCAGCCGAGCGGATGATCGCCGCGGGTGAACTCTTCTGCGGTCGCCTCGAACAGGCGAGCGAACGCGGTCCTGGTGTCGATTGAAGGATCGTTGAGAATGGAAAAGAACCATTGGCCGGACCATTCGAGAAAGGAATGCGTGGCTTCGCAATAGAGATCTTCCTTGCTGCCGAACGAGTTGTAGAAGCTCGACGCACTGATCCCCATCGCGGCGATGAGGTCGTTGAACGACGTGCCCTCATAGCCGCGCTCCCAGAACAGCTTCATCGCCTCCTGCAGCGCGGCGTCACGGTCGAATACGGCCGGCCGGCCCCGGCCGCGCCTCTCGTCCTGAGCGTTCTTTGCCTGAATTTTCTTCCCTTGATTTATTTTTGGTGTCATCACTCCAAAAATCCTTGAACAGCGCCTCCCCAAGTTTATATCTCGCGAAGCATATTGGAGTTCCCCCTCCAAATTTCAACCCCGAACACAACTTATCCGCTTCCGAAATAACTGCCTGGCGAGACCTCCTCCCGAAACCTGGACTGGCCGGTGTGATTCGGCAGGCCGGCAGAGCTTCGGCCGAACTGCCGGCATGGCAAGGACTGATGGTAGCCTCATGGATCAGATCAGCGATCATTCGAACATTGAACGAGAACCGCTGAAGCCGCCGGCTCCGCGCCGGCGGACATGGAGAACGGCCGCAATCGCTGCAATAGCGGTGCTTGCCGCGCTCCTTGTTTACCTGGGCTTTGCGCCTCGCAACGCAGACCAGGCGGCCGCGTCAGCGCCTCCCCTGCCGGTGACGGTGAGCCAGCCCTTGCAGCGTGAGGTCGATACCAGGGTCGGTTTCCTCGGACAGTTCTCCGCTATCGACCGCGTTGAATTGCGAGCCCAGGTGGGTGGCACCCTGACCGAGATTCATTTCAAGGATGGCCAGATCGTCCACAAGGGCGACCTGCTGTTCGTGATCGACCCGCGGCCCTACGAGATCAGGTTGGCGCAGGCGCAAGCCGCGCTTGAGACCGCAATGGCCCGCGTGGCGCTTGCCAGCAACCAGCTTTCGCGCGCGCAATCGCTCAAGCGCAACGAGTTCGCAACGCAGGAGACGGTCGACCAGCGCACCAACGACCAGGATGCGTCGCGGGCCGCGGTCGAAGACGCCAAGGCGCGGGTGCGGGATGCGCAACTCGACCTTGAATACTGCCGCGTACGGGCGCCGTTCAGCGGGCGCATCGGCGCGCGCCAGGTTTCGATCGGAAGCCTGGTCGCGGGCAGCCGTGCCGCAACCAGTCCGACCACGCTGCTCACGACGCTGGTCTCGCTCGATCCTCTTTATCTCGATTTCGACATGAGCGAATCGGATTTCCTGACGTTCTCGCGCGAGCGCGCCCGCGTTGGCGGTCCGCTCGCCAACAAGGTCGCGATCAGCCTCAGCGACGAGAACAGTTTCATCCGCGAGGGCACGCTGGACTTCATCGACAATGCGCTCGATCGCTCCAGCGGCACGATTCATGCCCGCGCCACGGTGCCGAACCCGGATCTGTTCCTGGCGCCAGGCCAATTCGCACGGCTGCGAGTTGCGATCGCGCCGCCGAGCCAAGTTTATCTCCTGCCGGACGCCGCTGTCATGCTCGACCAGTCGCAGCGGCTGGTCATGACCGTCGGTCCTGACGCGACCGTGAAACCAAAGATCGTAACCACCGGCGATCTTCGCGGCGGATTGCGCGTGATCCGGTCGGGCCTCGAGGCGAGCGACCGCGTCGTCATCGACGGCCTGGTACGCGCCATTCCCGGCACCAAGGTGGCGCCGCAGGACGGCGTCATCCACTACGACGCTGCCGCCGACGGCCAAGGTTGACGGCCAAGGTTAACGGCAAAGGCTAAAAACCAGGACCGAGAAGACAGGAGCTTCCTCGTGACCCACAGCTTCATCGACCGGCCGATTTTTGCGACTGTCCTCTCCGTCTTCCTGACGCTGATCGGCCTCGGCGCGCTCGCCATCCTGCCGATCGCGCAATATCCGGAGATCGTGCCGCCGACGGTCCAGATCACCACCACTTATCCCGGCGCATCTGCCGAGACGGTATCGCGCACAGTGGCGACGCCGCTCGAGCAGCAGATCAACGGCGTCGAGAACATGATCTACATGAGCAGTCAGTCCACTGGCGACGGCAAGCTCACCGTCACCGTGACGTTTCGCATCGGGACCGACCTCAACGTCGCGCAGATGCTCACGCAGAACCGCGTCCAGGATGCGCTTCCCCGGCTGCCGGAGGACGTCCAGCGGCTCGGCGTTCAGGTGCGCAAGTCGACGCCAAACATCCTGCTCGCGGTGCATCTTTATTCGCCCGACTCGTCGCGGGACCTGCTCTACACATCGAACTACGCGACCTTGCACGTAAAGGACGTGCTGGCGCGGCTGCCGGGCGTCGGCGACGTGCAGATGCAAGGTGGACGCGAATACGCCATGCGCATCTGGCTCGATCCCGACAAGGTCGCCGCGCACGACATGAACGCGAGCGAGGTGCTCGCCGCGCTGCGCGCCCAGAATGTCCAGGTTTCGGCGGGCGTGCTGAACCAGCCGCCGGTCGCCTCCAAGCAGGCCTATCAGATCAACGTGCAGACGCTTGGGCGCCTGTCGACACCAGAACAGTTCGCCGCCATCGTCCTGAAGTCGGATAACGAGGGCCGCGTGACGCGGCTGCGCGATGTGGGCCGCGTCGAGATCGGCGCTTCCGATTATGGATCGTCCGCCTACATGGATCGCGAGCCGGGCCTGCCGCTCCTGATCTTCGCCCAGCCGGGCGCCAATTCCCTCGCCGTCGAGCACGAAGTGCTCGATGCGATGGAAAAGCTGGGCAAGGACTTCCCGCCCGGCCTGCAGTACAAGATCATTTACGACCCCACCATTTTCGTTGGCAAATCGGTCGACGAGGTGATCAAGACCATCTTCATCGCGATCCTCCTGGTGGTTGGCGTCGTGTTCCTGTTCCTGCAGAGCTGGCGCGCTGCGATCATTCCGGTGATCGCAATCCCGGTGTCGCTGGTCGGCACTTTCACCTTCCTCTACGCGCTCGGAATATCGCTGAACAACCTGTCGCTGTTCGGCCTCGTGCTCGCGGTCGGCATTGTCGTCGATGACGCCATTGTCGTGGTGGAGAATGTCGAACGCAATCTCGAACGCGGCATGACGCCGGCCCAAGCCGCCCATGTCACAATGGACGAGGTCGGCGGAGCGCTGATCTCGATTGCGCTGACGCTATGCGCGGTGTTCGTGCCCTCCGCCTTCCTGTCGGGTATTACCGGGCAGTTCTTTCGCCAGTTCGCGGTCACGATCGCCGTCTCCACCCTGATCTCGTGCTTTGTCTCGCTGACCCTGAGCCCTGCCCTGTGCGCGGTGTTGTTCAAGGCTCACGAGCACGGCCAGAAGCCGCGCGGCCCATGGATCGCCCGGCTGGTGCAAGCTGGATTTGCGCGGTTCAATCTCGGCTTCGAGTGGCTGTCGACGAGCTACGGACGCCTGACGCGGCGGCTGGTGCAGATCACCAGCGTCGTGCTTGTGGTCTACGGCGGGCTGATCGGCGTGGCCGGCTTTCAATTCGCCCGCGCTCCTACCGGCTTTATTCCGGAGCAAGATCAGGGCTATCTCATCACCGTCGTGCAACTGCCGCCCGGCGCTTCGCTCGAGCGCACGGAGGCGGTGGTCAAGAAGGCGATCGAGATCATCATGACCACGCCCGGTGTCGAGCATGTCGCGCCGTTCGCAGGACTGGATGCAACCACCTTCACCATCGCCTCCAACGCCGGCACGATCTTTTCCGGCCTGCCATCGCTCTATAACCATGATGTGCCTGGCCTGACGGCACCGAGCGTGCTCGCCGATCTGCGCAAGCGCCTCTCGGTGATCCAGGAAGCCTATGTGCTGACGATCCCACCGCCGCCGGTGCAGGGCATCGGCAATGCTGGCGGCTTCAAGATGATGCTGCAGGATCGTGCCGGTCTCGGCTCGGAGGCGCTGTCGAAAGCGGCACAGGCACTGGTCGCAGCCGCCAACAAGGATCCGAGCTTCTCGGGCGTCTTTACTCTGTTCGGTACGCGCTCGCCTTCGGTCTATGCCGATATCGATCGGGAGAAAGCCGAGAAGGTCGGGCTGACGCCCACCGACGTCTTCAACACCCTGCAAGTCTATCTCGGCTCGCAATATGTCAACGACTTCAACTATCTCGGCCGAACCTACCAAGTCATCGCGCAGGCCGACGGCTCGTTCCGCCAGGATCCGCACGACATCGCGCGGCTGAAGGCGCGCAACGCCTCCGGCGAGATGGTGCCGGTCGGCACGGTGGCGCGGTTGAAATCCGAGAACGCACCCTATCGCGTGCCTCGTTACGATCTATTCCCCGCTGCTGAAGTGATGGGCGTCGCGGCGCCAGGCGTCGCGACCGGCACCGCGTTGCACCGCATGGAGGAACTGGCGCACGAGGTGCTGCCGCCAGGCATCGGCTTTGAATGGACCGAGCTTGCTTTCCAGCAGCAACAGCCGGGGACCTCGTCCTTGCTGGTGTTCGGCGCAGCCGCCTTGTTCGTCTTCCTGGTGCTCGCTGCTCAATATGAGAGCTGGAACCTGCCGCTCGCGGTGGTGATGATCGTTCCAATGTGCCTGCTCGCCTCCGTGACAGGACTTTTGATGCGCGGCATGGCGATCGACGTGCTGGCGCAGATCGGCTTCGTCGTGTTGGTCGGACTCGCTGCAAAGAACGCGATCCTGATCGTGGAATTCGCACGGCAAACCGAGGAAGCCGGCGCCACGCCCGGCGAGGCCGCCGTTAGCGCGGCGCGCACGCGGCTGCGGCCGATCTTGATGACGTCGCTGGCGTTCATCTTCGGTGTTGCACCTCTCGTGGTCGCAACCGGGGCGGGTTCGGAAATGCGTCAATCGCTCGGCACGGCGGTCTTCGCGGGAATGCTGGGAGTGACCGCCTTCGGCCTCTTGTTTACGCCGGCCTTTTATACAGTCGTCCGGAAGCTCGGGCGCAAAAAGGCGCTCGCTGCAGCGGAAACAGTTCGGCAAGTCGACGCTGATCGCAACGACCGGGCAAAGGACGTGCCGGCAGCTCGAGCTTAGCTGCTGCAATGCGTCACAACCCGACGGGGCAAATCACCAAAAGTCTGTCCAGTCTTGCTGCGAAAAATATTCCGCTTTCGCCGTCGGGAGAATGCGGATTCACATCCTCACGCTATTTGAAATTTGAATCAGAACCCCACCCCACGTCGTCCGGGCTTGCGCGCCGCGGCGAAGCCGTTGTCGTGTGCTCCGCTGTAACCGCTTGCTCGCGCCACAACACCTTCCTGTGGTTATGGGTCCCCGATCCCGGGCGCAATTGCGCCCTTGGCGGGGACGACAGCGGTGCGAGGTTCATCGGGATCGTAGGATGGGTAGAGCGAAGCGAAACCCATCATCGCGCAACTTGCTCCATCGCGATGGGTTTCGCTTCGCTCTACCCTCCTACGCAATCGCTGTTTGACAATGAATCAGAACCCAATCGCCCTCATGGCGAGCAACGCAGCTACGCCGCCGCGCGCTGCCGTTCGCGCAACGCTGCCCCGAAAGCCTCGAACAACTTCTTGTTGATCGGGTTGCGCTGCGGGTCGTACTCCGCGTGCCACTGCACGCCGAGCGCAAAGGCCGCCGCGTCGGCGATGCGGATTGCCTCGATGGTGCCGTCCTCGGCGACGCCTTCGATCACGACGCGTTCGCCGGGCTCAAGGATGCCCTGCCCGTGCAGCGAATTGACACGGATGGTCTCGCAGCCCAGGAGCTTCGCGAACACGCCGCCCGGTGTGAGCGTCACGTCATGCCGGTCAGCGAACACGACCAGCGGATCCGGATGGATCTCGCCATTCTCCAGCCGCGGCATGCGATGGTTTATGCGTCCCGGCAGTTCGCGGATCTCGGGATGCAGCGAGCCGCCAAAGGCGACGTTCATCTCCTGCAGGCCGCGACAGATGCCGAACAGCGGAATACCGCGCGCGACGCAGGCTTCCGACAACGCCAGCGCAACCTCGTCACGATGGATGTCATAAGGCTCGTGACTGATATGCGGCTCGCACTTGAAGCGGGTCGGGTGCACATTGGCCCGCGCCCCGGTCAGGACCACGCCGTCGACCACGTCGAGCAAGGCGCCGACGTCGGTAATCTCGGGCGAACCGGCGAACATCAGCGGAACAGCGCCGGCGACATCGGTGATCGCGCGCAGGTTGCGCTCCCCAACCATCTGAACCGTGAAACGATCTTCGATGCGATGGGCGTTTCCGATCACGCCGACCACGGGCCGTCTCATTGCTCAGTATCTCGCGTAGGAATGATCTTCTATGTTTGTCATGGTTCCAGAGAGATAATGCCCCCGACTGGATCATGGATCAACATATTATGCTGGCGGAGCACATTGGCACGAGACGCAGGCGCGGCGGGGTCAAGGGACGAACGCGGCCCCGCAGGCTGGCCCGGGCGGCCTGCACCTATCCCGTGGGAAGGCCTGCCCGACCGGCAGCGGCAAACCGGCACACGGCTTGATCCCGACGGGATTTTGGCGACAAGGTGAGATCAATCGATGGCGAAGGAATCAACGTGAGGCTACCCGGCGGCGACCACCTGCAGGCCCGCAACGATCTGGCGTGGGCGATCAGCGTTGGCGGCATCGGCATCGTGCTGTTCGCGGCGCTCTTGGCGCTCGCCTGGCATTACGCGGCGACGCTGTTCCTGATCTTCGCCGGGGTCCTGCTCGGCGTCGCGCTCAACGCCCTCACCAACCTGCTCGGCCACGGAGTTAAGCTGCCCCATGCACTTCGGCTGACCATCGTCTGCCTGGCGCTGGCGGCGCTATTGTCGGGCGTCGTCTTTCTCGGCGGAGCGACCATCGCCCAGCAGGCCTCCGCGCTCAGCGACACCATCAAGTCGCAACTGGTGAACGTGAAGTCCTTCCTCGAGAGCCACGGCATCGACACCAGCTATCTCGATTTCAGCAACCAAGTCTCCGCACCGACGGACTCGACGACACCGACGACCCCAGGCGCGGCGGCGACCCATAATCTTCCGAGCGCCGGCGCGCTCGCCTCCAGCGGCGGCGCGATCATCAGTCAGACCCTCAAGGTGCTGCTCGGCACCGTGAGCGCGGTCGGCAACTTCTTCATCGTGCTGTTTCTCGGGCTTGCCTTCGCCGCCCAACCCAGCATCTACCGCGCCGGGCTATTGTTCGTGATGCCGGCCCGGCACCGCGAGCAGGCCACCATCATCGTCGACCGTATCGGGGACACACTGGAGCGCTGGCTGATCGCCCAGATCATCACCATGGGCGCGGTGTTCTTCGTCACCTGGATCGGGCTCTCGATCATCGGCATCCAGAGCTCGTTCATCCTGGGTATCCAGGCCGGCCTGCTCGCTTTCATTCCGACGGTGGGCGCGATCCTCGCGGGATTGATCGTGGTGCTCGCGAGCCTTGCCTCGGGCTGGATCGCGGCGCTCTCCGCCTTCGTGCTGTTCCTCGGCGTGCACGCGATGGAGAGCTACGTGCTCACCCCGATCATCCAGCGGCAGGCGCTCGATATTCCGCCTGCCACGCTGTTTGCGTTCCAGATCCTGCTCGGGGTGGTGTTCGGCGTCTGGGGGCTCGCGCTTGCGCTCCCCCTGATGGCAATCGCCAAGGTGATGCTCGACCACTTCAAGGCCGAGGAGCCGACTGCGGCGGCGTGAGGAGCCTCAGGCCGTCACGACGATCTCGGTATGCTCGACCTCCGGCGGCGCGGCAAAGAACGGCCCGACCAGCGCCCGCCAGGCGGCGAAGTCTTCCGAGCCGCGGAAATCGACGGTGTGGTTCTCCAGCGTCTCCCACTTCGCAACCAGCCGGTAGCGCGACGGCTTCTCGATCGACTTGTGCAATTCGAACCCCTTGCCGCCCTTGGCGCGCAGAAACAGCGGTCGTGCCTTCTCCACCGCAGCTTCGAAATCCTTCTCGCTGCCGGGCTTGACGTCGATGAGTGCAATTTCGGTGACCATTGGGCTTCTCCCTGGAAAGGGCCCGTCTCTAGCCCAGCTTGTGGAAAAGAAAAAGGCGCCTCGCGGCGCCCTCACCGATACGGGATGTTCCCGTTACCTAATTGAACACGAGCACCGTGCCGAGGACCATCAACGTGATGCCCAGAAACATCAGCATCGGCCAAGGGCTGCGCGGGCGGCCGTAGCGGCCTTGGGCGCGCCGCTCGGCGATCAGCGCGGTCTCGTATTCAGCCGAGCTCGAGAACAGACAGGCGAACCCGCCGCGGGCGGTGGTGGCGGCGGCTTCGAGCGACAGCAGGGCGGATTGGGCATTGTGAAGGCGGGTCGATTCCATGGCCCGGATCATAGGAATCGAATGGTAAATGGAATCCTACCAACATCGCTCAAATCGCTCTCACGCCGCGATCGGCGTCTCGCGCGCCTGCGGTGCGAGACCGGCGGTCTTGCGCCGCCAGTTCTCCAGCGACAGCGGCAACTCTTCCGCGGCCTCGACGCGGTTACGGCCGCCGCGCTTGGCTTGGTAGAGCGCGGTATCGGCGGCCGCCAGCAGCACCTCGAGCTCGGTGCCTGCCGGTCCACCCGCAACGCCGATGCTGACGGTGGTGTCGACCGCCCCCTCGTCGCAGACGATGCCGGAGGCCTGGAAGCACTCGCGCACGCGCTCGGCGGCGAGCACGCCCTCCTCCAGCGAGCACGGCAGCAGCGCCGCGAATTCCTCGCCGCCAATGCGGCCGGAGAGATCGCTGATGCGGAGGTTGTTGACGACGACGGCCGAGAACAATTTCAGGATCTCGTCGCCGGCGGGATGGCCGAAACGGTCGTTGATCGATTTGAAGTGGTCGATGTCGAAGATCATCACCGTCACCGGCCGGCCGGCGCTTGCCTCGCGTTCGATTACCCGCGTGCAGGCCTCGGCAAAGCCACGGCGGTTGAACATGCCGGTCAGAGGATCCATCGAGGCCGCCGTCTTGTGCGCGGTCACCTCGCGGTCCGATACCAGCATGAAGATCACGAAGACGGTGCCGATCGCATAGAGGATGAGTTCGACAGCGAATACCGTCACCCAGGTGCTGTCGCCGAACGCCGCATCATGCGGGCGCAGGAAATTGCCGACCAGGATCGGCAGCAGCAGCACGCAGCCGTGCAGCACGGGCACCGCGAGTGCGGGCCATCGCCTTTGGGTCGCGCGCCGCCGCTCGCTCCACAATTCGGCTGCCGTGAGGCATGCGTAGATCGCGATGATCGCGGCGCCGATGGTCAGCTTCAGCGTGGGCAGCTCAGGCGGCAAGGTCAGCGCGGCGCCGACCCAGGCGATCGCGCCGAGCACGAGACCGGCGACATTCGGCTTGCGGCCATGAAACACGCGTGCCGCGTTCCACACCATGCCGCAGGCGATGAAGCCCACCGCATTCAGCGCCAGCGAAGCAATTTCGCCCAGCATCGAGCCCGCGATGGTCGATGCCGCGACCGCAGCAGCACCGAGCAGATACGCGCTGCCCCACCACTTCAACGCCGGAATCTTCTCTTGATTGCCGAAGAACAACAACATGGCGCCGAGCATTCCGGCCACCATGGTGGCAAACAGATAAAGCGTCGAAGTATCGAACGACATGAGCCCTGCCTGGTGCGTGCGATGAAAGCGTGTGATGCCACGATCTCAAGGGCGCGATCCGAAAAGGATTGCGCGCCGTTAATGCTGCTCAGGCTATGCGTGGCGCGTTGGCAATCCGTTTGCGTGCACACAAAAGTTTTCGGGAAAAACTGCGACAATTGATGCGCAAAGGCGCAGCAAAAAGGGCGCCTCGCGGCGCCCCTTCGCAATTGGTGCAAATTGCAGTGAAGCGGTTAGCGCTTCGAGAACTGGAACGACTTGCGCGCCTTGGCGCGGCCGTACTTCTTGCGCTCGACCGTGCGCGAGTCGCGGGTCAGGAAGCCGCCCTTCTTCAGGACGCCGCGCAATTCCGGCTCGAAATTGGTCAGCGCCTTGGAGAGACCGTGGCGCACCGCACCGGCCTGGCCGGACAGGCCGCCGCCGGTGACCGTGCAGATCACGTCATACTGGCCGGCGCGGGCGGCGGCGACCAGCGGCTGCTGGATCATCATCCGCAGCACCGGACGGGCGAAATAGACTTCGACGTCTCGGGTGTTGACGGAGATCTTGCCGGAGCCCGGCTTGACCCAGACGCGGGCAACCGCGTCCTTGCGCTTGCCGGTGGCATAAGCGCGGCCGTACTTGTCGATCTTCTTCACATATTTCGGCGCATCGGGAGCCGCCGGCTTCAGCTGCGCAAGCTGATCGAGAGACTGCATGGTATCGGACATCTTATGCGGCCCTCATGTTCTTGCGGTTCTGCGAGGCGAAATCGATTTTCTCGGGGTTTTGCGCTTCATGCGGATGCTCGGCGCCGGGATAGACGCGCAGATTGCCCATCTGCATGCGGCCGAGCGGACCGCGCGGGATCATGCGCTCAATGGCCTTCTCGACCACGCGCTCCGGGAAGCGACCCTCGAGGATCTGCTTCGCGCTGCGCTCCTTGATGCCACCGATATAGCCGGTGTGTTTGTAGTAGACCTTCTGGTCGCGCTTGCGACCGGTCAGCACAACGTGAGCGGCGTTGATGATGATGACGTTGTCGCCGCAATCGACATGCGGCGTGTAGGTGGGCAGGTGCTTGCCGCGCAGGCGCATCGCGACCATGGTGGCGAGCCGGCCGACCACCACACCCTTGGCGTCGATCACGACCCACTTCTTCTGCACCTCGGCGGGCTTGGCCGAAAAGGTTTTCATGTGAGCTGTCCGTGGAAAGGAGTTTTCGGCGCAAGACTGCCGCGCCGGACTGGCGGCTTTCTAGAGAAGCGAACGAAATTCGTCAACGCCAATTGGCGCGATTTATATTAGTCAAAACAATGGCTTATAAATAAGGTGTAATAATACCTTCAGAAACTCTATTTATTTGGAATGGAATAGGTCGCCGTCACATGCGCAATCGGATCCGCCGAATCGCCCGAAAGCAGGTTGACCTCCCCGACCGCCAGCCGCTTGCCCAGCTTCAGCAGCCTCGCCGCCGCCAGCACGTCCCGCCCCGGCTGCCCCTTGCGGAGGAAATTGATGTTGAGATTGGTGGTGACCGCCAGACCCACCGGGCCGATCGCCGACAGCAGCACCACATACATCGCGAAATCGGCCAGCGCCATCAGCGTCGGACCCGACACGGTGCCGCCCGGCCGCAGCATCCGCTCGCTGTAGCGCTGGCGCAAGAGACAGGTCTCGCCGTCGGCGCTCTCGATGATGATGTCGTTCCCGCTGAACGCCTGCGGAAACTCCTCGCGGAGGAACCTCTCCACTTCAGCCACGCTCATTTTCGCCAGCGCCATGCCGTCCCCACCCTCGATTCAGTCAGCGTGTTACATTAAGTTGTAGCCAAGCCTTAATTGACAAAAAGCCTTAGTGGAAATCTGGAGATGCCCCAAGCAGCCCGTGCCGTCGCGCCGCAATCGCCGATCCTCCTGCGCGAGCAGGTCGGCAGCATCGGCGTGCTGACGCTCAACCGTCCCGCCGCGCGCAACAGCCTCTCCGAAGGCCTGATCGCCGAGCTGCATGGCGCGCTGAAGGCAATTCATGACGATCCAGCCGTGCGCGGCGTGGTCATTGCCGCCAACGGCCCCGCCTTCTCGGCCGGCCACGACATGAAGGAACTCACCGCGCGCCGCAGCGATGCCGATCGGGGCCGCGCCTATTTCGCAGAGATCATGAATGCCTGCAGCGCGATGATGCAGGCGGTCGTGCGCCTGCCGAAGCCTGTGGTCGCTTCCGTCCAGGGGATTGCGACCGCCGCCGGCTGCCAGCTTGTCGCAAGCTGCGATCTAGCGGTCGCCTCTGAGACTGCGACCTTCGCGACGCCCGGCGTCGATATCGGCCTGTTCTGCTCAACGCCGATGGTGGCGCTGTCGCGCAACGTTCCGCGCAAGCAGGCCATGGAGATGCTGCTGACCGGCGAGCCGATCTCGGCCGCGACCGCGCAGACCATCGGCCTCATCAACCGCGTCGTGCCTGCCGGCACCGAACGCGAGGCCGCGATTGCGCTGGCGCAAAAAGTGGCGCTGAAATCCGCCTACACTGTCAAGCTCGGCAAGGAGGCATTCTACCGCCAGGCCGAGATGACACTCGCGGACGCCTATCGCTACGCCGCCGAGGTGATGACCGAAAACATGATGGCGCGCGACGCCGAGGAAGGTATCGGTGCCTTCATCGAGAAGCGCGAACCGAAATGGCAGGATAGATAGTTTCCCGTCATTGCGAGCGAAGCGAAGCAATCCATCCATCCGCTTGCTGAAGCATGGATTGCTTCGTCGCTTCGCTCCTCGCAATGACGCAGCTGACATAAAGACTAGAGATGAACCACGACAGCTACCCCGATAACTACATCCGCGGCATTCTCAACGGCGTGAAGTCGATCGCGATGGTCGGCGCTTCGCCGGTCAATGTGCGGCCGAGCTATTTCGCCTTCAAATATCTGGCGGAGCGCGGCTACGACATGATCCCGGTCAATCCCGGCCATGTCGGCAAGAGCCTGCTCGGCAAGCCCTTCGTCGCGTCGCTCGCCGACATCGGACGCCCGATCGACATGGTCGACATCTTTCGCAACTCCAGCCACATCATGCCGGTTGTCGAGGAGGCGCTCAGGCTGTCGCCCTTGCCGAAGGTGATCTGGATGCAGCTCGGCGCACGTGACGATGCGGCCGCCGCAAAGGCCGAAGCTGTCGGCATCAAGGTCGTCATGAACCGCTGCCCGAAAATCGAATATGGCCGCCTGTCATCAGAGATTTCCTGGATGGGCGTCAATTCGCGGACGCTCAGCTCCAAGCGTGCGCCGATGCCGACGCAGGGCATGCGGCTGTCGCTGAATCGGATGAGCGTCGGCGGCGGCGAAACCGCCGCATCCGATCGTGCCGCAAAGAACAAGACCGAGACGACGTGACGCAACGGCGAAACAAATGTTTCGACATCGCGTCATAACGAAGCACGCTGTTCCCAACGCGCATATGGCTCGCAACTCGCCTTGACGGCCGTCGTTGCTGCCATCAGCATGCCGCGCATTTCATTTCCGATCCAAACACAGGACACTCAGAATGACCGATCGCCTTCCGGGATTTTCGACCCTCGCCGTGCATGCCGGTGCGCAGCCCGATCCCACCACCGGCGCGCGGGCGACGCCGATCTATCAGACGACGTCATTCGTGTTCAACGACGCCGACCATGCGGCCTCATTGTTCGGCCTGCAGTCGTTCGGCAACATCTATACCCGCATCGGCAACCCGACCAATGCGGTGCTGGAGGAGCGCGTCGCCGCCCTCGAAGGCGGCACTGCCGCACTCGCGGTCGCATCGGGACACGCCGCGCAGGTCGTGGTGCTGCAGCAGTTGATGAAGCCGGGCGACGAGATCATCGCCGCGCGAAAACTCTATGGCGGCTCGATCAACCAGTTCACCCATGCCTTCAAGAGCTTCGGCTGGAACGTCGCCTGGGCCGATCCGGACGAGATCGAAAGCTTCGAGCGCGCGGTGACGCCGCACACCAAGGCGATCTTCATCGAATCGATCGCAAATCCCTCCGGCAGCATCACCGATATCGAGGCCATCGCCGCGGTGGCGCGCAAGGCCGGCGTGCCGCTGATCGTCGACAACACGCTGGCAACGCCGTATCTGATCAAGCCGATCGACCACGGCGCCGACATCGTCGTGCACTCGCTGACCAAGTTCCTGGGCGGCCACGGCAACTCGCTCGGCGGCATCATCGTCGATGCCGGCACCTTCGACTGGTCGAAGGACAACAAATATCCGATGCTGAGCGAGCCGCGCCCGGAGTATCACGGCATCAAGATCCAGGAGACCTTTGGCAATTTCGCCTTCGCGATCGCCTGCCGCGTGCTCGGCTTGCGCGATCTCGGCCCGGCGCTGTCACCGTTCAACGCCTTCATGATCCTGACCGGCATCGAGACGCTGCCGCTCCGCATGCAGAAGCATTGCGACAACGCCAAAGCGATCGCGGAATTCCTGGCCGGCCATCCCGCGGTGGCGTCGGTGAATTACGCCGGGCTCTCCGGCGACAAGTACAACAATCTCGCGCGCAAATATGCGCCGAAGGGCGCGGGCGCCGTGTTCACCTTCAGCCTCAAGGGCGGCTATGACGCCGGCGTCAATTTGGTGTCGAACCTCAGGTTGTTCTCGCACCTCGCCAATGTCGGCGACACCCGCTCGCTGGTGATCCACCCGGCGTCCACCACCCACAGCCAGCTCGACGATGCCGCGAAGATCAAGTCCGGCGCCGCCCCCGACGTGGTCCGGCTCTCTATCGGCATCGAGGACAAGGACGACCTGATCGCCGACCTCGACCAGGCGCTGCGGGCTTAAGGTCCCCGTGTGCGGAACGCGCCAAGTTCTCTTCGTCATGCCCGGGCTCGTCCCGGGCATCCACGTTCTTGGAAGTGGCGAACAAGAGGACGTGGATGGCCGGGTCAAGCCTGGCCATGACGGTGAAGGCGCTGGTCTGATGTCGCGAGCCTCTCATTAACGGTCATTCCGCTATAAGGTGGCATTCTGTCGCCCTCTCGATTCGGAGACGACGATGCTACGCTCGATATTGTTCTCTTCGATCGCCCTGCTTGCGATTGATGCCGCCGTTGCCGCCGACGGCCCGGTTGCAACCAAGCGCGCGGCCTACCGCGCCGCCCGCCAACTGCCGCCCGGCCTGCCGCGCCCGCACTACAAATACCGAACGTCAGTGACATCAGCCCCCTATATCCGCCGTGGCCGCCAGATCGTCGTAGTCGAACAGGATCCGGACGTGCTGTTCACGCCTGCGGCCGTGATCCCTTACGTGCCATTCGTCAGTGGCGAGCCGATCCTGCCGGGTTCGTCGACCCTGCCCGGCTATTACGGCAATCACTTCTCCTACAGCTATGACGGTCCGTATTATGGGGGCCCCTACTACGGCGGTCCCTACTGGAACCGCCTGCCGTACGCCTGCGGCGTTTACGGCTATTGCTAGCCGCGACAGGACTCCCGCTTGGCAAAGGCATCGCGAAAAGCCGAAACATCGATCGACGCGATCGCCGCCGACCTCGTCGCCGTCCTGGTCGCGGTGACCGAGAGCGAGCCGAAGATCATGACGATCGCGAATGCGACCGCGCTGCCGAGCGGTCCGTTCCAGTTCGGGCACCGCTCGCTGCAGACCGGCCTGCGGGCCTGGGTCGAGGCGCAGACCGGACACCCGCTCGGCTATGTCGAGCAGCTCTATACCTTCGCCGATCACGGACGCACCGGCGACGCCAGAGCGCCGCATCGCATCTCGATCAGCTATCTCGGCCTGACCCGCGAGGACCAAGTCAGAGAAGGCTCGGAGGGCCACTGGTCCGGCTGGTATGAATACTTCCCGTGGGAAGACCATCGCGCCGGCACCCCGCCCCTGATTGCAAAGATCGTGGCGCCGAAGCTGCGGGCCTGGGCCAAATCGGCGGAGAGTACCTCCGTGCAGAAAGCGCGCTGGCAGCGCGCCGCCATCACCTTCGGCCTCGACGACCGCACCTGGAACGAGGAACTGGTGCTGCAGCGCTATGAGCTGCTCTATGAGGCCTCCCTGATCCCCGAAGCAGTTCGTGCCAAGGGCACCGGGGATGCCGTCGTACCCGGCCGCGCCATGATCTCGGATCATCGCCGCATTCTGGCCACCGGCATCGCGCGGCTGCGTGCCAAGATCAAATACCGGCCGGTCGTCTTCGAGCTGATGCCGGCCGAATTCACCCTGCTACAACTGCAACGCAGTGTTGAGGCCCTTGCAGGCCGCACTGTGCACAAACAGAATTTTCGGCGCCTGATCGAGCAGCAGGAACTCGTTGAAGAGACAGGCGCAATGGCTGCCGAGACGGTCGGTCGCCCCGCCAAGCTATTCCGCTTCCGTCACGGCATTGTGGCCGAACGGGCCGTCGCCGGCACCAAGCTTCCACTCTCACGCTCTTGACTTCCATTATGCTCAGGATAAGTATAATGCGAAATATACTCAAGGAGAGCATAAATGGCTGCAATCTCATCCGGTGCGCTCGCGCGCACCGCGCCGCTCTATGACCGCGTCAAACGGGTGATCCCGGAATTCGAATGGGCGACCTTCGCCGATGATGTCGACGCCATCCTAGAACTCAAGCGCACGCGCAATGCGGTGGTGCTGGCGCACAATTATCAGACGCCGGAAATCTTCCACGGCGTCGCCGACATCGTCGGCGACAGCCTCGCGCTCGCGCGCGAGGCGACCAAGGTCGATGCCGACGTCATCGTGCTCGCCGGCGTGCACTTCATGGCGGAGACGGCAAAGCTGCTCAATCCCGAGAAGACGGTGCTGATCCCCGACCTCAAGGCCGGCTGTTCGCTCGCGGAGTCCATCACGGCGGCCGATGTACGGCTGATGCGCGAGCGCTATCCGGGCGCCCCCATCGTCACCTATGTCAACACCTCGGCCGCGGTGAAGGCGGAGTCCGACATCTGCTGCACCTCAGGCAATGCACTCGCTGTGGTGCAATCGCTCGGCGTCGAGCATGTCATCATGCTGCCGGACGAATATCTGGCGCAGAACATCGCCGCGCAGACCAAGGTGAAGATCACGGCCTGGAAGGGCCATTGCGAAGTGCACGAGCTCTTCAATGCCGAGGATGTGCGCCAGCTTCGCGAGAATCATCCCGGCGTCACCATCCTGGCGCATCCGGAATGTCCGCCCGAGGTGGTGGCTGAGGCGGATTTCTCGGGCTCCACCGCAGCCATGTCCGGCTTCGTCAGCAAGGAGCATCCGGCACGCGTGGTGCTGCTGACGGAATGCTCGATGAGCGACAACGTCGCGGTGCTCCATCCCGACGTCGAGTTCATCCGCCCCTGCAATCTCTGCCCGCACATGAAGCGGATCACGCTGAAGAACATTCGCCACGCGCTCGAGACCAACGAGCACGAGGTCACGATCGATCCTGAGATCGCTGAGCGCGCGCGGCGCTCCGTCGAAAGGATGCTGGCGCTATGAGCTTGGATGTTTCGGCCTTGGCCGGGCAACCGGTGATCATTGGCGGCGGCGCCGCTGGATTGATGACGGCCCTGCAGCTTGCGCCCGCACCGGTCGTGCTGCTGTCGAAATCGCCGCTCGGGGCGGAGGCCTCCAGCATGTGGGCGCAAGGCGGGCTCGCAGCGGCGGTCGGTGACGACGACACCCCTGCCCTGCATCTGCAGGACACCATCGCCGCCGGCGCCGGCCTTTGCGACGAAGAAGCCGCGGGCCGCATCGTGGATGCAGCGCCCGCTGCCGTCGAGCGTCTCGCGCGGCTCGGCGTCGGCTTTGATCGCAGGCCAGACGGGAGCTGGCAGCTTGGACTCGAAGCCGCGCACAGCCGCAAGCGGATCGTTCACGCCACCGGCGACGGCACCGGGCGCGAGATCATGCGCGCACTGATCGCCGCCGTGCGGCGCTGCCCGTCGATTACGCTGATCGAGGGTTTTGAGGCGCGCCAACTCATCGTCGGGGACAACGCAGTCGAGGGCGTGCTTGCTGCAAACGAGCGTGGCTCGCTCGTCATCCCGACTAACCGCGTCGTGCTGGCGACCGGGGGCATCGGCGGCCTGTTCCAGGACAGCACCAATCCGATGGGCTGTTTCGGCCAGGGGCTGGCGCTCGCCGGCCGTGCCGGCGCCGTCCTCTCCGATCTCGAATTCATCCAGTTTCACCCCACCGCTTTCGACGGGCCGTCGCGACCGATGCCACTGCTGACCGAAGCGATCCGCGGCGATGGCGCGATCCTGATCGACGAGACCGGGCAGCGTTTCATGGCGAACGAACCGGGCGCCGAGCTCGCGCCGCGCGACATCGTGGCGCGCGCGGTCTGGCGCCGCCGCGCCGAGGGACACCGCGTCTTCCTCGATGCACGGCAGCATCCAGGCAAGAATTTCGCGCAGCGCTATCCCGTCATCAGCGCGTTCTGCAAGATGGCCGGTATCGATCCGGCCGACGATCCGATCCCGGTCCGTCCGGCGGCGCATTATCACATGGGCGGCATTGCCGTTGATGGCGAAGGCCGCAGCACGGTGACGGGCTTGTGGGCCTGCGGCGAGGTCAGCCGCACCGGCCTGCACGGCGCCAATCGGCTCGCTAGCAATTCGCTGATGGAAGCCATCGTCTCTGCGCAATGGGTCGCCGAGAGCGTCAATGGCGTGGCTAGCGGTGCCGCTCCTCTGCGCACGCCGACCGCGCTCCCGCCTGCATCAGATCCATCGACGGTGCGGCCGTTCGTCTCGCAGGCCCTCGGCGTGCTTCGTGATCGGCCCTCGATCGAGCGCGCCATTCGCAATCTCTATCCGATGGCCAGGGGGAGCGGCTCCGCCGCCGATCCGGCGCTGGTCGGATTGATGATCGCCGTCGCAGCGTCAAGGCGCGAGGAAAGCCGCGGCGGCCACTACCGCACCGACTTTCCGGACACGTTGCCCAAGGGCGTGCCCTCCACTTTCACCCTCGCAGGTGCACTCAGTATCGCCGGCGAGATCATCGAATCCGAACTGCCGATCAGGAGCGCTCAGTCGTGACACTCAATCCCCTTCTGCCCCTGATGTACGAACCCCTGGTGCGAACCGCGCTGCTTGAGGATCTCGGCCGTGCCGGCGACATCACGGCGGACGCGATCGTGGCCGCCGACCAGCGCGCTTCGCTCGCGTTGCGGGCACGCCAGCCGGGCGTCGTCGCCGGCCTCGATGTGGCGCGCTGCGCCTTTCAAACGATATCACCAGCGATCCGAATCGAGATCGAACGGCCCGATGGCAGCGTCGTCGCGCCCGGCGACACGATCGCGACCATCAACGGCCCGGCGCGCGCGCTGCTGACGGGCGAGCGGACCGCACTCAATTTCCTTTGCCACCTCAGCGGCGTCGCAACGGCAACGGCGTCGCTGGTTACTGCCGTGAAAGGCACGCGCGCGCAGATCGTCTGCACTCGCAAGACCACGCCCGGCCTGCGCGCATTGGAAAAATACGCGGTGCGCGCCGGCGGCGGTAGCAATCACCGCTTCGGCCTCGACGATGCCGTGCTGATCAAGGACAACCACATCGCGCTTGCCGGCAACATCCGCACCGCGATCGAGCGTGCCAAGGCGCATGTCGGCCATCTCGTCAAAGTCGAGGTCGAAGTCGACACGCTGGCGCAGCTCGAAGAAGCTCTGGCGCTCGGGATCGACGCGGTCCTGCTCGACAACATGACGATCGACGATCTCAGGCAGGCCGTGACGATGACGCGCGGCAAGGTTATCACGGAAGCATCGGGCCGCATCACGGCCACCACTGCGCCCGCGATCGCGGCGACCGGCGTCGACCTCATTTCCGTCGGCTGGGTCACGCACTCCTCGGCCGCCCTCGATATCGGGCTGGATTATCTCTAGCGGGTGATGAGGCTGCGTTTCGGGCACTCTGTCAAAGAGCTGCCCGCGCGCCTTCCTTGCGATAGTAGAAAACCTGCCGCGCCCTGACCTCGTTCTCAACAACCCCGATCAGACCGACCAGCTTTTCGGAGGTGCGAACCTGCACAATGTCGGGCGTAACCACGAATACCGTCGCCTCATCGTAGGGATTGGCGCTCATAATCATATGGCGCGTTTCAGCGACGACGTTTGCCCATGCCTTGGCGTGGCGCTCGGACCTCGCGAAATATGAGGTGCATGTCTTGAGCGCCAGATCATAGGTCGCTTCCATGGACGGAATTGCCATCGACGGATATTCCCGATCGAAATAGACCAGCGCTTCGGTCAAATCTGATGTCACCGAGGGGCGGAGCGCTTCGGCGAGCGCCTGCGCGTGGTTGAAGCAGACGTTGTTGAACATCCACGACCGCTGCGCAAAACTTGTTTCTGCGAACGCGGCTGCCGCCTTGGGCACGAAACTGAACCACCAGCGCGCGATCTCGAGTAGCTGGAATCGGACGTTGTATTGCTCCCGCTCGAAATCGCCGGGCGCAAGTACGGCAAGCGCCGCGATGCGATCCGTATCGAGCACGCGCAGGCTGGTCGCCGCAACCGTGGCGGCGGCTCCGAGATTGATCAACAGGGCCGCGGCGCGATCGGGCTCCTCAAGCATCGAATCGTTGAAGGCATCGGCAGCCAGGAACGAATCCCACAGCGCATTGGCCATAATGAGCCGGATCAGGGAATGCTCCTCGGTAGCCGCCAGGAGCGGAGACGAGGCACGCGGAACGTAGCTCACGAGAGAGGGATTGTGCCCGACATAGGGACAGGTGATCGCCGTGTTGATCCGTTTCGATCCGGCCGTGAAGCTGCCCCAGAAGGCATTGAACGCAGGCGACAAAAAGTTCGCCAATATGGTCTCACGGGACTGCGCTAGCGATGCCGATGTCCTCTCGCCCGCAGCCGATCTCATCCGCTCGCGAATATCACGCGATGTCGCATCGATCAGCGCCCGGCGCATTTCGCCGTCGCCGACGAGTGCAGGATAGGTATCGCGCGTTTCGAAGAAATACTGGCCGCGCAGCGACCCGTTGTCCCGCAGCACGGCGATGCCATGTCCCATCACAAGCATGCGCGAGCCGGCCGACGTGCTCAGCGTCCAGGCGATCTGACCATCGCCCACCGGTAGGCCCGCATTCACGCCTTCGAAGGCGATGCGCTCCTGCGCGCAGGTCGCACGCGCTGCCACCTGGATCGGGTCAGAGGCGCTGAAACGCGCTTTGGCCCGCCGCAGATAGTCCTGGCGGGCGGCAAGCAGGGAATTGCGCACAATGACCGCTTCGCGCTCGGCCGTGAGCCGATCGTTTGGCAGCGATCGCAGGGCCGGCAGCGTGCGCAGCCAGGCTGCGTTGAGCTTGGTCATGTCGCCGAGCGCAAAGAAGCGTTTGTCGAGCAGTTCGATCGCGGGATCGATTTTCCCAAAACCGCTGCCATCCTGTATGGCTTTTGCCCGACGCGGATCGCCCTCCATGATGGCCATGAACTCGTCGAAGATCGCGACGTAATCCTTTGCGCCCATCGCGACGAGCCCGCGGCGACAATTGTCGAGCGTCTGCTCGCTCATTCCACCGTTATGGGCAAACTGGCCATGGCCGCCGTTGTTGACCTGGGCCAGATAATAGTCGGCGTGATAGCTCCAGAATGCCTCCGCGACGATCTCGCCGGAGACCAGGTGGGCCGGGCCAATCGCCCAATTCACGAAATCGACGACGGTGGCGACCAGATCGCCGTCCTCTGCCACATCGGCGTCGGGGATAAGGATTTCACGTGCAATCACCCCCTGAGGCTGAAGCGCGCGCCGAGCCTCCTCGTTCTCAATCATCTGCATGCACCGCCCCAAGATGCCCCCTCTTCTACAGACACTTCAGCGACGCGGAATCCGCAATACAAACGAGAAAAAAATGTCACATGGTGTTTTGATACCGCGAAAGGTCGGAGCGGCCCCCTTTCGCGGCCATTCGCAGCGCGGCGGAACCGGCGGCGCGCGATCTTCGGGCTGGATCGATGGCGTGTGAGATTATTCAGCTGCTGCGCTGGTCGACGCCTTGCTCTGGCGCGTCAGGCGACTGTTGCGCTGGAACACCGAATAGGTCCCGAGCGCGAACAGGATCACGAGGAGCTGCAGCGACAGCGCTTCCAGCGTCGGGTTCAGGCCGAGATCGGCGAGCCAGGACAGGCTCTTCAGTTCCGTGAACGGCAGCAGAGCCTGCTCCTGGAATTCCTGCACGGCCTCGCCGATGAACTTGATCGCCATCACGAACAGGAAAGCCGAGGTCAGGATGAACAACGGCCGCAGCGGAATCTTCTGGGCGATCAGGTTGATGAAATAGAACAGCACCGCAAGCGCAATGGTGGCGGCGCCGAGGCCGGCAAACAGGCCTGCGCTCCAGCCGCCTTCCGTAGTGGCCAGCGCGTTGATGAACAGCACGGTCTCGGCGCCCTCGCGGAACACCGCGAGGAAAGCGAGCGCGCCGACCGCCCACACCGTGTCCTGCGCCAGCGCCGTGTCGGCCTTGTGCGCGAGATATTCTTTCCAGCCCTGCGGGTCCTGCTTCACCATCAGCCAGCCGCTGACATAGAGCATGAGGCCCGCGGCAAAGAGGATGATGACGCCCTCGAGGATGTCGCTGTGCTCGCCCGAATTCAGCACCGCGAACAGCCAGGCCGCGATGATGCTGGCGCCGACCGCAGCCAGCGCGCCCCCATAGAGCGCCTGGATGCGATGACCGGCGCCAACCTTCGACAGGTAGCCGGCGAGCGCGGCGATCACCAGCATCGCCTCTAGGCCTTCGCGTAGCAGGATGACCGCGGCCTGAATGAATGCAGACGACATGAGCGAACCCATTTTTCGCTCGTTCTATCGCCAGGGATTTTCAAGTAAAGCGATGTCGGGCCGCACGATTTCGTCAACTGCCGGAACATTCAAAAAGCCCGTGCAAAACGGGCACCTCTGGCGGCAACGATAGATTAGAATAGCTCCACTCAACCGGGTTGACCGACCGGCACGGCAAGCTTTGGCCGTCCCACTTCGCGGCGTCGCGGCAGCAGCCGCTCGACCTGCAGGACCGCCAGCGTGAGCACCACGATCGCCACGGCCTGGTGCATGAGCGCGAGATCGATCGGCACCTGGTTCAAGAGCGTCAGGATCCCGAGCGTCGCCTGTAGCGTGATCGCCGCCACCAGCCACCAGGCGCCGGCGATAGCCGCGCCGCTTGCGCGCGAACGGATGGTGTCGATCGCATGCAGGATCGCCAGCACCAATAGCGCGTAAGCAGTCATGCGGTGCTCGAACTGCACCGTCAGCGTATTGTCGAACAGGTTGCGCCACCAGGGCTGCTCGAACAACAGACGCCCCGCGGATGGAATGAAAGCGCCATCGATCTCTGGCCAGGTGTTGTAGACCTTTCCCGCGCGCAGCCCCGCGACCAGCGCGCCGAAATAGAGCTGCAGGAAGGTCAGCGCCAGCAGCAGCAAAGCGGTGATCTTCAGCCGGAGCGGCGCCGGATTTGGCGGCCGGTCGGAAAGCCGCCGCAGCGTCCAGACGATCGCCGAATAGATCAGCAGCGCCAGTATCAGATGGACAGCGAGGCGATATTGCGAGACCTCGACCTTCTCGGAGAGGCCTGAGGCGACCATCCACCAGCCCACCGCCCCCTGCAGCGCGCCGAGCCCGAAGATCAGCCAGAGCCGCCGCTTCAATTCGCCGTCGGTGACGGCGCCGCGCCACAGGAAATAGAGGAACGGCAGCAGATAGGCGATCCCGATCACGCGCCCGAGCAGGCGATGGCTCCATTCCCACCAGTAGATCGTCTCGAACTCAGCGAGCGTCATCCCGGCATTGAGCTCGCGATATTGCGGGATCTTCTTGTAGCCCTCGAAGGCTTCCGCCCATTGCGCCTCGGTCAGCGGCGGCAGCGTGCCGGTGACCGGCTTCCATTCCACGATCGAAAGCCCGGATTCGGTGAGCCGGGTGGCCCCGCCGACCAGCACCATGATCGCGATCAGGGCTGCGACCGAAAGCAGCCACCAGCGAAGGTGAGCATTTTGGGAGGGCTCGGGGGCGGAACGTGCGGTCATCGGTCCTGCTTGATCGGATTGGCGCGCCCCTTATAGTCCGCCTCCTCGCAGGCGCAAGGCGCGCTTTGCCTCACGAGTTATCGATCGACCGGCCATGAATATACGCACCCGCAAGCTGCTTGGAACCATCTTCCTGCTGATGCTGGTGGTGGTGTGGTCGCTGCTCGGCATGACGGTCGCGCAGACGCCTTGGCTCGCCAATTCGGGCTTGCTGCAGGCGATTTTCTATGTCGTGGCCGGGCTCGGCTGGGTGCTGCCGGCGATGCCGATCGTGGCCTGGATGTCGCGGCCCGACCGCATCTAGAACATCAGCCCCGACAACAGCACGCGCATCATCCGCAGCGAGCGCTGGCGCCCGTCCCAGCACATCCGCGGCAGCGCGTGCAGGTTGGTGCGCGCCTGCGCTTCCACGATTCCTCCGATGCTCGACACCGCGCTGTCAAAACCGGCCTCGCCCGCCATCAGCACGTGCTGACGGCGAAAGCTCTCGCGGTCTCCGAACGGATAGGCAAAATGCCTGACCTCGCGGCGGATGCCGGCCTCGAGCACCGCCTTGCCCATCGCCGTCTCGCGCTTTGCATCGACATCGCGCAGGTTCGACAGCGCCGGATAGTTCACGGTCGCGCTGCCGATCGTGACATTGGGATCGGAGGCGAGCATCGTGAGATCGCTCCAGTCCATGGAGGCGCCGCGCGAAAGCGCAGCCAGATCGACGCCGTAGCGCTTGCAGAGATCGTTGATTGCGACGGAGAGATCCGGCAGCGCCAGCGTCCGCATCCATTTCGCCAGGAAGTCGTAGAGCTCGTATTTCTCGGCGACATCGGAAACCGAAAAATGCAATTCCTTGCGCTCGATCACGAGGCTGATGCGGCTCTCGCGCGCGATGATCTTCTCGAGCGCCAGCCACCACGCCTCCCCCAGCCCATCCGGAAACGCACTCGGCAGGTAGATGGCGAAGGGCACGCCATACTTCGACAGCACCGGATAGGCGTTCGTCGCCAGATCCTTGTAGCCGCCGTCGAACGTCAGGCAGGCAAAGCGGCGCGGCAGCGGCAAGGTGACGGCACGGCGGCAGGCTTCGTCGATCGAAACGATATCGTAGTTCCAGCGCCTCAGCGCCCGGATCGTGCGATCCAGGAACCGAGGGGTGATCTCGCGCGAGGCCAGCGGCTGAAACCGGTCCCGACGGCGCGCACGCACGCGCTCGAAGCGCAGGATGGCGCCGGCCCCGCCGGCCTGCCGTTGCCGCAACCGCGCATAGCCAGAGAAGTAAGCGAGCTCCATCTGTGCCCGCTTCAAGAAAGTGATTTCCGACACCACGTCCCGCCCCCCGATCCGGCGGTTCCCCGGCGCCGTCTAATGATTGTTATTACTCTTTGTTGACATTTCCCTGCGAAGGTCGCCCGAGCGGAATTGTAAACAATCGATTAATACCGGACTCGGCAATGACCATGGCTGCCGCGATCGAAGCACGAACGGCGGAGTTGGAAGCGTGGTCGAAAACAAGCCGCGTCGCCGGTGTCGAGATCATTCGCGATCTCGAAGCCGCCGAACCGACATGGCGTGCCTTCGAAAAGCAATTCTGCACGCCGTACCAGCGCTTTGATTTTCTCGCCGCCTGGCAGCGGCAGGTCGGCGCACGCGAGGGCGTCGCCCCATTCATCGTGATCGGCCATGATGACGAACGCCGGCCGTTGTTCGTGCTGCCGCTGACGCTCGAAAGCGCGCTCGGCGTGCGCTGTGCTAAATTCATGGGCGGCAAGCATGCGACCTTCAACATGGCGCTGTGGGACCGCGACTTCGCCGCGGGCGCCACGGCCGCCGATCTCAGGACCATGGTGTCGGCGATCGCGGCACGCGGCGCGGCCGACGTGCTCGCCTTGCAGCAGCAGCCGCTCAACTGGCGCGATCTGCCCAACCCGCTGGCCCTGCTGCGGCACCAATCCTCGGTCAACGACTGTCCCGTGCTCGCCATCGAGCCCGGCGCCGACCGCACCACCCTCATCAGCAATTCGTTCCGGCGGCGATTGAAGGGCAAGGAACGCAAGCTGCAGCAGCTAGCCGGCTATCGCTATCAGATCGCCGCCACGGACGCCGATGTCACACGAGTCCTGAACTGGTTCTTCCGCGTCAAGCCGCAGCGCATGGCCGAACAAAAGCTGCCCAACGTCTTTGCCGAGCCGGGCGTCGAGGATTTCATCCGCTCCGCCTGCCTCACCGGGCTTCCCGGCGGCGGCCGCGTCATCGACATCCACGCGCTCGAATGCGACGACGAGGTGATCGCGATCTTCGCCGGCGTCGCCGACGGCCATCGCTTCTCGATGATGTTCAACACCTACACGATGTCTGCCAGCGCCAAGTTCAGCCCTGGCCTGATCCTGATGCGCAACATCATCGATCACTATGCCGCGCTGAACTACCGCGCCATCGACCTCGGCATCGGCTCGGATGAATACAAGCGGCTTTTCTGCAAGAGCGACGAGCCGATCTTCGACAGCTTCATTCCGCTCTCCTGGCGCGGCAGGCCAGCTGCAAGCGCCATGTCCGGCCTCGTCAGCGCCAAGCGGCTGGTCAAGCATAATCGCGCGCTGTTCGATATCGCGCAAAACCTGCGCGGCATGTTCCGCTAGAGCGCGTTTTCGAGCGAAGTGGACACCGGTTCGCGTGAAGAAAACGCGTCAAGACTAGAATCTAGGGCAACGGTTCTGATCCAGTCAGAACCGATGCCCTAGAGCTTCATCTATTACACCGACGTGCAGCTCATTGCTTGTGGGCCGTCGATTTGCCTGCCATCGACTTCGCGACCTCGCGAACGCACGCGACGAATATCTCGGCAGCCGGGCTCAACGTGCGGTTCTTCAGCGTTACAATGGCCGCCGACACAGCCGACGCTCGCGGCAGCTTGACCGGAAGTCTCTTCAGCGACAGATCGCGGCCGCTGAACTGCACAATCGAGCTTGGAAGCAAGGTGACGAAGCTCCCGGTCGCAGCGAGCCTGCAGCAGAGGTGAAGCGACAGCGTCGTGACCGGCGTGCGAGGCACGCTCAATCCGCTTTCGCGAAACAGATCAGCCGTGGCGGAGCCTGGGAAGGTGTCCGGCGGCGGCAGGATCCAGGCTTCATCGGCAAGATCGGCCAGGCTGACCTTGGAACATCGCGCCCATTTGCTTCGCTGCCCGACAACCACGACCCGCGGGTCACTCAGCACACGCTCCACCGCCAGATCTTCCTCGGCGAACGGCGTCGGGATCCAGCCCAGCAACAGATCGATGCTCCGCTCGCGCAGTTCGCTGTAACGCGTGGTGCCAAGCACCATCTGCGCGACATTCAGGCGGATGCCTGGATGGCGCCGCGTGAAGCGATCGATGACTGCCGGAAGCAGGCCAGCCGCAACGCTTTCCGAACTACCGATGCGGAGCTGTCCGATGGTTGGATCGGCAAGAAATTCGAGTTCTTCCAGCCCTTGCATCAGCTCGTCGAAAATCGCTGTGCCGCGCTTGACGAGGGCGCGCCCATACGGCGTGGGCTCGATGCCGTTGCGGCCGCGGTCGAGAAGCCGAAGCCCGAGTGCATGCTCCATGTCGGCGATCGCTCTCGAGACCGCAGGCTGAGAAATCGCCAATTCTGCCGCGGCCTTTGCCATGCTGCCCCGTTGCGCCACGACGAGCAGGATATGGAGATCGCGCAGCTTGATGCGGCGCCGGGCTCGCTCAATGGATTGCATGTCCGATCCTTATCAAAACAGTTATGAAACCCTCACATACTAGCATTGGACGGATATGCCCGCCTCAAGCATCCTCTCGACCCAGTCGTTTCAGACGCGGAGGATCCGATGGCCTGGATGGTGATGACGCGCCGCGAAATGCTGGCAATGTCAGGCGCCGGCATTGCTTTCTCCGCCGCCGCTCTCGTGCCGCACAGCATCGCCGAGCCGAGCCTGAAGGCCGCGCATATACTGACAGGCTTCACGCCCGGGCTTCCCGATGCCGTGGCGAGGCTCGTTGCCGATCAGATGAAGGATTATGCGGCGTCGATCGTGGTCGAGACCCGGCCAGGTGCGAGCGGGCGCGTCGCGGTGGAGGCCGTGAAGGCGGCTGCTCCCGATGGATCCGTCCTTCTGCTGGCGCCGCTTGGCTTCTTGACGCTGTTTCCTCACGTCTACAAGACGCTCAGATACGAGCCGCGTGATTTTATTCCGGTCTCGACCGTCGCCTCATTCCCGACATTGCTGACGGTGGGTCCGAAGGTGCCGCGCGAGGTAAAGACGCTGGCTGAATTCATCACATGGTGCCGCGCCAATCCGACGCAGGCGACCTACGGCACGGCGGGTGCTGGATCGACGCTGCACTTCATCGGGGCGATGCTGGGCCGCACTGCGCGGTTCGAGTATCTCCACGTGCCCTATCAAGGCAGGGCCGCGATACAGGATCTCGTGAAAGGCGAGATCGCCTCGGCCATCATGCCGCTCGGCAGTTCCGTTGGCCTGGTCCAGTCCGGAGAGCTTCGTGCGCTGGCGACCACCGGTCCACGCCGCAGCGCGTTTCTTCCCGATGTGCCCACGATGGCCGAAGCCGGTTATCCCTCGCTTCAGGACCTTACATGGTTTGGGTTTTTCGTGCCGGCAAAGACCCCGGCGGTAACAGTCGAAAGGCTCAATGGCTCGATCCAGGCGGCCTTGCGCACCGACGAGGTCAAAGCCGGCATGGCAAAACAGTTCGTCGAGATCGACGCAATTCCCCTCGCCGACTTCGCCCGGCTCATCACATCCGAATCCGAGCGCTGGAAAGCGATCGTGCAGGCAACCGAGTTCACGCCGACCGATTGAAGGTCTCAGCTACCCTCGGGCGTCGTCAGGGCTATCGCATATAACTGTTTGGAGGCTGTGGACGATGCGGGCCTCATGGTTCTCCGAGCGATGCGCAGCATCGTCTCGAGACGCGCCGCAAGCGGCGCTCCTCACCATGAGGGTCTAAGATTCCACCGCGAAATCAGACCTCATCCTGAGGAGCCGCGCAGCGGCGTCTCGAAGGATGGGCTGCGAAGGGATCGCCCACCAAGTTCTATTTCATATGCCACAGCCCTGCGGGCGCCGCTGGTCTACGCTGCGACCACGCGCGGGCCCGGCTCGACGGCGTCCGATGGCTCGCACGGCTTCGTCAGCATCGTCACTTCCGAGAAGCCAACCGCGGCAAGCTGCTCGCGCATCAGGCGGCGGGCATCGTCGGCCATCGAGGCGTCCGGCACCACGACGGCGCGGGCGTGCGCCGTCAACAGATCGGCCGGCAGGTCGGAAGCCGTGCCGGCATCGAGCAGCACGTGGTCGTAGACGCTGAGCAGCGCGTCGATCGCGAGCGTCAGCCGCGGCGACTGCAGTTGCGCGCGATCGAATCCGGGGCGGCCGGCACTGACCAGATTGACCCGCGACAGCCGGTCGCGCGTGATGATCTCCGAGAACGTCGCCTGCCCCTGCATTAATTCGGCAAGCCCCGGCGCGCCGGGATCGGTCGAGACCGCCGCTATCGTCGGCGACGCCGCTGCAAGGTCGACGACGGCGACCTTGGCTTCGCGCGCCATCAGCCGCGCCAGCGTCAGCGTGCTCAGCGCGATGCTCTCGCTCGAGGCCGTCCCCAGCACCGTAATCTTGCGTGCGTCGGCGCCAGCCCGGCGCAGCTTCTCGGCGAGCTCTTCGATTTCTCCGATGGCAGTGGCGGCTTCAGGCTGCGGCGCGATGGATGCGGCCTCGACCTCGGGCTCGGGCTCCGCTTCCCGCTCCAGCTCCGGTTCCTGCTCGTCGTCGCTCTCGACGGCGGCAGCGCGAACCGGCGCCCGCGCCGTTATCGGCGGCACGACCGGTGCCGCGGCTGCGCGCGGCGCGGTCATGCGCAAGAGCTCGCCAGTCACGACCAGGCCCGAAGAAAGCAACAGCGTCGCCAGCGTCGCGATCAGCACGATCGGCAGCTTCTTCGGATAGGCCGGCGTATTGGAGACCGACGCGCGCGAGATGATGCGGCCATCGGACGGTCCTGCGTCAATGTTCTCGCGCGTATTGGCTTCGCGATATTTCGCCAGATAGGACTCAAGCAGGTCGCGCTGCGCCTTGGCTTCGCGCTCCAGCGCGCGGAGCTGGACGTCCTGGCCGTTATAGGACGATGCCTGCTTCTTCAATTGATCGAGGCTCGCGCTCAGCGCCTCGACGCGGCCACCGGCAACGCGCGCGTCATTGTCGAGCGTGCGCGAGATCTTGCCCGCCTCCTCGCGCAACTGCCGATCGAGATCGGCGAGCTGCGCCTTCAATTCCTTGATGCGCGGATGATTGTCGAGCAGCGTCGACGATTGCTCGGCGAGCTGCGCGCGCAGCGTCACCCGCTGCTCGCTCAGGCGGCGGATCAGTTCGGAATTGAGCACTTCGGAAGCTTCGATCGGCTTGCCGCTCTGCAACATCTCGCGGATCAGCCGCGCCTTGGTCTCAGCGTCGGCCTTCAGTGCACGCGCATTATTGAGCTGCGTGTTGAGCTCGCCCATCTGCTGGTTGGACAGCGAGGTATTGTTGGTGCCGACGAACAGGCTCGACTTGGAACGGAAATCCTCGACGCGGGATTCGGCGTCGGCGACTTTCTTCCGCAAATTCTCGATCTCGCCGGCCAGCCACTGGCTCGCCGTTCTCGCCTGCTCCTGCCGCGCATTCTGCTGCAGCACCAGATAGCCTTCGGCGATCGAGTTGGCGACCCGCGCGGCAAGCTCGGGATCGCGCGACTGGAATTCGACGACGATGACGCGCGACTTGTCGACCGCATAAGCCTGCAGCCGGTCATAATAGGCTTCCAGCACGCGCTCTTCCGGCGTCAGCGAGAACGGGTCGCGCCCGATGCCGAACAGCGCCAGCAGCGATTTCAGCGGCGAGAAGCCCTGCAGCACCGGATCGAATTCCGGCCGCTCGGCAAGCTTGTTCTTCTTGATGATCTCGCGCGCGAGGTCGCGCGACAGCAGGAGCTGCACCTGACTGGTGACGGCCTCCGGATCGACGACGTTGCGCTCTTCGTTGCGCTCGCCGCTCGGCCGCAGGAACACGTTCTCGCGGCCGTCGATCAGAATGCGCGCTTCCGACTTGTAGCGCGGCGTCACCATATTGACCGCGGCAAGCGACAGCGTGAACGCCAGCACCGTCGGCACGATGATCCAGCTCCGCTTGCGCATCAGCGCCCGACCGAGCGCAGGCAGGTCGAGATCGCCTACGGGCGACGCGGCAACGGTCGCAGCCGACGCGGGCTTTGCAAGCGCGCGCTGGACCACGGCCCTGTCCTTTCCTGCACGCCAGAACGCAAAACGCATTGTTCACTCCCGCGGGGACGCCACTCAATCTGCTTCGGCCGGCGCGATTACACTCCATTAAGGTTGCCGCTGGGTTAATCGGCCCGCTTGACGAACAGCATGACGCACACGCCCGCGCGTCACGCTTTGTTAACCATGGGCGTCCTTAATCGGCCGCGATATTTTGTCGGGATTCCCAGAATGCGCCGCCTGCGCGCCGCTGTCTTTCGCCTGCTTTCGATGCTTGCGCGCGGCGCCTCAGCCGGCGATCGCATATTCATTAGCGGGCGTGGGCTGTGACCATGGATTCCGACCAGCCGCTCCGCATCCTGCATGTCGTGCGCGCCCCTGTCGGCGGGATCTTTCGTCATATCCTCGACGTCGCCAACGGACAGATCGAGCGTGGCCATCACGTCGGCATCGTCACGGACAGCATCACCGGCGGCGAGCGCGCCGCCACCGCGCTTGCGGAAATCGAGCCGCGCCTGAAACTCGGCGTCCGCCGTGTGGCCATTCGCCGCGAGCCGCGGTTTGCCGATGCGATGGTCTGGGCGCAGATCGCCGGCCTGATATGGAAATGGAAGCCGGACGTGCTGCATGGCCACGGCGCCAAGGCCGGCGCTTACGTCCGCCTGCGGCCGCACTCCAAGCAGACGATTCGCGTCTACACGCCGCATGGCGGCTCGCTGCACTACCCGCTCGATACGCTGAAAGGCAATTTCTACAGCCGGCTCGAGCGCGCGCTGATGAACAGCACCGACCTGTTCCTGTTCGAAAGCGCCTTCGCACGCGACACCTATCAACGCACGGTCGGCACGCCGACCAGCGGCGTGGTGCGCTGCGTGTTCAACGGCGTGACCGCGGAAGAGTTCGATGCGATCGATCGCACTGATGATGCCACCGACATCGTCTATGTCGGCGAGTTCAGGCACATCAAGGGGGCGGACCTCTTGATCGACGCCGTGGCGAAACTGCGCGCCGAAGGCAAGCCGGTGACGCTGACACTGGCCGGCGACGGCGAGGAGTCGGAGAAGCTGAAGGCACAGGTCAAACAGCTTGCGCTTGGCGATGCCGCGCGCTTCATCGGCCATGTCAAAGCGCGCTACGGGTTCTCGAAAGGCAAGCTGCTGGTCGTTCCCTCTCGCGGCGACTCCATGCCCTATGTCGTGATCGAGGCTGCGGCCGCGGGGATCCCGATGGTAGCCGCCAATGTCGGCGGCATCCCCGAGATCTTCGGCCCGCACACGGATGCGCTGTTTGCACCGAGCAATGCTGCTGCCATGGCGGAAGCGATCAGCCGCGCGCTCGACGATCCTGCCGCGACATTGGCGCGCGCAACGGCGCTGCGCGAGCGCATCTTTGCGCATTTCTCGCAGAAGGCGATGGTCGAGGGCGTGCTCGCCGGCTATCGCGACGCGTTTGCCAATCGTTAACCACAAGTTACCCACGTAACCGTTTGTTCCGATTTCTCCCCTAATCCCTGACGCGGGGCAATTCCGCAGCGGCCTTTGCACCCCTATCTGCGGCCGCAAGAGCATGATCCGGAAAAGTGGGCACCGGTTTTCCGAAAAGATCATGCTCAAACAACGGACGTAACGACGTGGAACCGATTAACGCACGCTCGATGCTGGACGCGACAGCGACCGCCGGTGGCGGCCGTCCGCCGGTCGAACGGCGCCGCCGGCTATCGCCCGCCGCGCTCACCATCACCAATGAAAGGGTCCGCGGCGCCTATTCGCCGGTTGTCATCACCGGCATCGTTCGCCTCGTCGATTTCATCCTGCTGAGCCTGGTCGGCGTCGCGCTTTACCTCTGGTACGTGATGCCGCTCTCCGGCTTCCGCTGGGAATATGTCGCGGCGATCCTTGCCATGACGATATCGGCGGTGGTCTGCTTCCAGGCTGCCGATATCTACGAAATCCAGATGTTCCGCGGACAGTTGCGGCAGACGACGCGCATGATCTCGTCCTGGGCGATCGTGTTCCTGCTGTTCATCGGCGTGTCGTTCCTGGTCAAGCTCGGCGGCGAGATCTCGCGGGTATGGCTGACGGCATTCTTCTTCGCGGGTCTTGCCGCCCTGATCGCCGAGCGGCTGATCCTGCGCGGCCTGGTGCGGCGCTGGGCGCGCGACGGCCGGCTCGACCGCCGCACCGTGATCGTCGGCGCCGACGAGAACGGCGAGCAGCTCGTCGAAGCGCTCAAGGCACAGTCTGACACCGACATCCGCGTGCTCGGCGTATTCGACGACCGCAACGATGATCGCGCGATGGATAGCTGCGCCGGCAGCCCGAAGCTCGGCAAGGTCGACGACATCGTCGAGTTTGCCCGCCGCACCCGCGTCGACCTCGTGCTGTTCGCGCTGCCGATCTCGGCCGAGACCCGCATCCTGCAAATGTTGAAGAAGCTCTGGGTGCTGCCGGTCGATATCCGCCTGTCGACGCACACCAACAAACTGCGTTTCCGTCCCCGCTCCTATTCCTATCTTGGGAAGGTGCCGACGCTCGACGTGTTCGAGGCCCCGATCACCGACTGGGACCTGGTGATGAAATGGCTGTTCGACCGCATCGTCGGCGGCCTGATCCTGCTCGCCGCGCTGCCGGTGATGGGGCTGGTGGCGCTCGCGGTGAAGCTTGACAGTCCGGGCCCGGTGCTGTTCCGCCAGAAGCGCTTCGGCTTCAACAACGAGCGGATCGACGTCTACAAGTTCCGCTCGCTCTATCATCATCAGGCCGATCCCACCGCCTCGAAGGTCGTCACCAAGGACGATCCGCGCGTCACCCGCGTCGGCCGCTTCATCCGCAAGAGCAGCCTCGACGAATTGCCGCAGCTCTTCAACGTCGTGCTGAAAGGTAATCTCTCCCTGGTCGGCCCGCGCCCGCATGCGGTGCAGGGCAAATTGCAGAACCGCCTGTTCGATGAAGCCGTCGACGGTTATTTCGCCCGCCACCGCGTCAAGCCCGGCATCACCGGCTGGGCTCAGATCAACGGCTGGCGCGGTGAGGTCGACACCGACGAGAAGATCCAGAAGCGCGTCGAGTTCGACCTTTATTACATCGAGAACTGGTCGGTTCTGTTCGACCTCTACATCCTCCTGAAGACGCCGTTCTCGCTGCTGACCAAGAACGAGAACGCGTATTGAGGGCCGTCGGTTTGGTTGCGTGAGTTCGCAATGGCGTATGCGACGACAGCCGAGAGTTCATTTCCGCAAGCCGCGCCCGGCGTGCTGGCGCTGCAGCGCGCGATGGTGTGGCTGGCGGGCGCCTCCGGCGCGATCGTCTTCATCGAGCCGAGCCCCTACGAATTGGTCACGCTGACGGCGGTCATCATCTTCTTCGCCACCGGCCTGCGAATGCGGCTTGCCATCATGCCGCTGCTCATGATGCTCGTCGCGCTCAATGTCGGCTACAGCATCGGCGCCATCCCGGTCCTCGACAGGCCGGAGATCGCGACCTGGATCGCGACATCCTGGTACATGGCGGTCACCGTGGTGTTCTTCGCCATGGTTACTTCCGAAGATACTGAGGCGCGCCTCGATATGCTCCGGCGCGGCCTGGTCGTCGGCGGGATGATCGCGTCGCTCGCGGCGATCGGCGGCTATTTCCACCTCGTGCCCGGCGGCTACGATCTCCTGACCCTGTATGAGCGCGCGCGCGGCACCTTCAAGGACCCGAACGTGCTCGGCGCCTTCCTGATCCTGCCGGCGCTGTTCTCATTGCAAAGCGTCGTCTCCGCCCCTCCCGCCAAGGCTTTCCGCAACACCATCGCCTTCGGCATCATGTCGCTCGCGATCCTGCTCGCGTTCTCGCGCGCGGCCTGGGGCGGCCTCGTCATCACCGCGGCCTTCATGCTGGCGTCGATGGTCTTGACCAGCCGCTCGCAGACAGAACGCTCGCGCATCATCGTGATGGCGCTCGTGGCCATCGTCCTCGCGGTCGCGCTGGTCGCGATCCTGTTGTCGTTCGACTCGACCGCGCAGATGTTCAAGCAGCGCGCGAGCTTCGACCAGAGCTATGACGAAGGACGCTTCGGCCGGTTCGGGCGCCACATCCTTGGTGCCGAGATGGCGCTCGATCTGCCCTTCGGCATCGGGCCGCTGCAGTTCCGCAACTACTTCCCCGAAGACACCCACAATTCCTACCTGAACGCGTTCATGTCAGGCGGCTGGATCTCCGGCCTCGTCTATCCGGCGCTGGTCTTCGTTACCGTGATGACGGGCTTCCGCTATGTCTTCCTGCCCGTACCCTGGCAGCGGACTTATCTGGCAATCTTCTCGGCTTTCCTCGGCACCGTCGGCGAGAGCTTCATCATCGACACCGATCACTGGCGGCACTTCTGGATGATGCTTGGGGCGATGTGGGGCATGTATGTCGCTGCGGCGCACTACCGTCCCGCTATCGAGCCGGCACTCACCGCCGAGGCGGACGCCCGCGCTTCTTAGCCGGCTTCTCCTCGGGCGTATCGAGCAGCCCCTTGAGCTTCTCGGTCGCTTCCAGCACGGACTTGTAGCCCTCGTTGGCGAAGCGCAGCAGCAATTGCAGCTCAGCTTCCGAATAGGTGCTCCAGAGCCGGTGCATCGCCTCCTGCATCGGCAGGTAGTAGCGCCCAATCCTGGCAGCATTCTCGGGCACAGTGACGATATAGACCTTGCGGCGATCGGTCTCATCACGCTCGCGGCGCACGAAACCGGCCCTCTCCAGCCGGTCGACCACGCCCGTGATGGCGCCGGTGGTGAGCCCGGTGACCTCCGCAAGCCGGCCCGCCGTTACGCGGCCTTCGAGATTGAGGAAGTCGAGGCATTCGAGGTCGGAACCAGAAATTCCCGCCACATTGGCAACGGCTTGCCCGTACAGCACGCCCTGTGCGGAGGACCGCCGCATTGCCTCCTCCAGTTCCTGCATCAACGCCGCGCGCGGCTTCAACCTTGACAAGGCTTCTCCCATCTCTTAGTAAACATATATCTTATAAACTAAGACAATTAATTACTCACATTTCCTAACGCACGCAACCGAACGGAGCAAGCCATGCCGCGCCGTCCCCGCAAGGCCCTGATCATTGGCGGCGGCATCGCCGGCCCCGTCGCTGCGATCTTCCTCAAGCGTGCCGGCTATGACGTCGAAGTCTACGAGGGCTGGCCACATTCGAGCGGCATCGGCGGCGGCCTGCAGATCGCGCCGAACGGCATGCAGGTGATGGCCGAACTCGGCCTCGCCGACGAACTGATCCGTCAGGGCTCGATCGCCGAATCCTTCGATTTTTATTCGCAATCGGGCCGGAAGCTCGGCTCGATCAACCGCGACATGGAGAAGCGCTTTGGCCAGCCGGCGGTGAATCTGCGTCGCGCCACACTGCAGGCGATCCTCTTCAACAAGGCTTGGTGCTCGAACGCCGAGCTCTATTTCGAGAAGCGCCTGATCAAGATCATCGACCGCCCCGACCAGCCGATCGTCGCCTATTTCGCCGACGGCACGACCGCCGAAGGCGATTTCCTGATCGGCGCCGACGGCATGCACTCGAAGGTGCGGCGCCATGTGGTGCCGGATGGTCCAGAACCCTTCGACACCGGCCTGATCGGTTTCGGCGGCTTCGTGCCTCGCTCCGTGCTCGAAGGCAGATCGATCGGCGGACGCGTCGAGACCACATTCGGCCAAAGCGGCTTCTTCGGTTACGGCTTCTGCAGCTCCGACCCCACCGACGGCGTGATGTGGTGGAGCACGCAGCCCTCGCACGGTGTCGACGCCGCCACGTTCCGTGCCATGGATCAGGCGGCGTTGAAGCAGCATTTAAGCGACTTCCATCAAGGGTGGCACGATCCGATCCCCCGCATCATCGAGGCCGCCGACAACATGGTGGTGACCGACACGCTCGATGTCGCAAGCTTGCCAACCTGGTCGCGCAAGCGCTCGCTCCTCATCGGCGACGCCGCTCATGCCACCAGCCCGCATGCCGGCCAGGGTGCTTCGCTGGCGCTGGAAGACGCGATGCGGCTCGGCAAGCTCATGCTGGCCGGACAGGAACTCGGCATGACCTTCCAGAGTTTCGAGCACGAGCGCCGCCCGCGCGCGGAAAAAATCGTCGCGATCGCCCGCCGCAACGGCAACAGCAAGCGCGAATTCAGCGCCGCGGGCGCATGGGTTCGTGATCAAGTGCTCAGCCTGCTGCTGCCCGTGACCTCGCGCTGCATGGATTTCATGTACGTCTATGATCCGCGGGCGGCGTAGTTCGTAGGGTGGGCAAAGCGAAGCGTGCCACCTTTCTTGCACCGATCGTGGATGGTGGGCACACGCTTCGCTTTGCCCACCCTACGATTCGCGGCTTCTAATTCTCCACCGCGAACGTCAGGCCGGCGTGATCGACCAGCCGCTTGATGAGCTTGTCCTTCATCGCAGCGCCCGGCGTCCAGATCCCGGCGGGAACATCCGGCGCATCGCGCAGCAGGCAGATCGCGCATTCCGAGATCATCTTCGCTGTCGATCCATAGCCGGGATCGCGGTCGCCCTTCACCGACGCGCGCACCTGACGCCCATCCGGCGCAATCGCGACATAGAGGAGATCGTAGCGGCCGTTCTCGCGTTCTTCCTGCGAAGGCCCCTCGCCCGGCTTTGGCGCGTTCGGACCGGTCTTCTCGGCGTTCGCGGCCATCACCAGCTTGGCGTTGGCTTCGCCCTTCTCGCCGGCACCGGTCAGCACCATCTCGTCGTAGATGAATTCCTTGCCGTAGGGGAAACCCATCAGCATGTTCGAGCGATGGACGTTGCGCGTGTTGATCAACGCCATCATGAACGGCGCCGCCCATGACTGCAGGTCTTCCTCGTAGACCGGCCTGTTGCCTTGCGGTTGTTTGGGGCCTTTGAATCCGGGCGTCAGCGCAAAGGGATCCTTCAGAATGGCCACGAGGCTAAGATCCTTGGCAACAGCATCGAAGGTCGCCTTGGCGCTTGCCGCGGTGCCGCCCGAGAGCGTGCCGCTAAGGTCGCGCACGCGGCCCTTGACGCGCGATGCCGGCGTGCCGAACACGCGTTTCGCCTCCTCCTGTACGAAGAACGCGCCGAGCTCGAACGGCACGGAATCGAAGCCGCAGGAAAACACGATGCGCGCACCGCTCGCCTTCGCCGCAGCCTCGTACTTGTCGATGATCTGCCGCATCCAGATCGGCTCACCGCAGAGATCGAAATAATCGACACCCGCCTCCACGCAAGCTGCGACTAGGTCGTTGCCATAGAGCTGATACGGGCCGACCGTGCTGATCACGGATTTGGTCTGACCAACCATGGCTTTCAGCGACGCGACGTCGCTTGAATCGGCGACGATCAGCGGCGTGTCCGCAGGCGCGCCAATGGCGTCGCGCACCGCAGCGAGCTTGTCCTTGCTGCGCCCGGACATCGCCCATTTCAGGCTGTCGCCCTTGTAATGCTCAGCGAGATATTCGGCGACGAGCTGGCCGGTGAAGCCGGTTGCGCCATAAACGACGATGTCGAACTTCGACGACATAGGATGACTTTCCCTGAAACGAACGATTGCCCCTTCTTGTCATTGCGAGCCAAGCGAAGCAATCCATTTCACCGCTTGTGGGGACATGGATGGCTTCGTCGCTGGCGTTCCTCGCAATGACGGCAGGAGTTCCTATTTCTTCGCATACGACACGCCCATGCCGGCACGTACGTCGGCCTGGATGCCGTAGGGCGCGATCGGATAGCGCAGGCCGTTCTTGGCGAGCTGTTTCATGCCGGCAATCGCCTTGGCGAGATCGGCCGGCGGCAGCGCCATCAGCATCTCCTCATCAGGCACGCCGCCATAGCGCCGCTCGGCAAAGCAAGGCAGCGACAGCGACGGCTCGCGCGTCTTCAGCGCCCGCCCCCAGGAATCCGCACAGGCGGTTTCGCCTACCACGCCCCATTCGAACTTCTTGTAGCCAGTATATTGCAGGCCGTTGATCAGGATGATCATCTGCCCCGGCGTCGCATAAACGAGGCAGATGTCAGGCGGATTGAGCCGGCCGCTCGCAAGCGGGCTTGCCACGAACGCCTTGTACTGGCCATAGGGCACCACATCCAGCGCCTCCTGGCGCCTGCGCGCATCTTCCGCCGTGCCGTGCCAGACGCCGACATAGGATTCGCCCGCCAGCCATTTCTCGTCCTGTGGCGCCAGCCCGATCACGGCGCGGCATTGCGCGCCGACGAGATCGTCGGCAGTGACGCCGACCGTCCAGCCGAGCCGCGAGGCCATGCTCACGATCTGGTCCGTGGTATGGACCGCGGTCGGGCGCCGGATCTTCGGGATCGCCATCATGTCCTCGACCCGCTCGAACAGCTTCAGGCCGATCACGGTCGTCTTCAGCCTGAGCAGGCTGTTGAGATCGGCCACCATGGTGGCCGGATCGAACTGTTCGGGCGGTGTCTGCTGTTGCATGGCGTAAGCTCCCGGCTTGTTTTGCCCGATCTTAGCCCGATCGACAGCCGGTTGCGACCCACGTTCCAGGGCGTCACGACGGCGGATAGACCAGTGATGCGCCGTCCTTGCGCGCCGCGGCGGTCATTCTGGCAATTTCAGCGCGCGCCGGTCCCATCAAGTGGAAGACATCTCGTCCATGGTGGAGAAGGTAATCGGCGACGAACCGTCGATGGCAACGCCACCAGACGGCTTCCGAACACATGATCGCGCACCTCCGCTCCAAACTTAATTGCTCCAGTTGCGACAACCCCTTGCGAAACTCGTCAGAGAGCGCGTAGTCCGCATAGTTGTGGAAGCTCTGGTTGATCCAGAAGCCATTGACTTCGGGTGGCACCGCTTTCGATTTTGGTCGTCGGCCGCCGAGTTCCTCGATCCAAATATAGCCGATCTGCCAAACCGAAAGCGCCTCAGGCAGCTTGTCGATATTGAACTGCGGGTTGGCTCGTGACCGCGGGAAGCTACGGATGTCCACGACCATCCCGACTGAACCGACTTTCAGGAGCTCGACGAATTCGACGATGCTGCGCGTCGCGTGACCGACCGTGTAGATGGGATTGACTTCGACCTGCATCATGCAAATGGAGATCGCTCGGCGTTGCTTCACACGATGAAGATAGACCGTTAAAATGCGTTTGGTAGTGGCCTGCACTGTTCGCTAAACAAGGAGGCTGCGGATGGCTGAACGATTCAAGGTCGGCGATCGAGTCCGGTGGAACTCGGAAGCCGGGCATGTCAGCGGCACGATCATCCGGGTTCACATCAAGGATTTCAACTACAAAGGCCATACGCATCACGCGAGCCCGGAATCACCGCAGTACGAGATCAAGAGCAGCAAGACAGACCATATTGCCGCTCATAAGGGTGAGGCACTTACCAAGCTGCCTGAGTAGGCGGCTTAACCTTGCGCTTATAATCTTGGCCCAGACGCCCGCTCGTCGGAAGCGAACGAAGCGATCGTAACAAGTGGTGTAAGGACCGAAGTCATCCGGCAGGTCGCGCCGCGGCGCCCCGGATCGCAAGACCCAGAAGATAGCATTGAGGACACGACGTCGTTCACCCCTGGCACGCCGCGTGGCTTGTTCGGCGGCAGCGGCTTGAGTCCATTCATGGCCTAATTTGACATGTGTGCACTTGTGGACATACGCGAGACTTAAGCAGTAGTACGCCTTTAGCCATCACCGCACGGTCCTGTGGCATTTATCGGTGATGAGAACGCCGGTTGCGCTCCCGCCCTCCCGGAACCGAGGAGCCGCCATGCAGCAGCGACGCCGTTTCAAACAAACTACATCTTTAGATCAGCGCTTGATCGACGAGGCTCAGCGCTTGCGAAAAGAGGCGCGAGGCACCCCGCACGGCGTCCAGCGCGAACGGCTTATCCGAAGAGCTCGTCAGGCCGAAACCGCCGCGCACATAAACGAGTGGCTCCGGTCACCCGGACTGAGGGCACCCACATAACCCATCCAGTCAGCTGTACGCCTGCACCATCGAGGACGAAAACCACATCCGGATCGTTGAGATCATCTGCGATGATGACGACGCGGCCAAACCTCATGCGAAGCAGTTAGTGAGTGGACGCTATAGAGCTATGGCAGGAGGCGCACAACGAGTGGGCTGACTGTTGTCACCTGGACGTGCGGATCGGCACCGTTTTTGATCTCTGGGCGCGCTAGCTCAACGTTCGTTGGTCGGCGTTGCTACTAGATCTAAGTTCATGCGGGAAAATCCCTTAGTCGCGTTAGGAACGCTACACCGCAAGGCCTGTTGTTGTCTTTTCAGAAATGACCGTTGTGGTCGACCATTCTCTTGGAGCGTCAGATGAGTAACCGTAAACGAGCGATAGCGTCAAAGCCCGCCCGCGGCCCTAGAAAAGCCGCACGGGCCCAACGGAAAAAGCAGGCTGTTGTTAGAAGCCCGAAAGACAACCTTCTGCACTCTGATGCCGCAGGCTCGACTGAACCGCCCAAGCTTCATGACGATTCAAAACAAAAGGCTCTCACCGTTGAGAATCGGGTGGCTACCTTACAAGATGCCTTCCATCAGACGATTAGGGACAAGAATCCAAAGGAAGGATTTGATCTTTCTTTAGTGACGGCAAACCTGCAGGCTTATCAAGCGAAGCTTCTGGAAATGGCACAAGCCAACATGCAATTTGCTTTTGAATTCGGCCAGAGGCTTGTGACGATCAGGTCACCATTCGAATTTTTCGCCGTCATTGCAGAATTTACAAGCAAGCAAATCGACATATTCCGGAAGTATTCGAAGGAGATGGCTGCGTATCCATTTTTGGGGCACGCGACCCCTTAGTGGTCGTGCGCACCGGCCGTGAGTCGTAGGGCGGGAGCGAATCCGTCAGGTCCCGGTTGTTCCGCCGATTCGAAGTACCCCGCCAGCGCGGACCATCGAAGGGTTGACCCGATGTCCAACGGAGACCGTGCTGCTGATCGTTTTGGCCGGACCTGTCGTTCTGATCCTCGGCAACATCGCGTTTAAGCAGACCGGCCGTACTCTCTTCTTCCGACACCAATCTCTTCTTCCGACACCAATCTCGCAGCTTGAGTGGACGAAGTCGGCTGCGCGTTCCGCTGGTTTACCGGCCGACTTCTTCCATAACGAACTGCGGCAGACGCCTGCTCTGCACTGCACCCGCAGCGATAATAGCGGCCCAGTAGGGCTCCATTGGAAGGAACACGCGAAAAGTTCCTGCACCGGGGGTAGGATAATCAGGTTGCTGGGGAGAAACTATTTCAGTTTCTGAGCAGCGCTTTAACATTGATCACGGGCGAGCTGTTAAAGCTCGTGCCGGTAGAGCGTCTATTCAGACTCACCCGAGACAAGTTAATGAAGATCCCGGCATTTGCCTGGGCCTATGCGAGGTTCCAGCAAGCCAAAGCGTGGTTAGAAGCCACGGAGGCTTGGCGAACCATACCGTCCTTGAGCAGGGCGGCCCGCAAGTACGCTGCACGTATGAAAGCAACGATATGGTGCCACTTCGCCACTTTTGAGGGCGATAGAAATCGGAGCTGAATCCCTGGGCCACAGCTCCACGACTTGTCCGCCTAATCCGCAGTTTTGGACCGGAGCTCGCGCGGACGATCACAGCCGGGCGATCACGTCCCTTGTGATCGTCGCGTGGTGGTTCTGATCGCCCTCGCACTTCTCTCAGCACCGTAAGGCTGCCCTGGTCGGTGGCCTTTTTCACATGTACGGCACCAGTTAACGTCTCCTATTGTGAAGGGTTTCGGATGCCGGCCGCTTGAGAGAGAGCGCCGCGTATTCGGCGGCCGGCGTCCGAAACCCGTCACACAAGCGGACGTCAAACAACCGTACTCCGGGGGTACTCAGTTTATGAGTACACGACCTAGCTAGCGGACTGGCCCCGGCAGCAACGCGTCGGTTCGGCCAACGGCGCGATAAGCGATCAGGCCCATCCACTCGCGCACCGCAAGATCGGTCCGCGACAATCCATCGAGTGCGGTGTTGGTGAACCAGAAGACGTCGTTGCCTGTCCCGACCCGCCAGTCGACAGGATAAGGCTCAACCAGAAATCCCACCTTCCGGAACAGCCCAACCGATCGCGGCATGTGAAATGCTGAAGTGACCAGTAGCCAGCGCTCGCCCGGTTTCGGCGCCACCAGCGCCTTGGAGAATTTGGCGTTCTCCCACGTGTTGCGCGATTGCCGTTCCATGGTCAGCCGCGATTTCGCGATGCCGAGGCCTTCGAATATCTCCGCCACGTAATCAGCTTCCTTGGCGTCATTGGAAATCAGGTTGGCGTTGCCGCCGGAAAACACGACACGGGCATTCGGATATTTTCGCGCGAGCGCGGCCGTGGCGATGATGCGATCGGCCGCGTTACGCACAATCGGCGTATTATGTGACGCCGAAACGTCGGAATCGACCGGGCCGCCAAGCACGATGATGCCATCGGGCGCGCCCTCCGCGGGATTCCACGGCGGAAAGCGCGCCTCGAGCGGATAGAGCAACAGGTTTCCAAGCGGCGAGAACCCGGCCACGACAAGCAGCACCATCACCGCGACCAAAAGCTTGCGGCCAAGCGCGGCAAACCGCGTCGCGAGCAGGATGGCCCCGAGCACGCCGATGCCAATCAGGAAATTGCCCGGCAGCAGCATGACGCCGAGCGTCTTCGACAGCACAAAAAACACCCGCGGTGGCCTCCGATCCGATCAACGGACAGCGCCATAGCACAAACCGACCGGCATTCCATCTCGCGTGGATACGCATGGTGCTGATCCGCTTCATGGCCGCGGCATCGGCTCAAACAATAATTTCCGCCGGAAGTGATCCGGCAACGATTGATCTGACTGCAAAAGCCCATTCTAAATGCGATGCGCGTCACACGTTACATGCTCGCCCGAGAAATCCCATGACTCACCATCATCTCCCTGCGAGCCCCGAGACCTGCCACTGGGGCTTCTTCGAAGCAAAACTCAAGCCGGTGCTCGCGATCAAGAGCGGCGACGAGGTCACCATCGACACCGTCAGCGGCGGCCCCGACGTGGTGCCCGACCGGACCAAATTTCACATCCCGCCGGAGCTTGCGGACATCCATGCGAGGTCCGAGCGGATGCTGCCGGGCCACATCCTCACCGGCCCGATCGCGGTCGAGGGTGCCGAGCCCGGCGATGTGCTGGAGGTCGATATCCTTGACGTCGGGCTGCGGCAGGATTGGGGCTACAACCTGATCAAACCTCTCTCCGGCACCCTGCCCGATGATTTCCACGAGCCGCGCATCCTCAACATCCCGCTTGACCGCGAGCGCATGGTCGGCCGCCTGCCCTGGGGATTGGAGCTGCCGCTGAAACCGTTCTTCGGCGTGATGGGCGTGGCGCCGCCGCCGGCCTGGGGCCGCATCACCTCGCTGATCCCGCGCGCGATGGGCGGCAATCTCGACAACAAGGAGCTCGGACCGGGCGCCAAGCTCTATTTGCCGGTGTTCGTGCCCGGCGCGCTGTTCTCGTGCGGCGACGGCCATGGTGTACAGGGCGACGGCGAGGTCTGCGTCACGGCGATCGAGACCGCGCTGCAGGGCCGCTTCAAATTGACGCTGCGCAAGGACCTGCGGCTCAACTATCCCCGCGCCGAGACCGCCGATCACTACATGACGATGGCGATGGACCCCGACCTCGACCAATGCGTGGTGCGCGCGCTGCGCGACATGATCGCGCTGCTCGGAGAGAAGCGGAATCTGTCGCGCGAGGATGCGTACACGCTGTGCAGCCTCGCCGCCGATCTGCGGGTCACGCAGACCGTGAACGGCGCCAAAGGTATCCACTGCATGATCGCAAAGGCGATCGCGCACGGTTGACCTGCCGCGCTCATTCCGGGGCGCACGAACGTGCGAGCCCGGAATCGCCGGCGTGCTCTGTTTCGTGACCGCGAGATCTCCGGGTTCGATGCTAGGCTTCGCCCGGGAATGACCGATTGCCGCACTTGTGCTTCGCAAGCTGCGCTCGATACAATCGACCCGATACAATCAAATAACGAAAACAAAAACGACAGGGAGACACATGCTGAAAGAGAGGCTATCGCCGGCCGAAGAAGCCGCCCGCGAACAGGAAATGCGGCAGGAGCTTGCCGCCTGCCCGCGCATCCTCGATCTGATCGCCCGTGGCCCGCTCGGCGATCCCAATGCGGAGTGCGTCATCTATCTGCGCTCGCCCCTCGATCCCAATCCGGTCACCCTCTCGAACGATCAGCTCATGGGCTCGGTCAAGGCGGCGGAAAACTTCTTCCGTCGTGAGGGTGTCGGCAAGGAGGATGCGGTCGCGATCCTGCTGCCGAGTTGCCCGGCCGCGATCGCCGCGATCTGGGGCGCGGCCGCCTGCGGCATCGCCGAGCCGCTCAATCTCCTGTTCACGCGCGAGGCCATCATCGCCCAGCTCAATGCCATCAGGGCAAAATTGTTGCTGGCACCGCCACCGGGCATGCCGGGCGGGCTCTACGAGAAGATCGAGGGCCTGCAGGGCGACGTGCCGTCGCTGAAGCGCATCGTGATCGCGCCGCTCGACGGCACCATCTCGTTCGATGGTGAGGTGCTCAAGCCCGATCCGGCGTGGCGTGACGATTACGGCCAGTCAAAGGATTTTTCCGAAGCCGACCGCGTCGCCGTGATGCTGCCGACCGGCGGCACCACCGGTCATCCCAAGGTGGCGCGGCTCACCAACCGCGCGATGGTTGCTTCCACGGTCTCGTCGCGCATGGCGCTCGACTTCCGAAAGGGCGAGCGCTGCACGGTCACGCTGCCGCTGTTCCATGTCGGCGGCCTGTTCTGCACGGTTGCCAACAGCCTGTCGGCCGGCGCGACCATGTTCATCCCCGGCCCCGCCGGCGCGCGCGATCCGGCGCTGATCACGAATTTCTGGAAGATCGTCGAGAAGTACCGCGTCAACGTCAACGGCAATGTCCCGACCGCGCTTGGCGCCATCGCAGGCGTCCCGGTCGGCGACGCCGACATCTCGTCCCTGCGGGTGACCGCCACCGGCGCCTCGATCTGCCCGCTGGAGATCGAGCGCCGCTATCTTGCGGCCTGGGGCGGCCCCTGCATCCAGCAGCTCTACGGCATGACCGAGCTTGCCGGCGCCATCACCCATGACGTCCACGGCATCAAGCCGCGGCCCGAAGCCGTCGGCACTCGCAATCCGCTGGTCGAGCTTGCGATCCTCGCGGGCGGCAAGCTGCACACCGGCCCGTGGCCTTCGCCGGTCGGCGAACTCTTGACGCGCGGGCCGCAAGTGTTCGCGGGCTATGTCGACAAGAAGCAGACCGAAGACGCTTTCCACGATGGCTGGCTGCGTACCGGAGACATCTGCCGGATCGACGCCGACGGCTTCGTCTACATCATGGGCCGCGCGAAGGACGTGATCATCCGCGGCGGCCACAACATCGATCCGCGCTCGATCGAGGACGCGGCGCTGCAGTTTCCGGGCGTCGCGCTCGCCGCGGCGGTGGGACGCCCCGACGCCTATGCAGGCGAGGTGCCGATGCTGTTCGTATCGACCCAGCCCGGCGTCCAGGTCGATCCGCAGGCGCTTGCCGCGTTCGTCCAGGAGAACATCCCCGAGCCGCCGGCGCGGCCGCGCGCGGTCTCGGTGATCTCGGAAATGCCGGTGACGCCGGTCGGCAAAATCTTCAAGCCGAAGCTGCGCGAGATCGCCGCCGGAGACGCCGCGCGCGAATTGCTTGCCGCGGAAGGCCTCGCCAAGGAGGTGAACGTGGAAGCGATCACCGATCCGTCGCGCGGGCTTTATCTGCGCGTCAGCGCCGCGCCCGACAAGGCGGAGACGGCCGGCCGGTTGCTGCAGAAATTTCCGGTGAAGGTCGAGGTCGAGGCGTCCTAGAGCATGATCGGGAAAAGTGGAAACCGGTTTTCCGAAAAGGTCATGCTCAAACAAAGAGAGGAGATCATGATCCGATTCCGTCTAATCGGATCATGATCTACGCCTCATAGCTTCGATCGCAGCATCAGCCTGGCAACGAACATGACGCTGGTCTTTCCGACCAGCGCCGTTCCACTCACCTGCGCGGTGTCAGTCGAATAGAGACCGGTGAAGCCGCAGGTCACATCGCGCCCGCCGAACAACGGCAGGACGCCGGCGGACTTGGTGTGCTCGCTGGTGGTGAGCTCACCGCGCCATTTGCCGTGATCGGCGCTGTACGAGCCCGAGTAGTAGAAATACGAATCTCCGCCCGCGATCCTGCCGTCGTGCAGCACGATGACGCCGTTGGCGCGGCCCTGCCCGCCCTCGGTCATCTCGATCTGAATGGTGTAGAGCCCGTTCGTTACTGTCATTGCGCCCGAATTCCAGACCGCATCATCGTCGGCCTGGGTGACAGGAAGCAATCCCATAAATCGTGAAATCCTCGCGCGTTTCGCCGCGCCCTCGCCGCCTGGCTCTAGGCGCTGTACACGGGGCGCGCGCGTTATCCCCAGAACACCATGAAATTTTCTCATTATTTTACAATAGGATAGCGCGCAAAAAGCGAATCAGTTTGACTCACCGGTGCAAAACTAAATAGAGTCTGAATAGATACTTTTCTGTACAGGCGTAAAAGGCTAGCGTTTTGCCATGGCCACGGAGAAAGCCGAGACCGATCGCATTCCCGTCACTTTGGCGCTCTCGACCATCGCTTACATGGAGAAGCTGGTGAGACAGGGCACCCATGGCACCAGCGTCCCGGGAGTCGCCCGGACCTTGATCGAGGAAGGCATCCGCCTTGCGATCAAGGATGGGCTGTTGTCGATCCGCGACAACGGCAAGCCGTGAAGCGAGGCGTCAGACGGTCCGGCTGAAGGGTGGTCAAGCCAACCCGGAAACTTTCCGGCAACCTGGGACCATCGCCATGACCGCCATCCTATCGATCTGGACCCCCGAACGCGTCGAACAGCTCAAGCGCTGCTTTGATGCCGGACTGACCTGCCGCGAGATCGCCGTCGACATCGGCGTCAGCCGCAACGCCGTGATCGGCAAGCTCTCGCGCCTCAATCTGACACGGGAGCCGCGCGACGACGCCGAACGACCCGCGCGAAAGCCTTCTCCCCGTGCGCCGCGCGCGAGGACAGTGCGGCATCAGATCCGGATGCTGCAGGCCGAATACGGCGAGGCGCCGCCGGAGGAGCCAATCGCGAACGGCCATTGCTGTTCGCTGCTCGAACTCGACGAGCAGCGCTGCCGCTGGCCGGTCGAGACGCCTGATGCCAGCGATTTCCGCTTCTGCGGCAACCGGCCGGTCGACGGCCTGCCCTATTGCGCAGGCCACGCCCGGCTCGCCTATCAGCCCAGCCCTCGTGCGCGAGTTGCGCGCGGCTAACCCAGCCGCCAGCCGACGTCCGCCTTGATGCGATCGAGGAATTCCGGCGTGTAGGCCTGTTCCGGCGTTTGGCGCACGCGCTCGTCCAACACATGGGCGTCCTCGCCGACCAGGATGCGCCAGCGATCGGCCTTGACGCCGTCGAGGATGATTTTGGCCGCGGCGGCCGCCGTGGTCGGCGCATCATCATGAAAGGTCCGCGCGCGATCGAGCGCGGCCTGCTGGATCTCCTGGTCCGACATCGCATCGACATCGATCCCTGCGCCCTTCATCCGCTGGCGCGCCTGCAGGATTTCCTGCTCGGTGAGCTGGTCGGATTCCGTGCCGATCTGCACCTTGCGTGAGTTGGAGACGATCGAGGTGCCGATATGGCCGGGCATCACCACCGAGCACTTGATATGCGGCGCATTCAGCCTGAGGTCGTTCATCAGCGCCTCGGAGAATCCCTTCACCGCGAATTTCGCCGCGCTGTAGGCAGTATGCGCCACGCCCAGGCCGACGCTCGCCCAGAACCCGTTGACGCTGGAGGTGTTGACGATATGCCCCTCGTCGGCCTTCACGAGCAGCGGCAGGAAGGTGCGGACACCGAGATAGACGCCGCCCCAGCAGATGTTGAAGGTGCGCTCCCACTGCTCGCGCGTATTGGTGAACAGGCTGCCACCGCCGCCGATGCCGGCATTATTGAACAGCAAGTGGATCTTGTCGGTCGCCTGCTGCTCGATCACCTCGTCGCGAAAGCGCTTGAGATGATCCTCGATCGAGACGTCGGCAATATGAGTCGTGACGCGCAATCCCTGCGGCAGCTTCTCGGTTTCGCAGAGCCGCTTCGTCTCCGCCATCGCCTCCGCTGAGACGTCGCACATCGCGACATTGCAGCCCTCCGCCACGAGCTGACGCGCGAGCTCGCGTCCCATGCCCGTGCCGCCGCCCGTGATCACGGCAATCTTCCCTGCAAATTCCTTCATTGGAGACGCTTCCCCTGCTTCTTGTTGTTGGTTGATGCGTCCCATTCCACAAGGCGGGAAATCGACGCCCAGCGTTTGTTGTGCCGGTGACAGCGAGACTAGCGAATGTCGAAGCCGCGATCCAGTTGTGGCGCGTTCAGCTAGCCGCTACATCGCCTCGCGATCAGCCTCAGCCACGGCCCCGAGTGGAAGGCGCTCATCAGCACGTACATCGTGACCATTCCCGCGAACGGCGACGTGACTTGCGAGCAGAGCATATCGGGCGCGCCGCCGACGACGGCGGTGAGCAACGCCATGACCGCGAAGGTCGGCGCGGCCGCAAGCGATAACCGATCGGCTGCCGACATCTTCGTTGTGACGCTCGAACGTTGCGACGGCGAAGCCTCGTTCGCGGTCTCGACGTCGAGCTTTGGGCAATGTGCCGTCATCGTCATTCCCTGTTCTCGATATCGCTGGTCGCGTGGCCCGGGCCGACCGTGAGCACCGTGACGACAGCCTCCGCCCACTCCACCGTGGCGGTGAGGAATGTTGGGGAAAGGATCGTCCAGTCGACCATGAGCCGATCTCCTCGCTGCGTACTGGTCTGTCACGGTGAGGTAGACTACGACCGGGCCTGAACGGGTGAGAGTGACAAGTGTGACGGGATTCCGATGGACTCGCTGATCACGGCCGCCGCGCGTGCGCTCGCGATGGGCGATCCCCTCGGCGCATTGAACCGCGTTGCGCTGCGCGAGGACGCGCCGGCGCTGGCGCTTCGCGGCATCGCGATGGCGCAGCTCGGCGATTTCGTCCGCGCCAAGGCTCTGCTGCGCGGCGCCGCGCGCGCCTTCGGCCCGAAGGAGGCGATCGCGCGCGCCAGATGCGTCGTCGCGGAGGCCGAGGTCGCGCTCGCCTCCCGCGACCTCGGATTCCCCGCCAAGGCGCTCGACGCCGCGCGGGCGACGCTCGAAGCGCACGGCGATTTCGTCAACGCCGCGCATGCGCGCTATCTCGAGATCCGCCGTCTGCTCCTGATCGGACGCCTCGATGACGCCGAGCGCAGGCTCGCCGATCTTGATCCAGCGCCCTTGCCGCCGACCTCAAGGGCCGCGCACGAATTGGTCGTTGCCGGCATCGCGATGCGCCGCCTCCGCACCAAGCCGGCTCGCGCCGCACTCGCGCGGGCCGAGGCCGCAGCGCGGCAGGCACGGATTCCTGCGCTGACGGCAGAGGTCGAAAGCGCGGCCCTTCTGCTCGGCACACCCGCGGCGCGCCTCGTTGCACGCGGCGAGGAGCGCCCGCTCCTGCTCGATGAGGTCGAGGCGTTGCTGGCGTCGAAGTCGCTGGTCGTGGATGCGTGCCGTTATGTCGTGCGCGAGAGGGACATGACGGTTTCGCTTGCCACACGTCCGGTTCTGTTCGCGCTCGCCCGCGCTCTGGCCGAAGCCTGGCCGGACGACGTGTCCAGGGAGACGTTGGTCGCGCGGGCATTCCGCGGCAAGCATGCCGATGAATCGCATCGCGCGCGGCTGCGGGTCGAGATCGGGCGGCTTCGCAGCATGCTGCGCACGCTCGCCGACGTCAGCGCGACCAAGCAAGGGTTCGCACTCGTGCCGCACCAGGCACGCGACATCGTTGTGCTGGCGCGCCCGGTCGAAGAGGAGCATGCGGAGGTGCTCGCCTTTCTGGCCGACGGCGAGTCATGGTCGAGCTCGGCGCTGGCGCTGGCGCTCGGCGCCAGCCAGCGCACCGTGCAGCGGGCGCTCGACGCGCTTGCGGCCAGAGACAAGGTGCAGTCGTTCGGCCGCGGGCGCGCACGCCGCTGGGTGACCCCGCCTTTGCCGGGTTTCGCGACGACCTTGTTACTCACCGCGCCATTGCCGAATGGCTAGGGTGCCTCCAGTTTCGAACAGCGAGGAGGAAGCATGATCACGTCAGCAGCCGAAATCATCCGCGAATATGGCCCATTCCCAGGCGTCGACAGCGTCCATGGGCTGACCTACGACGGCAAGCTCGTCTGGTTCGCGTCCGGCGACCGGATCAGCGCCATGGACCCGGCGAGCGGGGACACGGTGCGCTCGATCGATGTGCCCGCGCATGCCGGAACGGCGTTCGACGGCCAGCATCTGTTTCAGATCGCCGAGGATCGCATCCAGAAGATCGATCCGAAAAGCGGCCGCGTGCTCGCGACGATCCCCTCGCCCGGCGGCGGCGGCGATTCGGGCCTGGCCTGGGCCGAGGGCACGCTCTGGGTGGGACAGTACCGGGAGCGCAAGATCCACCAGATCGATCCCAAAACCGGAGCGATCCTCCGCACCATCCAGTCCAACCGCTTCGTCACCGGCGTCACCTGGATCGACGGCGAGCTCTGGCACGGCACCTGGGAAGGCGACGAAGGCGATCTGACCAGAATTGATCCGAAGACGGGCGAGGCCCTGGAGCGCCTGGCGCTGCCGCCCGGCGTCAGCGTGTCAGGGCTCGAGTCCGACGGACGCGATCAGTTCTTCTGCGGCGGCGGCACCAGCGGCAAGGTCCGCGCGGTGCGCAAGCCCAAGCGAAGCGCACGGTAGGGCGTTTTCGAGCGAAGCATGCCCTCGGACTTGATCCGAAGGTGGACACCGATTGGAACGCGGCGCACCTGCGCCGCGTTTCGCGTCTTGAACCTTGAGCCGTCTGCGCCGACCTACGTCCGGGGAGGCAATGGATTGGAGGCCATCATGACCGATTGGCACGATACCATGGTCGATCAGCCCGAGGCTGGCAGCGGGGCCTACGTCACCGGCTGGACCATCAGCGGTCTCGCCGTGCTCGGCGCCATCGTCGCCGTTTGGGTGCTTGGCATCTAGGCCGCACCTGATAAGTCCGGCCTACAGGGTGTCCGGCGTCTTCAGCTCGTGCTGGATCTGCTCTTCCTTGAGCTGGCGTTCCGCTTCGTGCCAGAAGCGCTCTTCTTCATTTTCGGGGCTTCCCGCGGCTTCCCACAATCGATAGGCGCGCGCCCGGATTGCCTGATCGTCTATCTTCATTGCCCCAGCTCCTTCCGGACCGTGGCAGCGCTGTTGCCAACCTTGTCGACAGCCTTCTGGAGCTGCTCTCTCGTTACCCCGAGTTCTCTGGTCCAGTATTTGACCTCGAAGTCCTCGTGCATGTTGATCTTCGAGCGGTCGCGTTGATCCCTCTTGGTCAGATTATCCATGGCGGTTCCTCTTCTTGCGGATAGAACGCCAGAACACATTGCAGGTTCCCGGCAGGCAGATGCCCCGTTCGCCAGCATCAACGGACGCTGCTCTCCGCATATGATCGGCACCTCAATGGCACCAGGAGGATTACTGCTGACGTACGTGAGCAGCTCGAGCTGTCAACGAGCGAACATCTCGATAGGCTGGAATTGAAACCGTGGCTGAACCCGGCAAGCAACTTCGCGTGGAGTGCCCAAGCGGCAAAAAAATACGGGGAACATTACCTATGTTAAATCATTTATTTAATGCTGTATTTAATTTTGACATTTAATACCCAGTCAGCATTGGAGAAGTCAAATGAAGATCGGGTTCGGCATTGCCGCCGCGATTTTGGCCCTCTCTTTGACGGCAGTCATCCCATCCGTGCAAGCCTGCAATGGCGGGGGAAATTGCGATAACGCCCCCGGTCGAGATCCGCCCGGTCAACGTGTTAGCGGAGCCCCCGGGCCGATTGCCGGCGCAGGCCTTCCGATCCTTGCCGTTGGCTACGGTGTTTATTGGCTGATCAGGCGCCGCCGTAGGCAGGACTGATATTTTTCCCGTGGACGCACCAGCAAGCGCTGGCTGGCATCCTCGACCGCGTCGGCCGCCAGGCCCGCGCGGCTTGCCGTTTGTTGGAAATCTGCCAGCGCTCGGCAAGAACCCGCTCGGCTTCTTTGCTGAACTAGCGGATCGGTACGGCGACTTCGTCTCGCTCAATCTTGCCGGATGGCCGGACCTTTTTATCAACGATTTGCCTGCGATCGAGAAGGTCCTCCTGGAGGACCATCGAAACTACATCAAGCACAAGTTCTTCTGGCGCCATGTGACGGCGGTGTTCGGGAAAGGCCTGCTCACCAGTGAAGGCGAGCTTTGGCACCGCCAGCGTCGCTTGGCTGCGCCTGCCTTCGCCGGCCGGCAATTGCTTGCTTACGACGGCGCGATGGTGGCCCTTGCTCACCAGTTGCTGGATGGCTGGCAAGATGGCGAGATCATCGACATCCATCCCGAGATGATGGGACTGACGCTGCGGATCGCAGCCAAGACGCTCTTCGATTCCGAGGTGGAGCGAGACATTCACGACATGGATCTTGCGGTCAACGACCTCACCGTGGAGATCGCATCGCGCTACAAGCGCCCGATCCTTATTCCGGACGCGTTTCCGCTGCCCGGCCACCTCAGATACCGGCGCTCGATCCGGACGATTGAAAGAGTTGTTTCGTCGATGATCGCTGAACGGCGCGCCAGCGGCGTGGAACATCGAAATGATTTTCTGTCGCGTCTGATGGCAGCGCGCGACGACGCAGGAAAACCGGTGTGCGACTCGTTGCTTCGCGACGAGGCGATCACGCTCCTTCTCGCAGGGCACGAGACCACGGCCCTGGCGCTTTCCTGGACATGGTTTCTGCTCGGCCAGCATTCGGACACCGAGGCGCGCATGGTCGCGGAGATCGCCGAAGTGGTCGGCGATCGCCCCGTCAGAGCCGAGGATGTTCAGCGCCTGAAATTCACGGAAAGCGTCGTGATGGAAGCGATGCGGCTTTACCCGCCCGCGTGGGCCATCGGCCGGGAATCCGTGCAACCGTTCGACCTTGGCGGCTACTCTTTCGGAGCGGGGACAACCATCTTCATCATCCCATGGGTCCTGCATCGCGACCCGCATTATTTCGAGGAGCCGGAGACTTTCCACCCCGAACGCTGGATGGGCGACCTCGAGCGCAAGCTACCCCGCTTCGCCTATATGCCGTTCGGCGGCGGACCGCGCGTCTGCATCGGCCAGCGTTTCGCCATGATGGAAGCCGTCCTGGTGCTGACGACCATGGCGCAACGTTTCTCGATGGAATGGCTGCCAGACCGCAAGGTGACGCCATTTCCGTCGATCACGCTGCGCCCTCATGGGGGCGTGTGGCTCAAGGTCAAGGAGCGTCGGACAACGAATGGTCGGAGCGGCGGGATTTGACCCCCAGCCCCAATCGCCCAGGCGTGGTCCGAGTTCTTGACCCCGCTTTTTTGGAAACCGCGAAAAGTGTGAACCATTTCACACACGAGGTAGCATGGTCTTGCTAAGATGCTGTTACTGGGATTTCAGGGCACCAGTTGAGACAAACGCCGCCGGGACGCTGTATTTCCAGCCCGGCGGCGCAATTTTGCGGACCAACGTTGAGGCCGAGCCTGAGCCTGCGACAGCCTCATATGATTAGGTAGCCACGGCATTCCCACAGCTTCACAATTGACTTCCTCTCCACATTGGAGGCTCGATGACCGACGATAAAGTCACCCGTCTGCGGGCCCATACCAACAACATCAGCCGATATCGGCGGCTGCTTGGGACCAATCTCTCGGACCTTGAGCGCGGGTTTGTCGAAAGGCGCTTGAACGAGGAAAGGTTGGCTGTGCAAAGCTTGACCAATTCTCCAGTTTCGACTTGTCGCTTGGACTGGAGCGGCCCGCCAGCGTGAACGGACGGTTGGTCGGGCGCCTCCGCACGTTGTTACACTTGTAACTCTCAGATCATGGCTCTGCTGCCCAGCGCAGGGTAAAGCGTTGGCATAGACCGAAGGGTGATCTGATGAAAAAAGACGACGTGATCTGCCCTAAATGTGGAGCAGGCTTCCGCAGGATCGAGCTGTCATCCGGAAAGGGCGAGCCAGGCGAATATCGCTGCCCGGCTTGCGGCACATCGCTGGAGATTTTCAACGGCGACAGCTCGGTCGCTTACCGCTTGACGATCCAGCCGTCGATTAGAGCCTTCAAGGATTAAACGGTCCCTCGGGACAGGAACGAAAAACCCGGCAGGTGCGGCCCGCCGGGTCATTCGCAAATATGATCAGGTAATACGATGCGGCAATTAAATGCCGAATTATGTAACGAGGGAATGAAATTCGTGTCAGTAGGAATGCGGAGACCCCACTGGTGCACGCAGGCGTGCACCGGCGCGAACACCTAATGACCCGAGCGCCCTCTCGAAGGAAGCCCGCCATTTGCGACGGGCTCAAGGCTAGGGAGGCGCGTTTGAGGACGCCATTTGAGTCTACAGCGATTCGCGCTTGTCTCGTGTGTTGCAGTTTACACACCCTGCGAGGTGGCAGCATATTGACGGCCGTCGAACACATCAGAAAGGCGAGGCGGCCACAATAAGGTTCGTTGCGGGCGCCCTCGTAGAGACCTCGCCGCAATGAACTGGTCGCTTTTTAGTTTGCCAAGTGAAGAACCGGGCCCTCTTTGTGCAAGCTTCTTAAAATTCAAGTTGAATGGCACAATTTGCACTCACATCCCGGCAGCGGTTGTGCTTCGGTTGACGTGCGATCTCTCGCTGATCATCTCAGCCCCCTAGCCCAATGGTCGGTTGAGAGGGAGCGACGCCCCGGCGCGATCCCCACGATCCGCCGGGGCACGCACTTCCGCCGGCCACATCAAGGTGCAGGCTGAAAGGACACGGATGAGGTTGCGAGGCTCTTCGCACCCTCATCTCTTTGCTGCGTGTCGATCAAACCGGCAGCAATTCAAGTCTTGATAAACGGCGCACCTATTTTAGCCAGTGTCGATTGCGAAGCCTGAACCAAGGCCAAGTCGATGAAGACAAATCTTCATCGAGATTGCATTGAGGTTCGCTCCTCAAATGTCGCTCGATATATGCCTCTTAGACATTTTAAATCACGATGGAGGTAGCCCCATGTCGATCGTGCAATTTACTCGTTTCAGAACCGATAAGGCCGAGGAAATGACCCAGATTGCCAGGCGGGCGAAGAAGATCTTTGAAAAACACGGTGCCGAATTTCTTCGGCTGTCCCGTTTCCACACTGGCGTGTGGGCGGGAGAATGGCTGGTTACGACGCGCTACGCCGGTTGGGAAGCTTACGGCAAAGTGCAGGAGGCCGTGGCAAAGGACCCGGAGTTCGTGCAGTTGCAGGCTGAGGGAATGAAGATCGCCGAACTGCAGGGCCGCAACATCGCTGTCGGCATCGATCTCTAGCGACCCACATTAAGCGCGGAGGCCGCTGGAGCTATGCCAGCGGCCTTTTCAATTTCGATAGATTGCGCTCGGAGTTGCGCTACTCTGCGCTCGGCAATGCGGCTGGCGATGCCGCCGATCACCGAGGGCGCCCCTCCCCGCGCAGACGGAACAATCATGAGCAGATGCTCGTTAGTTTGCCTTTACGGCAAGGAGGCCGAGGAATGAGGATAAAAACCGTAGCTCTCGGAACGGCGCTGGTGCTGTGTAACCTGGGGACGTTCAGCGTTGCAGCCTATGCGCAGGAGGCCAGAGTCGTTCGTGAACCACGGGCAAGGGCGATCGTCAGGGTGCCCATAGTCAGGGAAACTCCTTACTGGGATTATTATATTGTTCCACGATATCGTTATCGTCCAGAGGACGACCGGGTCGATCCATACGGCCCGCCCGTAGCGCCGGTGATACGCTACGGAAATCAAGAGGTATATATTCCGCGGTGGTGGTGGTACTGACCGTGCAGATGCAAGCGCGGATCGGCAGGGCTATGCAGGCCATCAGGACAAAGGGCGCGATCACCGCGCCCTTTTGGTTTTCAATCTCCGGGTCGAGACTATCGGCAAGTGTCCCAGAAGCCGAAGGCAAACCGACATCTGCGCGGGTCCTGATTGAATCAGAATCGAAGCTCTAGATTCTTGTTTTGACGCGTTCTCTTCACGCGAACCGGTATCCACCCTCGGACCAAGTCCGAGGGCATGCTCCGCCCAAAGACGCTCTAGGCCGCGTGGACAGTTATCTTAGCCAGAGCAGAGTTGCGGCGATAGCGACGACAGCGAAGTAATTTCGTGCGGTTTTTTCGTAGCGCGTAGCAACG